>JAFTFE010000020.1 GCA_017449765.1 Lachnospiraceae bacterium | reverse complement strand
TATTGGAATACTACTATGGGATTCTGTATTAAAAATTTGTTATCCCTTTTACTGATAGCTGATTATAGCTAATATGAATTTTATTTTTTCCTATAAATCTGATATGATTACTTCAATATAAAAATCAGATGTAGGAGAAAAAAATGGGAAAAATTTATAATTCGATTACAGAATTGGTAGGACATACACCTATAGTTGAGTTTCACAGGCTTGAGGAGGCTCTTGGATTAAAGGGAAGGATACTCGGTAAGTTAGAGTATTTTAATCCTGCAGGCTCTCATAAGGACCGTATAGCTCTTGAGATTATCGAACAGGCAGAGGCAAGAGGAGAGATAAGCCCTGATAAAAATACACTCGTTGAGTTTACCAGTGGTAACACGGGTATAGCTCTTGCAGCATTTGCAGCAGCAAAGGGATATCCTTTCAGGATAGGACTTCAGCCGGGTGTTTCAGTGGAGAGACTTAAGCTCCTTGAGGCATACAATGCTGATATAATTCCTGTTGAGCCTGATGATTTGGCAGAGGTTTACGAAAAGGGTATAGCAGCATTTGAACCTATTATAAAGAAGTTCCTTGAGGACACTCCAAATGGTTACGCTACATATCAGCTCTCCAATCCTGACAATATCAAGGCGCATTACGACCATACCGGTCCTGAAATATGGGATGATACTGATGGAAATGTAGATATATTTATCGGAGGTGTCGGTACAGGCGGTTCAACTCATGGTGTAGGTAAATTCCTTAAAGAGAAAAAATCAGATGTGAAGGTTATCATCACACAGCCTAATCCTGATGATGTTGCTAATCCGATTATTGAAGGTGTGCCTGACGGCGGCTTCCATGGTATCCATCCTGTACATGATGAAAATGGTTTAAATGCTATGACCCCTGATAACTTTGGACCTGATGTTGTTGATGAATATCAGGATATCTCATATGCCGAGACATTAAAGGCTATACATCTTCTCGGTAAGTATGAGGGAATCTTTATCGGAGCTTCTTCAGGAGCTTCACTTGCAATCGCTATTAAGGAAGCACTCAAGGAAGAAAATGCAGGAAAGATTATAATTCCGCTTCTTCCTGATAACGGTGAGCGTTATCTCTCAGAGGATTTACAGAGAGTAAGACCTGAGATTGAGGATAAGGTTGAGTTTAAATAAGCTTATCATGTAATACTTCTTTCAATAAACCCGAAGCTGTATTTTTAATATATGGCTTCGGGCTTTTCCTTTTTAAATATTTGTGTTACTATTTATTGTACAAATGCGTTTTATTTATAAATTTATGGGAGTAAGACTAAAACTATGCACAATAAAATAATGATTGTAATAGGTCTTATAATATTCTCAGCATGGACTATAAGACTTGATTATAAAATATTCGATAAAAAACTCAAAAAATATATCATAAGCATAGGCGGATTTCTGGTGTTCTGGTTTATTATAAGACTGACTAAATTTTATTATGACTCTAATTTCTTGTGGTATCTGTATTATGCAGCACTTATATTTGTGCCGGCACTTTATTATCTGCTAAGCAGATATTTGTCAGGTAAGGATAACAAAAAAAATACATATATTGTTCTTTCGATATCAATGCTTCTTTTGCTTATGGTACTAACCAATGATCTTCATGGTTTTGTATTTAAAATAAATTATGATGTTTCGAATGAGTATTATGATGATTATAATTATAACATAGGCTATTATACAGTTGTTCTGTGGATAATGTATCTTTTACTTAATTCAACGATAAAGCTTATTCTACAGCGTAGGACGTATAAGAAAGACTTTAAGCTTTTAATACCGTTTGTGCCTATAATACTTGGTCTTATTTATACAATATTGTATATAAATTTTCCGGGGCAGAGATATCTTATGGATATGTCAGTTGCCATTAGTTTTTTGATGTTTGTGGGAATGGAGAGCTTGTTCGTAATGGATTTAATCCCCAATAATATCAATTATGATGAGATATTCAAACAGTCCCTGTTGCCTGTATGTATATTATCAAAGGACGGAAAAATCCTGTATCAGACAAAGAATGAATTTGAAGTGCCCTATATCGTAATAAGAGATATTAAAGAAAAAAGTGTCAAAGAATTTTATGTAAATCCTGATAATGAGAATCTAAGATATGAGACAGAGCTGCTTGATAATGGTTATGCAGTTATTAAACTCGACTATACCAATATTGAAGAAGCCAATGAAAATCTGAACAGACAGAATATAAAGCTTAAGAGGCAGGAGAAACTTCTTAATAGACATAGAAGTATCAAAGAAGAAATATATGAGGCAAAAATTAACAGTGATATCATGGAGAATCTAAGCAGAAGGATAGATGATAAGAAAGACCGAATAGAAGAATTGATGAACACTATGGATGAGCCTGATAAAGAAAAGCTTTACGAGGTAAAGTATCTCATCTCATATTGTAAAAGGATGAGCAACCTTATCGTGTCGAATTATAATTATGAGATGTATGATAAGGATAGGATTAAGGCTGTATTGGATGAACTTTTGGTGGATAGCAGTTCAAGAGGAATATACGGACATATTAATGTAAATTCCCGTCTTATACTTTCGAGTATAAAGGTTACATCAGTCTATGAGATATTATTTACACTGTTTTATAACATTCATGATATAGGAGTATTGGTAAATATAAATAATGATATAATTGATATATCATTTGATGATAACTTAAGCTCATTAAATCAGATACTGGCGGATAATGTATATGATGAAATATCTGATATATCAAAGAAAGATACGGAAGACGGTACAAGATTAACGATAAAGCTTTCATAGCAAGAGGTTTTTAAATGATATTATTTGGATTTTTGATTGCTGTAGCAATCGCTATTGAAACATATTTTATAGCGTATAAAAGACATAGAGAGAATGTAAGTCAGGCATCCTATATGATGAACTTTTTATTATTATTAATTGCGATTTGGGTGTTTTTAACCACATATGATTACGAAAGATTTATCAACATGCCACGATGGCTGACTGTAGTATATGTAATAATTTTAGCTGTAGGGATAACATTGTCCTTTATTGAATGGCTGTATCTTAAGAGAAATACCATTGATATTAAGATTATCAAGAATATGGTTGATGGGGCAGCACAGGGCATACTTGTACTCAAAGATAAGGACAAGGTTATGTTCCAGAATTCCGTAATGTACTGGCTGCTTAATAGCCTTGATATCCATACGGATTATGTGAATATGATTAAGAAGGCCTCAAAGAAGAAGATAGACAGAGATTACCTTTTGCTTATTGATGGTTGTGCATGGTTATTTGGCATTAGTGCCGATGGAAATGAGATAACGGCTACGGATATAGACGAGGAGTATAAGCTTCAAAGCAAGTTAGAGGAGCAGAATGCCTTAATCAATAAGAATAACGAGGAATTGGAATGGGTGATAGATAATATCGAGGAGCTTGACAGGGAAGAGAACAGCCAGAGGATAAGGAACAGATTCCATGATATCTTAGGACAGAATCTGTCAGTATTACAGGCATATCTTAATCAGGATATCGAGGACATGGACAGATTTAACGAGGTCAAGTTCATGGTTAAGAAGATGTTCACTGACCTTTCCGATACGGATGATGCCGCACTTAATCTGGAGAATCTGGTGCGGATTAATAAAAATATCGGTGTAGATGTGGAAATAAACGGAGGGCTTCCGGAGGATAACGAAAAAGCTAAGGTATTACTTGAGATAATAAGGGAAGCAGTTACAAACGCCATTAATCATGCAGACAGTACGAGGGTTATGGTGGATATTGAAAATACTGCAGACAATACTCAGATGACTATAACCAACAACGGCAGAAAACCAAGAGAGATAATCTCTGAAAATGAAGGAATAAAAGGTATGAGACGAAAGGTACGAACCATAGACGGAAGCCTTACCATAAAAACAATTCCGGAATTCGCAATAAGCGTAAGTGTTCCGGAATAGTGTTTTAAGTCGTGAAATCCTGTCAGTTCTCAAGATTAGGTGATATATATCCATTGGATATACAGTATATGGCAAGCTTAGTCAGATTATCATATCCGGTCTTCTGGTATATGGAAGCAATATGTGTCTTAAGCGTGCTTACCGAGATACCTACTTCCTTGGCAACCTGCTCCCTGTCTAACAGCCTGCAGTACGCAACAAGAATCTCAAGCTCCTTATCAGACAGCTCCGTCAGAAAATTCTTCTGAGTGGTTTTGTTGTTCTTTGCATTCGGATAGAGCGAGTAGCCGTCCATAGTATTTCTTATAGTGCTGATTAATGAATCCTTGTTGATATTCTTATATATGAAGCTGTCAATATTGACCTTCTTTGATTCGGTAATGAATGTAATATCAAGCACACTCGTCATTGCAATAACCTTAATATCAGGATATTTCTCCTTAATAATTCCACCATAGGTAATTCCGTTGGAATTATTCTCGGTACATACATCCATAAGTACAAGGTCAGGCTTCTTACTCTCGCATAGTTCAAGCGATTCCTTCGCATCCGAAGCGGTAGCAACGACATTAAAATCCTTCTCGTTATTTAAAGTGTCACATATCATATCCCGTAATAAAATATGGTCGTCAATTACTATAATATTGGTCATAAAATATATCCTTTGTTTTATAATTTATGGACATTATATCATCTAATAAATTTATTAACAAGTGTACAAAATGTATTCATAAAGCAGTTAGTAAAAGATGGAAGATGTGATTATATCGAGACAGAATTCAAGATTTGGATATATAATTCATATACTTGAATGCCGGTATTTTTGTTTACATAATTGGAATTGATTTACATAAAAATGACACGATTTGTTGCTTTTTTGTTTTTATATTGTATTTATCAGGTTTATAAGTTATTATCTGCTTAATGAGCAGAAATATTTCTTAGTATAAATTCAAATCTATTTATCTGATATTTTCCTGCTTACAATCCGATAAATTTTAATTTTAATCTGCTATGTTAAGGCAGGGAATGGAGGAACTTATGAATAATGATATTAGAGTAAAACGGAACTATAAGGATACTGTATTTAGGATGCTGTATGATAACAAGAAAGAGTTGCTTAGTCTGTATAATGCTGTAAACAATACTAATTATACCAATGAGGATGAGCTTGAAATTGTGACACTTGAAAATGCAATTTATATGTCGATGAAAGATGATGTTGCATGTTTGCTTGATATGAATTTGCAGATATATGAACACCAATCAACTATTAATCCTAATCTTCCACTTAGAAATCTTATGTACATATCAAGACAACTTGAAAAACTGATTATAAAGAAAGATTTATATAGTAAAAATCAAATTTATATTCCTAATCCAAGATTTATAGTATTCTATAATGGTTCTTCAAAGCAACCTGAAATGAGGGAGTATCTATTATCTGATGCTTTTAAACATAAGAAAAATGGTATAAATCTTGAATTAAAGGTCTTGCAATTGAATATAAACTCAGGCTATAATGAAGATATTAAAAACAAATGTCCGTCATTGTTTCAATATATGCAGTATGTAAACGCTATCAGAAGCTTTGCTAATGAAAATTCACTTGAGGAAGCGGTTTCTCTTGCGGTAGATTACTGTATATCAAATGATATATTGAAGGATTTCTTATTATCCAACAAAGTGGAGGTTACAAGCATGAGTATATTTGAATATGATGCAGAACTTCATGAAAGAACACTTAAGGAAGAAAGCTACGAAGATGGCTATAATGCAGGACTTGCTGAAAGTCAAAGAATTATTGATGAAAAGAATAGTGCGATTGATGAGAAAAATGCAGAGATAAAAGCGCAACAGGCAGAGATTGAACGGCTGAAAAAACTTTTGGAAGAAAAATAAAAGCAATATTATATAATTTGATGATTTTAATAAAACTCATAGGAGATTTATCCTATGAGTTTTTTACTTTTATTACTCGGTTACATTTAATTGTATATTTCAAAATATTAATAATATTAATTGTCCAACTTGGTCAAAAAAGGTATCAAAAATTGTCCGACTTGGTCAGAATTTATATCAAAAAAGTCCAAATCAGACAAAATACATGGTGAAATTTGTCCGTCAGGTAGGATAAAAATTTCTGTTTTTCTGTGATACCATTTACCTGTAAACCGTAAATAAATATTAATTTGGAGGTGTTGTTATGGCACATACATGCGCAATCTGTGGTGCTGAGGTAAATGCGTTTCAGTCACAGAAATTAATAGACGGCAATTACATCTGTCGTAAGAACTGCCAGAGCAAGGGAATGAAAGGGTATTTTGATTTTATGCATTCCCGTATTGATGAGGTCAATGCACATATTGCTCAGGTTGAGATGGGAACTAAGATTTTCAATGATTTATTTCTTCCGAGATTTAAGGCGAAGAAGAAGGCTCGTCCTGTAGAGTTCGGTTCTGTCTGCGTAATAGAGGATTTAGGACTTATTGCTTTAGCACCGGTAAAATATAAGTTTATCGTGTTCGGCAAGCATTATCCGCAAGCCTGTGTATATCGACTTGGCGATTTACTAAGTTATACCGAGGAAAAGATTGATAAATTGCCTGACGGCACAGATGCACCTAAGGATAAGAAGTACGTACATTTCGCATTCAAGGAGACTGCCGGACTTGGTGATTTTTATACGCCGATTGCGCAGCCTAAGAAATTGGCTGATTATTTCAATCGTCTCTACGGTATTCAAAAGACACTTGGAAATATCGGTAATACCTGGAAGAATCAGATTAATGCTACAAAGGCGATGGTTGCCGGTGTGAAGGCTGCAAAAAATGGTGATGAGGATGCCGAAGAAAAGGCAGCAGAGGCTATAAACAGTCTTGACGTTGCAATCTATGGTGACCGTACCGAGCTAAACAGAAGAGCTGCGATAGCGCTTGAACCATATCAGAATTTATAGTGCTCATTTAGAGGAGGGGATAGAATGAAGAAGAGATTTAATAAAGCTGTATTAGCTGTTTCAACACTTGCTCTTGCTATGGGTATGCTTACAGCCTGTGGTAAAGAGGAGGAAAGTACGACTACTGAGGCAGTGCAGGAGGAGACAACCGAGGCAAAGAATGACGAAGAAGAAACTACAGAAGCATCTGCAGAAGTATCTGCAGAGGGAGATACGATAGAGGCAACTCTCTGGACAATTAATTATGATTCGTCTGTATGGAGCTATGATGAGGAAGAAGATTATTCTGATTCAGATACCAGCTCATCTATAGAACTTGCAATACCGGGTGATGATGATAAAAACCTTGTTTCAGTAGAGGTTAAGGCATCTGTAACCACACCATATGATTTCAGAGATAAGCTGTATGATCGTGAGTTTGATGAGTATGAGTATGCGGAAAACGGAGCATATGACCGTACAGATATTGGTGGAGCAGAGTTTATTTCCAAGGAGTCAACCTATTGGGGCAGTGATTGTATATATTATATGTCAAGAATTGAGAATGCAAATGAGACTATATATATAAATGTCGTTGGTGACATAGAGAATGCTGCTGTATCTGAATTGCTTGACGGTATAAGCTTCAATATTACAGATATAGGTAATGAGGACGGTCCTTGGTATTGGGAGGGAGAGCCTATCAATGTTGGTGATTTAAGTGCTTCGATTGGCTCATATACTATAGACGGACATCAGCTTGTTATGGATGAGCCATTAATCACACATGATACCTTTGATTTCAGAATTGCTACAACCGGAGACAAGGTTTATATCTTGGATAAGGATGAAATATTTGTATATGATTATGATGGAAATGCGCTCACATATGATACAACTTATGAGCTGGATGACGAATATGCAGAGATGCAGGTTACTCCTGACGGAACTCTTATGATTTCAGCATTTATGAATCCTTTAATCGAGTGGAAGGATGGAGAAATTATTGCAAGCTATCAGGATTCGGATATTAAATATGTATCAATGCATCCATCGGGAACATGGGGAGTATCATGGTTTACAAGTTCTGATTGTAAGAAGGTGGAAGTAAGCGGAGACGGAAACTATACTCTGTCAGATCTTAACTTCCCTGAGGTTAATATTATTGCACATATTAATGTAACTGATAATTATATCTTTGTATGTGGCTCACCGGCAGAAGGAGATGGCGGACATACGATATTTGTATATGACTTAAACGGTTCATATGTAAGGTCATTAACTGCTGATACCGAGAGTATAGGACTTGGAAGCTGTACATTTGTTGCCGAATCTTCAAATGGTTTCTATGCTATGGACGGTAATATGCGTACTGTACCATACTGGGATGCAAGTGGTTCCTATATAGGAAGACTTGAGGACAGCGATTTATTCGGAACAAGTTATCCGTGGTTCTGCGGAAGCTGTATGCTTGACGCTGATACACTTCTTACCGTTATGACTGAGGAACGTCCTGATAAGTCTGCAGATGAGGCTATAGTATTTACTCTTAAAGGATTCTAAATATAAATAAGTTATGATTTAAAGGCTCTGCAGGTTAAAACTGCGGAGCCTTTATGGAGGTAAAAATGATTAAAAATATAATTAAAAAAATTTCATTCTTGTTATGTTTTGCAATGTTAGCCGCTTCACTTGCGGCCTGCGGCGATAAGGCTAAGGATGAGACTGATAAAACAGAAGAACCGACTGAAGCAGAAGTTACGGAGGAGCCGGAAGATCAGATGAATAATTTTAAGGTTAATTATTCATATGATGAGACTCTTAAGATGGAAAACATGATGGCAAACGGTGTTATAACCATAGATGGAGATAAGCTATACAGGGGAATTAACCAGGGAGGTAAATTCTCACTTTCCGTATGGGATTTAAATGATAATAATGGTGATATAACCATAGATAATCAGGTTGTTTTGGTAGAGGATGTCTATCCGAATTATATTACACCTTATAATGATTATATTTATTTCTTCTACTTTGATAAGACAAAGGATGACAGTACAGCTATAGCAAGGGTTTCAAAATCAGGTGGAGACAAGGAAGTTCTCTATGACGGAGGATGTGATTACTTTACTATATATAATGACAGACTTTACTTTACTGATGCAAATAATAATTATGTTTCTACGGATATGGACGGAAAAGATATGAAGACTCTTGTTAATAAGGAAGTTTATTATCCGTATCCTGTAAATGAAGACTGGGTTATCTATCAGGATGATGCTGATGGAGAAACTCTTCATCTTACATATATTCCTACAGGATTTGATAAGAAAATTACAGAGGGACGTTCACTTGCCCCTGTAATAGACGGAAGTACCTTATGGTATATAACAGGTGACGGAAAAAACAATAATCTTCATAAGATGGATTTATCGGCATATGATTCCGAAAGCGGAAGCTTCCCTGATGATGTAAGTGATAAAAAATTTGCAACAAATGTTTTCGTTACTGAGGATATGATTTATAACGGTAAATATGGATTTAATGATTTCTCGGGAGATACGAAAGACAGATGGAATGAACTTGGATGGGAGGACTTTGACGGAGATACAAGCAAGGAATATTCAACTGTTGTATATATGGGCAAAGATTATAGGATTACACAGGATGCACATATAGACTATGTTTCAAGCTTTATATGGAAACAGGGATCTTCTGTAGCATTCTCATTTTAAATGATATAAGATAAAATAATATGCCTGACATCAAGCAAAAATAATATTTAATGCTTGTAGTCAGGCATATTTTTAATCTTAAATCATTGCGGGATTTACTCAAATGTAATATAATATATAAGTTAATCAGTATCGAAGGGCAGGTATATGATGAGATATATTGCAGATGGCAGTGAGATGGCACGTATTGATGAATATGCCATAAATACGATTGGGATACCGCAGATGGTGCTTATGGAAAGAGCAGCATATGAGGTATTTAGTTTTATAGTTGAAAGCTTTAATTCGAATGCCAAAATACTTGTGGTCGTTGAAAGCGGCAACAATGGCGGAGACGGAATAGCTGTTGCCAGAATGCTTTATGAGTCAGGATATAAGGTTGATGTATATCATATAAATGAGGTAAAAAGCAAAAGCGACGGATTTAAAAATCAATATGAGATAGCACGTAAGCTAAATGTTAATTTTATAGATGAGATAAAGGACACAGGATATGATGTCGTGCTCGACGGGATATTCGGAGTCGGGCTTAATCGTGAGGTTGTAGGGAAGCATGCAGAGATTATCAGGTTGATGAATGCTTTATCTGCATATAAAATAGCCATAGATATACCATCGGGGATTGATTCAAAGAAGGGATTAGTGCTTGGAACTGTATTCAAGGCAGATACAACGATAACCTTTGAACTTATGAAGCTTGGTATGCTGCTTGGCGAAGGATATGAGTATAGTGGGAATGTTATATTAAGACACATTGGAATACCGGTGCAGGCAGTTGAAAGTATATCACCTTGTCTTTATACCTATGACGAAGACGACATAGATAAATTACTTCCGACACGTCATGCCGACACCCATAAAGGAAGCTATGGTAAGATTGGAATTATTGCAGGAAGTAAAAATATAGCGGGAGCTTGTCTTTTCTCTGCTGAAGCAGCTTACAGGACGGGATGTGGACTTGTGAAGGTATGTACGGTAGAAGAAAATCGTGAGATAATACAGACAAGACTTCCGGAGGCAATGCTTATAACCTATGACAGCGAGGATGAAATATCCATTAAGGCGGCATTAGAGGATGTGTTAAAATGGTCTGATGCGGTTGTCATCGGTCCCGGACTTGGCACGAAAGATTATGCAAAGTATATAGTTAAATCTGCTTTAGATACATTTACGGGGAAAATCATAGCGGATGCGGATGCCCTTAATATTGTCTCAGAGAATAAAGAATGGTTAAAGTCATCAAAAGCTGATATCATAATCACACCGCATCTTGCGGAGATGTCAAGATTGACAGGCATAAAGATCGGCGAAATTAAGTCGGATAAATATAATATTGCAAGAGATTTTGCAAAAGAATATAATGTAGTAGTTGTTCTTAAGGATGCGAGAACTATTGTGACTGATGGTGGTTCGCAGGCATATATTAATACTACAGGTAATAACGGAATGGCAACGGGTGGATCAGGTGATGTATTGTCCGGTATGTTGGCAGGATTTATAGGTCAGGGGATGGAAACTTACGAGGCTGCTAAGCTTGGAGTATGCATGCATGGACTTGCAGGTCAGGAAGCATCTGTAGAAAAGGGAAGATACAGTATGATAGCCACTGATATTGTGAAAAGTATAACTAAAGTATTAGATGATTATGAATGTAAATAATAAAATTTATCTATAGATAAAAATATGAATTAATGATTTATATTGAATTCAGGAGGAGATTATGTCAACCGAAAAAGAAGGTTACAACAGAATATATGCAAGGATTAATATTGATAATCTAAGATATAATGTCAAGACTATGAAGTCACTTGTCAAACCGGATATGAAGGTACTTCTGGTAATTAAGGCTGATGCCTATGGACACGGAGCTATAGAGGTGGCGAAACGTACATTAGACCTTGCGGATTATTATGGAGTGGCAACCATAGATGAAGCTATAGAACTTAGAAATGCAGGTATAGAGACACCAATTCTTATAATTGGTTATACAGACAGAGAAAATTATGACAAACTTCTTGCATATAATATAACACAGGCAGTTTATGATGTTGATGAATGTAAAAAGCTGTCTGAGCTTGCTCTTGCAAAAGGGGTAAAGGCAAAGGTACATATTAAGGTTGACACGGGAATGTCGCGTATAGGATTCCAGGCAGATGAAGAGGGTGTAAATGAAGCTGATAAGCTTAATGATATGGAAGGACTTGATATCGAAGGCATATTTACACATTATGCGAAAGCTGATGAGTTCGACAAGCATGCTGCCATCGGACAAAAAGATAAATTTAAATGGTTTATATCGGAACTTGAAAAGAAAGGTATGAGTTTCTCGATAAAACACATAGATAACAGCGCAGGAGCTATGGAACTAAAAGACAATGAATTTGATATGATAAGGCTTGGAATCGTTACATATGGTTTGTATCCGTCAGAGGAGGTTGACAAGTCTGTTATAATAAAACCTGTGATGTCGCTTATAGCACATATTGCACATATTAAGACATTGCCGGCAGGCAGGGGCGTAAGCTATGGCTGGACATATGTGACGGATAAGGAAACAAGAATAGCCACCGTTACGGTTGGTTATGCAGATGGCTATCCGAGAGCACAGTCGAATATAGGAAGAGTCATCATAAGAGGACAGTATGCGCCTATTATCGGCAGAGTATGTATGGATCAGATAATGGTGGATGTGACGGATATTCCGGAGGCTTCTCTTCGTGATGAGGTAATACTTATAGGAAAAGAAAAAGATGTTGAAATCTCCGTAGAAGAGGTAGCAGCACCTGCGGCAAGCTTTAATTATGAGCTGGTATGCAACATAGCAAGAAGAGTACCGAGAGTTTACACGGAGGAAGGAAAAGAAAATATCTGTGTGAACTACCTAATGTAAGCGAAAAAGGAAGCGGCTGCGAAGCAGACATTTACTTTTTCGCAGCGATAACGAGCAAGCAGTATGCGAAGCAGACTGATGCGTGACGAAGTCACGAGCTTGCGAGTTGCAAAAAAAGGAAGCTGCTGCGAAGCAGACTGGTACGTGACGAAGTCACGAGCTTGCGAGTTACATATAAAGATAAAATGAATTGAATATACCGGTTGATTATTGGAAATACTTTGATTAGTTAATTAATGACTATGGGAGTGTGAGAAAATTGATAATCAGGCGAGGAGATATTTATTATGCTGACCTCAGACCGGTAGTTGGTTCGGAACAGGGCGGTATAAGGCCGGTACTTATTATACAGAACGAAGCGGGCAATAAGCACAGCTCAACAGTAATCATAGCGGCTATTACATCACAGCTTCACAAGGCGAAGCTTCCGACACATGTTGAGCTTGATTCAAGGTATTGCGATATTGCCAAGGATTCTGTAATATTATTGGAACAGTTAAGAACTGTTGATAAGCAAAGACTTAAAGAAAAGGTATGTCACCTTGATAACAATATTATAAGACGCGTAAACGAGGCACTTAAAATAAGTTTGGAATTATAAAGGAGATACGATATGTCAAGTGGGCCCGGTGGCTTTATGAAACTATTTTCAAAGAAGGTAAATGAAGAAAAAGTAGAAGAAGATATACTTTCAATGCTTGAGGAAGGACATGAACAGGGAGTTATCGAGGAAAACGAAGCTGAGATGATTTCCAACATCTTCGAGTTCTCAGATAAATTCGCCAGAGACATAATGACGAGCAGACAGAAAATCATAGCATTGGATGACAAGGTTGATGTTGAGGAGGCGCTTAAGTTTTCATTAGATAATAACTACTCCAGATATCCTGTTTATGAGGAAGATATTGACAATATAATCGGAGTTGTACATTTGAAGGATATCATAGCTGCTTATATGGAAGACCCCAAGCAGAATATAAAAGAAATACTTGATGAGCCGATATTCATTCATCCGACTTTTAACATTTCCAAACTTCTGCAGAAGATGCAGAGTGAGAAGATACATATGGCAATCGTTATAGATGAATATGGACAGACAGAAGGCTTGGTGGCGATGGAGGATATAATAGAGGAAATCGTCGGAAACATATTTGATGAACATGATGAGGAAGAAACAATCAGCATAAAGAGTATATCCAGAGATGCTTATCTTATTAATGGAGAGGCTAATCTTGATGATGTGGCAGATGAGCTTAAGATAGAATTTCCGGATGAGGATTTTGAGACTCTAAACGGATTTTTGTTATATAAGCTTGGCAGACTTCCGGTAGAAAATGAAAAAATTGAGATTGTTTATCAGGGGTATAAGTTTATCCCTGTTAAAATATCTGACAAGATGGTGCGTCTTGTAAGAGTTGAAACTATACACGAGAATAATGATGAAGAAAACAGTGAGGAGTAAAGAATATGTCAGGACATTCAAAATTTGCGAACATTAAGCACAAAAAGGAAAAAAACGATGCTGCAAAGGGAAAGATATTTACCATAATCGGTAGAGAAATAGCGGTAGCTGTAAAAGAGGGAGGAGCAGACCCTGCAAATAACAGCAAGCTTCGAGACGTAATAGCGAAGGCAAAGGCGAATAATATGCCAAATGATACTATCGAAAGAGGTATCAAGAAGGCAGCAGGAGATGCCAATTCAGTTAATTATGTATCTATTACATATGAGGGCTATGGTCCAAGTGGAACAGCCATAATAGTAAATGCGCTTACCGATAATAAGAACAGAACCGCTTCAAATGTAAGAAATGCATTTACAAAGGGCGGTGGAAATGTCGGAACAACAGGCTGCGTATCATTTATGTTTGATGAAAAGGGACAGATAATCATAGATAAGGAAGAATGCGATATGGATGCAGATGACCTTATGATGTTAGCTCTTGATGCCGGTGCGGAAGACTTCTCGGACGAGGAAGACAGCTATGAGATTATAACAACTCCTGATGACTTTACCGCTGTAAGAGAAGCCCTTGAGAATGAGAAAATACCTATGGCTTCAGCAGAAGTAACAATGATACCACAGAACTATGTCGAGCTTACCAACGAAGATGACATCAAGAAAATGAACCGAATCCTTGATTTGCTCGATGAAGACGATGACGTCCAGAGTGTGTATCATAACTGGGATGAGTAAAAAAACACAGCTTGCTAAATCTTATACCCCAATATCTCTTTTTAAGAAATATGGGGTATATTTTTTATTGACAAAACCAGTAAAAACCAGTAAAATAATCTCAAACTAGTAAAGAGTAGTAAAGACCAGTAAAAGAAAATAAAACCAGTAAAGACCAGTAAAAAGGAGAAGCTGTAGTATGATGAATCCATATACCTTGCTTTTTGGACGTGAGCCTAAACAATATATTGAAAGACCGGCGGAAGCAGAGGAAATAATACAAAATTTTAGTTATGATGAACCTTCGGAGCAGATATATATGATAACAGGTGTCAGAGGTTCAGGTAAGACAGTGTTTATGACAGATATATCCAATCGATTAAAGAGGGATAATGATTGGATAGTTATTGAATTAAGTTCGGAATCAGATTTGTTGGAGGATTTTGCATCACATTTAGCAAGTGAGGATTCACGTGCCGAGATTTTTAAAAATGCCAAGATTAATCTTTCCTTTTGGGGATTCGGGTTAGAGGTTGCGAATGCCGCACCTATAACAAATATTAAACTTGCAATAACAAAGATGCTTGAGACATTAAAAAATCATAAGAAAAAAGTCCTGATTACAATAGATGAGGTAGTAAATAATAAATCAATGAAAGAATTTGCCAGTGCATTTCAGATATTTATACGGCAGGATTTACCAATCTGTCTTCTTATGACGGGACTTTTTGAAAATATAGATGAGCTTCAAAATGAAAAGAATCTTACATTTTTGTACAGAGCTCCTAAGATTTATCTTAATCCGTTGAATCAAAAAGAAATGGCCGATAATTATAAAAACACATTAAAAATAAATGAAGCTGATGCTTTGGAAATGTCAATGCTTACAAAGGGTTATTCATTTGCATTTCAGGTTTTGGGACATTTTGCGTGGGAAAAAAATGGTGATTTCAGACAAATAGTAGATAAGTATAAAAGATATGTATCTGAGTATTCATATGATAAGATATGGGCAGAGCTGTCTAACAAGGATAGAGAAGTATTATATGGAATCGCCAATGTACCTTCAGGAAAGATCGTTGATATTCGCAATTTTCTTGATATATCAACTAATGAATTTAATCCATACAGAAAGAGACTTATAAAAAAAGGCTTAATAAATGGAGAACAATATGGAGTCGTAAGACTTATACTACCTTTTTTTGATGAATATATAATTGAGGAGATGAGTTAATAATTAAGTAAAATCAAGAGGACGTGTGTCTTATAAAGGCATCCGTCCTCTTTTGCGTGGACGGATAACCTGTTCACGCATCTATATAAAAAGCATATGCTTGTTTACCATTTGTAAATAATTAGTTTTTAGTCATCTTAGGCTGGAATATAAGAGAGGCAATATATGAGAAGATAAGTGCGGCTGATGTTCCTACGGCAGCCATCTTGAAGCCTCCTCTGAAAAGCCCTAAGAATCCGTCTTCATCTATAGCTTCCTTTATTCCTCTCCACAGATTATATCCGAATCCCGATAGTGGTACGGATGCACCTGCACCTGCATAGTCAAGAAATGGCTCATAAAGTCCTACCGCACCGAGTATTACACCGGTGCATACAAGTATAACCATGACACGTCCCGGCATAAGCTTTGTATTATCCATAAGAATCTGTGCGAGTAAGCATATTATGCCGCCTATTATAAAAGCTTTTACATAATCCATTTTAATTACCTCCACCTTGTTCGATTAAAAGTGCGTGGGCTATACCGGGGATAGTCTCGCCCTCGTTATAGCTTACTGTCGAGAGAAGTGCTCCCGTAGGCACAAACAATATCTTTTTCCACTCATGTTCATCAAGTTTATGAAGCACATATCCTGCGAGTGTAACTGCGGAGCAGCCACAGCCGCTTCCACCGCTATGAGTATCCTGTTCACTGTTGTCAAATATTTCCACTCCACAGTCCATATGCTGTTTCTCGATATCGAATCCATTGTCTCGAAGCAGCTTTATTAATATTTCGCTTCCTACCTTTCCTAAATCACCGGTTATGATTTTGTCGAGCTGGTTAGGTTTTAAGCCTAAATCCTCAAGTGCCTGATATATAACGTCTGCTGCGGCGGGAGCCATACATGCACCCATATTCATACTGTCTCTTACACCGTAATCCACGATTTTACCTGTAGTAACCGCAGATATACGTGGGTAATTGCTCATAGGCTGTTCATTAGATGTTCTTGCAACCACGAATGCACCGCTTCCGGTTACAGTCCATGTAGCAGACAGAGGTCTCTGATTTCCGTATTCCAGAGGAAATCTGAATTGCTTTTCTGCGCCGCCGAAGTGACTGCTTGTAGCTGCAATAACATAATCTGCATAGCCGGCTGAAACTGTCATGGCAGCAAGTGAGAGCGATTCGCCACAGGTTGAACATGCTCCGTACAAGCCAAAGACCGGTATATCAAAATCTTTTAATCCGAATGTGGTACCTATAAGCTGACCGAGCAAATCTCCACCAAAGATATACCTGATTTTTTCTTTTTCTATGCCTGATTTTGATATGGCGAGCTCTACGGTACGTCTTACCATCTCTGATTCACCTTTTTCCCATGAATCCTGTCCAAAGGTCGGGTCGGTTTCGATTTGATCGAAATATGATGCAAGAGGTCCCTGTCCCTCCATCTCGCCGACTGTTGAGGCACGGCTTATGATGACAGGAGGATGGTTAAATTTTATTGTCTGCTTTCCGCATTGTTCGTTTTTATTTTTATCATTCATTTTAAATCACCTCCGACATTATATGAATTCTGCTAATCTTAAGAAATAGTATATGAGTCCGGCAACCCAGCTTGTGAAAATTCCGAACAATATAACAGGACCGGCTATAGTAAATATCTTCACACCTTTACCGAATACTTCACCTTCTTTTTGATATTCGATGGTGGGAGAGGCTACCGAGTTTGCAAATCCCGTGATAGGAACCAAAGCTCCTGCCCCTGCGAATTTGGCTATCTTCTTGTATAAATTAAAGGAGGTAAGAATTACACTGATAAGGACAAGTATTATGGATGTCCAGCTTGCTGCATCATCCTTTGAATATCCCCAATAATTCATAAATAAATCCATGATTCCCTGTCCTATTATGCATATAAGACCGCCTACCCAGAAAGCATTCAGACAGTTAATGAATGTATTGTGTTTTGGGGTGACGGCTTCAACATATTTATTATATTCTTCATCATTTTGTTTAACCTTCATATTTTCATTTCCTTTCTTTCTTGAGGTGTATGTAATCCATATATCCATCGCAGGCACGCTCTCGCTACGATTCGCACGTAGCGGTACTAAGCGCTTTGTCTGAAATTCATCCAAATCGCTAAGTACCGACGGCTCATAGTACCTGCTTATGGATATATAAATCACATACACCGCACAAAATTTTATAAACTTGACATTCACATATTCAGTAGCTGTATTATGCTTCCGAATGCCTTACCGACAGCGGCGGCGACAAGTACATAAGGAAGCCATTCACGGATATTGAAACGGCGTGACAGTATAGGGAAGATGTTAAGTGTCTCTGCCAATGCACCTGCCAGACAGCCGACGAATACTCCTCCGAATAAATTAAATATTGCAAGTCCCCATATACCAAAGGGAAGACGTATACCGAATAAGTCAATAACCGTTGCCGAGGTAACACCGATTATTATGACTGTCTCAAGTAGTTTTATATATTTTGATGCCTTGTATTTTTCGATAAGCTTCTGAAATACACCGAGCAATGTAATGAAAGCCACGTAGCCGGCAGCAGTAGCACTGCCTGCTATAATACAAAAGCATAAAAAAAGTATCGTTTTAATCAACATCTATAGTTTCCTTGTTCCTGTCGCTGTCTATAATTATGGCTTGATTAACATTTTGCTCGTATAACCGCATCTGTACCTGAAGTGGTGTCGGATCATCAGTATCCTTATTATTTATTCCGTGATTAAAGAAGATAATCATACCTATACAAAGTCCTATAGAGTAAATGACTATGCCAAGTGCCAAGCCCTTTGGTGTACCGCTTACTTCGTTTTTGGTAAACATGGTATATAGCCTTTCAAGAAGTTGTCTTGAGCCTACATCTCCGTTATAAGACATAATCGAGTATCCTGTTCCGAGAAATGCAAAAATCATAAGTAACACAGCCTTTAGTTTATTGGTTATTTTCCTTGCAGGAGTTGTGTTTTTATAATATACAATAGTTTCGGAACTTCCGATGCTTTCTATCTTAAGCTCCTTAAAGCTTGTATTAATAAGCTCAATAAGCTTCATAACTGTTACAATTTTCTGACCTTCTTCTGTATTTGGAAATGTAAAAACCTCTATCTTAGATACAGCATGGCATATATCCTTATTTGTACAAAATATCTTGGCTATATCATCAATACAGACCTTTCTTGCAGGCGCGATAAGACTTTGTTCCAAAGCAATATAAAGAGTCAAATTATCCATAATAAATTCCTTATCAAATCAAAATAGTCTGATACTTATTATTCCAATGAAATTAAAAAATATGTGAAAAATGAATTTTTTTATAAAAGAAGTTGTGAAATACAAAAAGACGGATATTGCAACAATTAAATTTTTTGTATATGTTGCAATATCCGTCTTTTAATAATATAAGTATAATTTTAAAGTTTAAACTGTTCGACAGTATTATCGAGATTCTGTGAAAGGCTCTTAAGCTCATGGCTTGAGTTGAGCATCATTTTACCTTCATTCTCGAACTGACCTGCTATATCAAGTATTTCCTTACAATCGTTAAGTATGCTCAATGTTCCTTCGTTTTGTTCCTCGGTCTTGGAAGCCATATTAGTGGCAACTTCTTCAATTTTTTCTATAGCTGTTACAACCTTTTCGATAGAGCGATGTATGCTTTCCATACTGTACTGAATTCTCTGGAAGGTATCATTTGTACGAATAACAACCTCGTTACTTGCACTGATTTTTGCAATATTGCTTTCAGCTGCTTCTATAACCGCATTGACAAGTGCGTCAAGTTTTTGTGTCATGTTGACGATATCCGTTACCGAATCTGAACTGTTTTGTGCTAAGTTTCCGATTTCTCCTGCTACTACAGCAAAACCACGACCTTCCTCACCGGCTCTTGCTGCCTCGATAGAAGCATTGAGGGACAGGAGATTGGTTTGTTCAGCTATACCGTCTATAACACTTACCATCTTATTTATATCTGCCAGACCATCATGCATATTATTTACAGCGTTTTGCAGGTCTTTGGATAATTCGGAGATTTCTTCTATGGTATCTGTCATACCGTTCATCTCAGCATGTCCGTCATTTACATACTGTATGGTTTCTTTAACCATATTTTCAACGGTTTCTGTAGCTGAGTTGGCATCTGCAATTTCTTCAGTAAGAATCGTTGCATCAGCAGCTATACTTCCTATGGCATCAGACATTCCGGTTATGGTTTCCTGAAGCTTTTTGATTGAATCATCCTGTTTGGTTGCAAGTTCACTTAAGTTAGACGCCGTATCCTCGTTTTTGTCCGCTTTTTGCTCAACATTGATTACTGCGTCCTTAACATCATGTAATACAGTATTCAGATGGTCTGCAAAATGATTTATCTTCGTTGACATCTCACCGAATTCATCCTTGGTTGATGAGCTGGCACGTTCTGTCAAATCAAGGTCATACATCTTGTCAATTACACCTGTTATCTGCTGCATAGGATTAAGGAAATGTCTAAGTGCAAGGTAAATTATAACGCAGATAACAAGAGAGCCTATAAGTGCGATAATAACAGTAAGTCTCTGTAATGCCTTAATATTAGCTTCCACATCATTTTTACCCGCGATACATACGGTTATAAAGTTCGTATTAGGCACTTCGTTTATAAGTATAAATGTATTGTCGTAAAGTGTTACCGCTCCGTATAAATTCTTCTCAATCATTGAACTTATTTTTTTGCTTAAAGCATCATTAAGATCGGTTATTAATTCGCCGTTTTGTTCAGGATGCTTGCTGTTCGAGAGTATCATACCGGTTATCTTGTCTATACCGTATACATAACCGTTTTCATAGATTGATTTGCTTGTTAAAATCTGGTTTACGGCTTCGATATCAATATCAGCACATATTACGCCGATTACTTCATCGTTTGCATTTTTAATATTGGAAAAAGCAGATATTATGTATTGATTGGTGTTTGCATCCAGATACATCTCACCAAATTCAACCTCATCAGCTGTAAGACCGGCCACATACCAGGTCTTTCCTTCATAACCCAGCCATCGCCCGGCTCCGGTGCCCACATTTTGTCAATATATATACCTTCTTCGCCTTCTTCCAGACCGGCATACACACCAAACGGAATAATATCAAGATAAGCATCCGCTATGCTGTAGATATAGTCGATAACATCATCGCTGGTCTCACAGGATAGTTCTACCGAATTCTTGACATTTTCCATAATTCCTTTTACGCGGGCAAGCTCGGCTGATATCTGATAATCTACGGAATCCGACAACTGTGTCATTTGCTCCTTTGCTTCGTTTTGCATGATTTTACCGGTTTGATTGACGGTAAACAGAATGGTTATAAGATTACATATTATAACCACAGGAAGCATGATAAATACCATCTTTTTACGAAGGTTCATGCCTGAAAAACTTGATTTTTTATCCATATTGTACCCCCTTTAAAAAGTTTTTAAAATACAAATTATATAGTTGATTTATATTTTATCAAATTAAATTTCATATATCAATACACGTAATAACAAAATTTTACAAAATATCACTTTAACTCTGTGTTTGCCTGACGTTATATTTTGTGCTATTATATTTTGTGTGAAATGTAAATCTGATTTACAGGAGTTTTTATATGAGTGAAAGAACTTATATAGCAATTGATTTAAAGTCCTTTTACGCATCTGTTGAATGCGTGGAAAGAGGGCTTGATCCGCTTAAGACTAATCTTGTGGTGGCAGATGAGTCACGTACCGAGAAGACTATTTGTCTTGCGGTTACACCGTCACTTAAGGCGTATGGGCTGTCAGGACGCTCGAGACTTTTTGAGGTATATCAGAAGGTTAAGGATATTAAGAAAAGGACAGGTAAGGAGATTACATTTATAGCAGCCGTACCGCGTATGGCGCTTTATATAGAATATTCTTCCAGAATATATGAGATTTATATGAAATACATCAGTCCCGATGATATTCAGGTTTACAGCATAGATGAGGTATTTATGGATGTAACGGATTATCTGTCACTTTATCGGATGAGTGCCGCAGAGCTGGCGAGAACTATCATCATGGATGTGTTAAATACTACAGGTATTACGGCAACTGCCGGCATAGCACCTAATCTTTATCTTGCTAAGGTGGCTATGGATATAAGAGCAAAGCATATTGACGCAGACTCGTATGGCGTAAGAATCGCTGAGCTTGACGAGATGTCATATCGTAAGTATCTGTGGGGACACAAGCCTATAACGGATTTCTGGCGTACAGGACCCGGCACAGCCAAAAGACTTGATAAGTACGGTATGCATACTATGGGCGATATTGCGAGGATGTCTGTTACGAATGAAGATTTATTATTTAAGATATTCGGTATAGACGCTGAGCTTCTGATAGATCATGCATGGGGCTATGAGCCATGTACCATAGCGGATATAAAGAGATATAAACCAAGAACCAACAGCTTTTCTTCGGGACAGGTGCTTCATTGTCCGTATGATTTTGATAAGACAAGGGTAGTTGTAAGAGAGATGACAGAGGAGCTTATACTTGATTTAGTGGACAAGGGACTGGCATCAGGTTCATTTACTTTGGAGATTGGCTATGATAGAATAAATGTCGACAGCGGAGGCTACAAGGGCGAGGTAAAGATAGACAGATACGGCAGGAGTGTGCCTAAGTCTGCACACGGAACTGCGAACTTCGGAACTAACACATCTTCCTCTAAGAAGATTACAGAGGCGGTTATGAAGCTCTTTGATGAGATAGTCGATAGGAATCTTATGATAAGGAGAATTACCATAAGTGCAAATGCTGTCGTACCTGAGGCGTATGAACAGTTTGATATGTTTACAAGTGCCGAAGAACTTGAGAAGGAAAAGAAGATGCAACAGGCTATGATAAGCATAAAAAAACGTTTTGGTAAGAATGCAATCCTTAAAGGGACTAATTTTGAAGAAGGTGCAACGATGAAAGACCGCAACAGCCAAATCGGCGGACATAAGGCGTAGGAGGTTATTATGACAGATTATGAAGATATTATGGATATGCCACGTCCTATATCGAAGCGCGGTGGTATGAGCATAGCCGACAGGGCGAAGATATTCTCACCATTTTCGGCTTTAAAGGGCTTTGAGACTGCCATAGATAAAAAGAAGAAAATCATATGTCCGAAGGCAGAGCTTTCTGAGGATATGAAGGAGGATTTGGATTTAAGGTTCAGACAGCTTGAACACAGGCTGTTACAGGATGAACACCCGATTATAACGGTTGTTTATTACTATAAGGACAAGGAGAATCCGGAGGGCGTATATTTAAAGCGGACAGGGATGGCTGCCAAGCTTGATACTGAGGCAAGGTATATACAGATTGCGAATGAGAGGATAGGCTTTGATGAGGTTTACAGTGTAAATGGGGAGTTTGATATATAACCTGAATATGTTTATAAAGAAAGTTATAAATATGATTGTGAAGCAGTATAGAAATAAATAATCAATGAAGAGGGACATATGAGATTAGAAGACATTAGAAAAGAAATAAATGAAATAGATGATAAGATGAAGACTTTATTTGATGCACGTATGGAGTGTGCAAAAGCGGTTGCCAAATCAAAGCTTGAAACCGGTGACATTGTATATAAACCTGAACGCGAAAAGGAAATGTATGAAAGATATATGGATAATCCCGATTATGTTGCTTTTCTAAAAAAGGTTGTACAGCTTAGCAGAAGAAGGCAGTATGAGCTTTTTTTGGATAATGAGGAAGACGGTGAATTGTTTGACAAGTTTTTATCAGAGGATTTAAAGGATGAAAAACTTTCTTTGAAACTTAAGACGGATAAAAGCTGTGAGGAAGGTCTCAATATAAAGGCTGTTTTATCAATAATAGCAGATTCCGTACTTGAAATAGAAAAGCTTGAAGCAGACAATACGAATATGGTATTTATTGTTTTAAATGTACCGGAGGATGAAATATCACAAAAAGAGGCGTACATATTAAAGTATATGTTAGAATCGGAAACCTTATAGAAAATGATTTACACAGGATATAGATTTTAGAGAAAGTAATGCCGGACAGCTAAGCGTTACGAGATTATGAAGGAGGACGATATGGTAATATTAAACGGACACGTGGTTGACCCTGAGACAGGGCTTAACGAGGCAGCAGATGTAGAAGTAAGTGGAGACACTATAAAGAAAATATATGTAAGAAGCAAGGGCGAGGCTTACGAGGGTGATGACAGTGAGATTATAGATGCGAAGGGTAAGTATGTTATGCCGGGATTTATAGATTTGCATGTGCATTTTAGGGATCCGGGACAGACTTACAAGGAAGATATAGTTACCGGTGCTAAGGCAGCAGCACACGGCGGGGTGACGACTGTATGTGCGATGCCGAATACAAGCCCTGTGGTTGACAGCGTTGAGACTCTTAGATACATATTGGACAAGGCAGATAAGGAAGCGGTAGTCCATGTAAAGCAGCTTTCCTGTATAACGAAAGGTATGGAAGGCAAAGAGCTTGTGGATATGAAGGCTATGAAAGAAGCCGGTGCGGTAGCTTTTTCTGAGGACGGAAAGAGTGTTATGGATGTAAGACTTTATCGTGAGTCTATGAAGGAGGCGGCCTCGCTTGGTGCGGTAGTTATGGCACATTGCGAGGATAAGGATTTAGTAGGCAAGGGTGTTCTTAATGAGGGCGTTGCATCAGAAAAGTATGATGTACCAGGTATCCCTAATTCTGTCGAGGATATTATAACTGCAAGAGATATACTTCTTGCTGCAGAGACGGGTGCAAAGCTTCATATATGCCATTGCTCGACTAAGGGCACGGTTGAGCTCATGCGCATGGCGAAGAGACTTGGCGCAGATGTCACGGCAGAGGTGTGTCCACATCATTTCACACTTACGGATGCTGATATAACGGAAGCCAACAGCAACTATAAGATGAATCCGCCGCTTAGGAAAGAGGAGGATGTAAAGGCACTTATAGAGGGCTTGATTGATGGGACTATGCCTTGCATATCGACGGACCATGCACCTCATTCGGATGAGGAGAAGGATAAATATTTTGATAAAGCACCTTTTGGAATCGTCGGACTTGAGACTTCGGCAGCACTTACATATACAGCACTTGTATCAACGGGTCTTATGGATATTATGGAGATGGCAAGAAAGATGAGCTATAATCCGGCACATGTAATAGGTATAGATAAGGATTACGGCAAGCTTACCGAGGGGGCAAAGGCTGATATAGCGATATTTGACCCGAACATAGAGTGGGAGGTTAAGGCTTCGGAGTTTTATTCAAAAGGACACAATACTCCATACGAAGGACAGATGCTTAAGGGTAAGGTTACCGATACGATAGTTGATGGTAAGGTTGTTTATAGTGAATAATTTGGTTATAATTCGCTTAAAGTTATAAAAAAATTGAGATTAAGTGAATTATAACTATGAATTTATATTGTAAATTGTAAATTAATGTTATATAATTCACTTAAAGTTATAAAAAAATAAAGATTAAGCGAATTATAAGGCGGTGCTTATATGGTTATTGGAAGAGATAAAGAATTATCACTATTAAAAAAAATAATAAATGATAATAGTTCGCATTTTTTAGCTGTATATGGAAGAAGAAGGATTGGAAAAACATATCTTATCAGAGAGGCTTATGAAGAAAGATTTACATTTCAGCATGCCGGATTGTTTGAAGGAACATTAAAGGAACAGCTTTTTGCTTTTGAAACCTCAATCAAAGATGCAGGAGGTGAATCTTCAAAGAACCCTCAAAGCTGGTTAGAGGCATTTGAAAATTTAAAGGAGTTGATAAGAAACTCTAAAGAAAAAAAGAAGATTATTTTTATTGATGAGCTATCATGGATGGACACACCTAAAAGTAATCTGCTTACAGCCCTTGAACATTTTTGGAATAGCTGGGCGTCTGCAAGAAAGGATATAGTTCTTATAGCATGCGCATCTGCAACATCATGGATGTTATCAAAGGTAGTTCATAATAAAGGAGGTCTATACAATAGACTCACTGAACAGATTAACCTACAGCCATTTTCGTTAGCTGAGTGTGAAGAATATATGCGTGTAAATGGACTATCATTTAACAAAGAGCAGATTTTACAGTATTATATGATCTTTGGAGGAGTACCATATTACTGGAGCTTTTTGGAAAAGGGATTTAGTTTAGCACAAAATGTAGATAGAATAATATTCCAAAAGGACGCGCCGTTAAAGGATGAGTTCAAATATTTATATGCTTCAATTTTTAAGAATCCGGACATGCATCTAAAAATAATTAAAGCTTTAAGCCTGAAAAAGGTTGGCATGACACGAGAAGAGATAATAGAAAGCATTAATATTGCTAATTCAGGGGAATTAACCAAGAAACTTGAAGAACTTGAAAGCTGTGGATTTATCAGGAAATATTATGCATTTGGCATGAAAAAGAAAAATGCTGTTTATCAGCTTATAGATTGCTTTACCTTGTTCTATTACAGATTTTTAATGAATGAGCCAACTGATGAGCATTTTTGGAGTAATCAGATAAATACCCCTGCTGTTAATACATGGATGGGATATGCCTTTGAAAGAGTGGGTCTAATGCATATAGAACAAATAAAGCAAAAATTAGGAATATCAGGCGTATATACGGATGTGAATTCGTGGTATTGCAGGGCTGATAAGGATAACGGTATAGCAGGCTCTCAAATTGATTTACTTATTGTAAGAAAGGATAAAGTAATCAATCTCTGCGAAATGAAATATTCAAATACGGAATATACAATAACACAAAAAGTAGATAAAAATATAAAAAATAAAATAAATGATTTAATTGTTTCAACAGGAACTAAATATGCTATTTATCCTACACTTGTTACAACTTATGGAATGGTTGATAATTCGTATTCGGGTAATATTCAGTCGGTTGTAACTATGGATGATTTATTTAAGTATAAAGATAATTAGAGGTTAGATATGAAATTCGTAATTCAGCGTGTAACAAAAGCAAGTGTTACCATAGATGAGAAAATAAACGGAAAAATTGATAGAGGCTTTCTCGTGCTGATTGGCGTATGCGAAGAGGACACGAAGGAGATAGCAGACAAGATGGTTAAAAAGCTGATTGGACTTCGGATATTCGCAGATGATGAGGGGAAGACCAATCTATCCATAAAGGATGTGGATGGACAGCTTCTTCTTGTATCACAGTTTACCTTATATGCAGATTGCAAGAAGGGTAACCGCCCGTCATTTATAAAAGCCGGAAGCCCTGAACACGCAGAAGAAATATATAATTATATAGTAGAGCTATGTAAAAATGAAATTAAAGTTGTTGAGACAGGTGAGTTCGGCGCAGACATGCAGGTCGCACTTACCAACGACGGACCCTTCACAATCATATTGGACAGTAATAAAATATGTTAAACTATTAAACTATTAAACTATGTATATGGCTTACGAAACTTGGATGAATCCATAAGCAGGTAATATGAGCCGCCGGTACTTAGCGAGGTATTTTCGAGCTTAGTACCGCTGCGTGCGAATCTTAGCGAGAGCGTGCCTGCGATGGATTTATCCAAGCTTCGTAAGCAGCTAAAAAGGAGGATATATTATGGACAATAAGGCATTGTATAAGCTTTCATACGGAGTATTTATGCTTGGTACAAAGAGCGGTGAAAAGATGAACGCATGTATAACCAACACATGTATTCAGGTGGCAAATGATCCTGTGCGTGTGGCAATCTCTGTAATTAACAAGAACTATACATGCGAGCTTATCAAGGAGAGTAAGCAGTTTGCACTTACTATGCTTGATAAGACGGTAAGCTTTGATACGATTAAAAGATTTGGTTTTTGCTCAGGTCGTGATGTGGATAAATTTGCAGAATTTGTTCCACAGCTTGATGATATGGGTAATCCGTATATAGCATGGCAGTCCTGTGCGGTTATATCCTGTAAGGTACTTTCGGAGACAGACCTTGGCTCGCATACATTATTTATAGCTGAGATAGTAGATGCAAAGGTACTTAGTGACAATCCACCACTTACTTATGCGGACTATCAAAGTGATGTAAAACCAAAGCCTGAAAAGGTGGATAAGGAAAAGAAGATAGTAGGTTGGAAATGTAAAATATGCGGATATGTATATGAGGGTGAGACTCTTCCGTCAGATTTTATCTGTCCGTTATGCGGACATGACGCAAGTGATTTCGAGCCTATATATGAATAATTAATAAGACATTATAATCATTATGACGAGTAAAACAAGCTGCTCAACTCATCAAATGAGTTTACATTTGTTTTCGTTTTAATATTTGCAAGATGACGCTGGATGGTACGCAGGGTGACTCCCTGCATATCAGCCAGCTCTTTTTGTGTCTTGTAAGGATTTTCAAGAAAAGCTTTCAATGTCTGCATTTCCTTAACAGTAAGAGAGTATTTGTCAACAAAACTACTCATTCTCTCAGCAAATGAAGTATCATCATCATTTTGATCAAGATTATCATTATCGGTTGACATAATCTTGTCAATAGTGTGGTTATCATTTTTTTGTTCTTTGATTTCGGTAGTATTTATATTAGCTTGTGTATTGGCAGGAAGCTCATAATAAAGTCGTTTCACTGCCTGAAAAGAGTCACATTCAGTCTTATAACATATATTACTTATATTCCTGTAGAGAACACTTCTTGACATAAACAGACTTTTGGCAAGTTCTGACATGGTTCCATCGAATGAGAGCGCAGTTATAAATACTTCCGATTCCTTCTCTGATAATTTGAATTTTTCGGAAAAATCCGATGGAGAGATATGTGCTACGATATCTGGCTCGTTTGTGATGAAGCTGAGCTGACCTGTGAAAGCAAGCAGCAACATAATAACCATAATACATAATAATTCTATGCCGACAGCGTAAAATATAGGAATATTTGACATAATAGGTGATATAAAAATAAACGAGAAAATTCCGTCCACTATGCGCCCGCTTACAGCAATCAGAGGTGCGAATCTGCGGCCTCGTGCAAGCTTAAGCATCATCAGAGTAAAGAAACTGTTAATAATACCCGCAACTATATAATATATACAGGTGTTTGCATATAGGGACGAGTTCTCGTGCATAAGAACCGGGTTTAAAATGCTGATGATAACTCCGGTCAGAGTTATAACCGGTATGTACTTCATATCTTTTATATCAGCAAATATTCCCATAATAATATAGGAAATAATGATAAAAAGTCGTGGTGTATCATATACAAGTGCCTTTCCGTCGTACATTAGGGAAAATAGTGAATATGAAAGAAAGTTACCTATATATTCGAACAAAATGATAATAAAAATCATAGATATAAATACAGTAATAAAATGTTTATTGTCTGATTTTGAGTCAAAATAATCGTCCTGTGCGGTATCGGTCAGAGTGTCCGTAACACCGGATAAATTAATAAATGCGGCTATAAAAGTAATAAGCATAAGACTATATAATGTTATATTATAGCTCTTGGTATATGATTGAAGAAAATACTGCGACAAAATAGCGCATGACAGACTTATAGAAAATACGATTCCCGTATGTGACTTACACAGAAAAGCTCTATACATAAGATTGTGGTAATAGACGCATTCTATACCTATAATGAACATAAGTAAATAAATTGATGCAAGAAATATGAATTTGTTGTGACTGTTAAACAAAAGCAGCATTAAAGGAAGTGTGAGAAGCGTTAAAATACCAATGAATCGGTTTATATAAAATGATTTAATGCTTTTTACACTTAAAAAAATGCCGAATATTATAAGTGCTGACGAAAAAGACAGGAGAATGAACCTGTTGTGAGTTATACTGCCGGTTTTCTCATAAATATTATTAACAAGAAAATTAAAACTTATAATAATCGTAGAATAAGTATAATTATAAATGAAGAATAATAATGTCAGTATGATATGCTTGCTGTATTTGGTTGTGAAGCTTGAAGATTGATTCATTATTTTTTCCTCTTAAATATGTTTTGATTTTGTTTTCTTATTATATGACGTTTTCTTGATGTTGAAAAGTGTAATAATCATTAATGTCGTATAATATGACGGTAATTTCTGGCAAAAGAGACATATGTCATCTATAATATTTTTGCCTGATTAATTACAATATCTGCTGTAGATATATAATATTATAAATATGACAAAATGAGATGAGAATTAATGAATGAAAAAATGTCATAGTTTTATAATTAAGAAGGGAGATTATTTATGTTGATGAAATTAAGAAAGAAGTCGTTAATCAGTTTTGCATTGGCACTGTTATTGGTTCTGACTATAGTGCAGGGTAATGCTATAAGGGCTTTGGCGTCGACTACTTTAAAAGGTGTAGTTAGCGGTTATGCTCCTGATGGAACCAATACTACACTTGCAGACAAGGCAGTATTTGTTACCGATAACGAGGAAGTTAAAGCGTTTGATGTCTATATGGATGCAGGGGATTGGCTTTCAGAAGAGGCAGGAATTGAATTAGGTGATGGAGAGTATTTTGTAGAATATATGGTAACAATGTATAACAGTGAGACAGAAACTTATGTTGATAATTACTGCTATGCAGCAGGTACACTGACCGTGCCGGTTTTGGATGGATATGTTGGAACAGATGCAGTATTAGAAGCTGGTTCGTCTGAATATTTTAGCATTCAGAGCTTTACAGAAAATACAATAACTTTTTCTATAAATCAGAATTTTACTCTTGCAGCTGCAGAGGCAGTCGACCAAGGTGGCGATACATATGCAATAAGATCTGTTTATGTACGTATTCATGAAGAAGGATATACTGCTGAGCCGACAGAGTACACTGTATCTTTCGAAACCAATGGTGGAAGTAAAGTTAATTCACAGACTGTTGAAGATGGTGAAACTGCAACTAAGCCGTCAAGTTCTCCAACGAAAAAAGGGTATAAATTTGCAGGTTGGTATGCAGATAAAGCATTAAAGACGGAATTTGATTTTACTAAGGCAATTACAGACGATACAACTATCTATGCTAAGTGGACAGAGGAAGCAACTACCACAGAAGAAGATACAACAACTGAAGAGGATACAACTACTACAGAGGAAGCGGCAACAACCACTGAAGAGGAAGTAACAACCACTACAGAGGAAGCAGCAACAACCACAGAAGAGGATACAACCACTACAGAGGAAGCAGCAACAACCACAGAAGAGGAAGTAACAACCACTACAGAGGAAGCAGCAACAACCACAGAAGAGGAAGTAACAACCACTACAGAGGAAGCAGCAACAACCACAGAAGAGGAAGTAACAACCACCACTGAGGAAGCAGCAACAACCACAGAAGAGGATATAACATCTACAGAACTTCCAACAGAAGAGGAAATAACATCTACGGAGCTTCCGACAGAGGAACCGGTTGCAGATACATATATAATTTTAGACGGAGCCGATCAGAATATCACGGCTTCTGAAGGCAAAGATCTTGTTATAAGAGCAAGTGGTGACTTGGATAAGTTTACTGATTTAAAGATTGATGGAACCGTTGTTGATAAGTCTAATTATGAAACTGCTTCAGGAAGTACAATTGCAACTGTTAAGGCAGCATTCCTTGATACACTTGCAGCAGGTTCGCATACAATTACCTTTGTATATTCAGATGGCGAGGTAAGTACAACATTTACTTTAGCAAAGGTTGCAGAGGTTATTACTCCTTCAAATAATGAAGCTACAACAGAGGCTGCTACTACAGCACAGTCACCAAAGACAGGTGATGCAATGCCGGTAGTATTTATGGGAGTATTAATGATGATGTCACTTGCAGGCATAGTAGTGTTAAAAAAGAAAGATAAAGTTCAAAAATAGCAGATTAAGCTGATAGGTGAGATGATATAACAAATATATGGCGTGGAGTAAGGCTCCACGCCATTATTTTTATATGGCAATTATATCCTTTTTTTGTTACAATACAGTTATATATAATAAAGGGTTACTTTAGAAGGGATATGTTTTATGAATAGTTTTATGAATAAGATTAAAATAATCACCGACAGCTCAAGTGATTTATCTAAGGAACAGCTTGCACAGTATGATATAGATGTGGATCCGTTATGTATCATAATGGATGATAAGTCGTATCTTGATGGTATAGATACTAACCCAAATGAGATTTTTACATGGGCTGATGCGAACAAAACCACACCTAAGACTGCGGCGATAACATATGATATGACTAAAGAATTGATTGAAAAATATAAGGTTGAGGGCTGTGATATAATTTTTTTCTGCATATCAGAGGATATGAGTACATGCTGTAATGTGGCAAGGATGGTTGCTGAGGATTTAGATTATTCTGAACATGTATATGTAATAAATTCAATGAATTTATCTACAGGAATAGGTTTACAGATACTATATGCCGCAAGGCTGAGGGATGAAGGTAAATCGGCTTCAGAGATTACTGACATGGTAAATGAACGTCGCAATAAAGTCAGGGCAAGTTTTGTAGTGGATACACTTACTTATCTTGGCAGAGGAGGCAGATGCTCTACTGCGACAGCTTTGCTTGGAAACACGCTTAAATTAAAACCTGAAATAGTGGTGGAAAACGGAAAAATGCATGTTGCAAAAAAATACAGAGGTAAGCAGGACAAGGTTACGCTTCAATATGTTGCTGATTTAAAACCTCAATTGGAAAAAGCAGATAAGACACAGGTGTTTATTACTCATTCACATGCACAGCCGGAGGTTGTCGAGAAAGTAAAGCATTATCTTGAAGAACTTAATATATTTGAAAATATAACAGAAACTCACGCAAGCGGAGTAATTTCCAGCCATTGCGGACCGGGTACTCTGGGTGTTTTATTTTATGATAATTAAAAATGTGTAAGGGCTGCGACATCAAATATTTATTTAATGCCACAGCCCCGTTTTCGATTTTGATAGGAGGAAAAATTTACTTATCTACCTGACATCATCTTTTCCTGTTCAGATATCATTTTCTTAACCATCATACCACCGACTGAACCATTCTGCTTAGAGGTAAGGTTACCATTGTAACCATCAGTAAGAGGTACACCTATCTCGTTTGCAACTTCGAATTTGAATCTGTTCATAGCACTCTTTGCTTCCGGTACACTTGTTGTATTCTTACTCATAACATTTTCTCCTTTATAACAGTAGCTTTTTTTGATAATGAAAAATCATATCTTGTAACAATTATAATTTCTTGTTACACTGTTAGTATGCTCATGATAAAATAAAATACACTTGAAAATTTTGATAAATTGACAAAAAATTAGAAATGAATCACAGGAGGGTATATGGACGATAATAAACAAAAAAATACGAATAAAATATTGATAGGGGTAATAGCCGTATTTGCTGTAGTAATCATTGGACTTTTGATTGCACTTTTTAAACCGGGCAAGGAAGAAAATAATGATAGTACAGATGAGGCTGTCACGGAAGATGTCATAACAGATGCAAAAGCCGGAGATACGGACGCACAGGCAGAGAATGAAAATGATCAGGATTCGGATAAAGATACTGAAGAAGATGCTTCAGAAGAACTTCTTTGTTATGCCGGTATAACAGGCACTAACAGTTGGGAGAATAACGGCAAATATTCAGGACAGCTTGATATAAGCATAACCAATAAAACAGACAGTGATATAAAGAATTGGTCGGTAAAGATAGATATAGGAAAAAACACAACCTTAGACAGCTTTTGGAACTGTAATACATCTGTTGATAATGGTATTCTTACCTTAGAACCTGTAGAATATAATGGCGTTGTATCAGCAAATCAGACTCTTAAGGATATTGGAATAATTGTAACCGCTTCATCGGAAAGTGATTTTAAAAATATTAAGAATGCCACTCTTTATGTAGATGGCAACAAATATGAATTAACGAAAGAAACGGAAGAAGAAGTAGCTGCCGAGGCAGAGAAAACAACTGCCGAAGAAGAGGAAACCACTACAGAAGAAGAAACAACTACCGAATCTGATGATAATTCTCAGAAAAAAAACGATGATAACGGCAAAACGCCTTTTGAAGTTCATGGAAAAATAAGTGTTAAAGGAACAGATATAGTAGATGAAAACGGAGATAAATTCCAATTAAAAGGTCCGAGCACACATGGTATAGCGTGGTTTCCGGATTATGTAAGCTATGACACATTTAAAACCTTCCGTGATGACTGGGGTGCCAATATGATAAGAATAGCTATGTACACTCATGAAAACGGCGGTTATTCAAACGGTGGTGACAAAAATTATCTGAAAGGTCTGGTTGACGAAGGTGTAAATGCAGCTACGGATTTAGGAATGTACGTAATAGTTGACTGGCACATATTACAGGAGCAGAATCCGCAGGTTTATAAGGATGATGCTATAGACTTCTTTAGTGAAATGTCGGAGAAATATAAGGATTATGACAACGTAATATTTGAAATATGTAATGAGCCGAACGGAAATGCATCGTGGAATGACGTAAAAAGCTATGCAGAAGAGGTAATACCGGTTATTAGGACAAATTGCCCTGATACTATTATAATAGTCGGAACTCCGACATGGTCTCAGGATGTGGATATAGCAGCAAATGATCCGATAACGGGATATGACAATATAATGTATGCGGCACATTTTTATGCTTCTACACATAAGGAGGCAATAAGAAATAAAGTGACAACAGCGATAGGTAAGGGTCTTCCTGTATTCATAAGTGAATGCAGTATATGTGATGCGTCCGGTAACGGAAGTATAGATTACAACGAGGCTGATGCATGGTTTGAACTTATAGATGAATATAATCTGTCTTATGCGGTATGGAATATATCCAATAAGAATGAGACATCATCACTTATATCTTCATCGTGCAATAAGACATCGGGATGGACGGATGATGAACTGTCAGAGACAGGAAAATGGTTCAAAAATAAGATAAAAAATGATAATTAATGGTTGACAAAATGAGAGAGGATGTACATAATGAGAGTTATTGCAGGAACAGCAAGAAGTTTACCTTTGAAAACCATTGAAGGTCTTGACACAAGACCTACGACGGACAGGATTAAGGAAACGTTATTCAATATGCTGACAGGTTATATACCTGATGCAAAATTTTTGGATTTGTTTGCAGGAAGCGGAGGTATAGGTATTGAGGCTCTAAGTCGTGGGGCTAAAGATTGCACCTTCATTGAGCTTAATCCGAAAGCCATAGCCTGTATAGAAGATAATGTCACATTTACACATTTTAAGGATAATTCACGCATATTAAAGGCTGATGCAGTATCCTATGTATCGGGATTAAAGACTGTGGATTATGATGTTATCTTTATGGATCCGCCATATGGTAAGGGACTGGAAAGACAGGTTTTATCAGTATTAAAAGAAAAAAATTTTACAGAGGATACTCTGATTATAGTTGAGGCGGCACTTGATGAGGATTTTTCCTATGTAAATGATCTGGGCTATGATATTATTAAGGATAAAAGATATAAATCCAATAAACATATTTTTTTTAAGAAGAGAGAATAAAAGATGGTAGTAGCTGTATATCCGGGAAGTTTTGATCCGGTAACATCGGGACATTATGACATTATCAAACGTTCTGCGAAGATTTTTGACCACGTAATAGTAGGTGTTTTAAATAATACTGTAAAAACACCATTGTTTTCTTTGGAAGAACGTGTTAAAATGTTGGAAGATGCTGTTATAGATATTGATAACGTGTCGGTTGAGTCCTTTGAAGGACTTTTGGTTGATTTTGTAAAACAAAAGAAGACAAATGTTGTCATAAGAGGCTTAAGAGCTTTGACGGATTTTGATTTGGAGATGCAGATGGCACAGAGCAACAGGATTGTTGCACCGGAGGTTGATACCGTGTTTTTGTCAACAAGTATCGAATACTCATATTTAAGTTCAAGTACCGTTAAGGAATATGCCAAATACGGAGTTGATTTAAAGGGTTTTGTACCTGAATGTGTAATATCAAAACTTATAGATAAGCTTAATTAAGTGTAGGAGGATTTTTAATAATGGGTAAAAAAGGCGTAGAAGAGATGATTGACCAGATAGAGATATTTATAGATAATTGTAAATATCAACCTCTGTCGCAGAATAAGATTATAGTTCATAAGGATGAGCTTAGTTCAATGATCGAAGAGCTTAAGCTAAAGCTTCCAAGTGAGATTGAAAGATGCAGAAAAATTATGCGTAATAAGGAAGCCATATTAGCAGATGCAAGAACACGTTCTGATGCAATCATCACAGAATCCGTAAATGAAGCTAATCGTCTTGTAGACCAGCATAATATAACTGAGCTTGCAAATGTAAGAGCCAATGAGATTCTTGAGATGGCAAGAAATCAGGCTCAACAGATAGTTGATCAGGCAAATGAAGAGGCAAACGAGATAAGACTTGGAGCTATGTATTACACTAAGGACAAGCTTTCTGAGATGAGAGATTTATATAACAGAGTCCATGATGTTGAGAAAGAAAATTACAGAGTTCTTATTGAGTCACTTGAGAGCGATGCATATGTGCTTGACAATAATATAAGTGAGATGGATGCAAATATTAACGTACTTACAGCATCAAGTTCCATGTCCTATGAAGAATCTGATGAGGATGAGGCAGACAGTGCTTATGCAGATGTACCTCAGCCACAGCCACAGGCTCCTGTTGACGATATCGATGATGAAATTGATGTCTATGGAGATGATGACGATGATGACTTTGATGACGACGATGACGATTTTCTTGATGAGTAATTACATATAATTATATAGAAATATAACCAGACCGTATGTTGAGATACCGCATACGGTCTTTTCTATTATGTATTTACATATTGACATACCGGAGCCGCGAATTACATTATTCGTCTGTAATATTGCTGAAATACCGCCAAATGATGTAAGCCCGAGGATTATTGCGATGGATTCTGTCCGCATTTTTACAGAAGATGCTGACATATAATAATTATCTGCTATAAGCCGTGTACCTTTTGTAATCTCAGTCAGACTTGCCGTAAATAGTCTGATATTTGTTGGTATCATATTTAAGGACAGTATGTACTCGCTGATAATTGAACAAATCATTATATAAAAACCGACATAGGTGATTTGAATAATGGTTGACATAATTTGGTCGTTATCTGATATGAATTGTGAAATATTTCTATTTTCAAAAGTCTGAATTTTATTTGTTTCAGTGTCCTTTATATTGTTTTTGGTTTTATTTGCTGATTTTTTTCTTTGAACTATAACGGCTTTTTTGTTATGAGATTTGCATCCTGAAAATAATTTATAAAATAATAGTTTAATAATAATCAAAATTACGTATGGTGTATAAATTACAAATAAAGCGAATGAAATTTTTATTTTATCATTAATAAGATTTGATATTATATATCCAAACAGAAACATCGGGCTGCAGTTGTTTACAAGTGCGAGCATCAACTGTCCTGTTTTTTTGTCATATGAATTATTTTTTATAAAATCATTCGCATTCTTTGCTCCAAGAGGATATCCGCACAGAAGACCGGTAAATAAGGTTATGATTATAGCATATCTTTTACGAAGCTTTTGAGGGAGAGCTTTTATTCTTGATGCCATTAACCCTGATACAAGCATAAACGGCATAAGCAGCGGCAGAACATTGTTATACCATAGCATAAGACCATAGGATGCACCGCTTATAACTGTTTTATTGCCTGCGATAAGACAGAGCATTATGATAACGTAAAATAAGATTATAAGCATTTAATCATAGCCTTATTAATTATTAATAAAATATATGTTATGATTTATTTAATATGACACTTAATCAAGATGTTTTAAAGGATTTATTAATTATACTATAGGTATATTATATAGATAATCGTTTTGTAAGATATATCCAAGCTGTGTATAGATTATACTTCGATACAGTTTTGAGGCCCTCATATCAAGATCCCACATCCTGTCGGCAATGACGGTATTAATATCTTTATAATCATTAATATATTTTCTGAAATCAGATTTTTTTGTTATAAGAGGAATTAAGCTGTTCTCATGAATATGTCTTATAAGCTCGCTGCTTGATTTTTTAAATGATAGAATATTTGCATAGAAGCATAAAGCATTATCATAGAACATCTTTCTGTCATAATCGGTATAGGAAAGTATAGAATGGATAAGTCCGCGGTTTATACGGCTTGCAGTTATATCTTTTGTCTTTAGACGATTAAGGATTTCGTTATAACCCATAGTTACATCAAGCGCTTTGATTTTATTCGACAGATCCTTTGAAATATCACAGTAATTCTCGTAATCCGTATCCTTAATAAGAAGATTATGAACAAAGCCAAGCAGATAGTTTTCTGAAAGTGGATATTCCTTTTTATACATATCGGATAACAGTTTTAGTGATTCATCCGGCATATCATTTCTCAAATCATTTGTTATTTTGGATTTTGCTTTCTTATATTCATCTGCTATGTCTTGATTATAAGCGGAGAATGTTTCAAGATAATTTCTGATTGCGGTAGCAGAACTGATATTTCCGTTTAATGAAATATCGTTATAACCGGCAGTATTTCTTTTTATTATGACAGGTTTGATATCTGAATTAATACGTCTTAGAGCCGATAAATACTCTATAGCAAGTATGTTGTTTGGTTCAGTAATTATCTGTTCAATATCGGAATTATTTGTGTATCTTATAAGGGCTGTCTGTCTTGCGACAGGATAGGATAGACCGCTTTTTAGTTGTTCTTTCAATATGTCGGAATATTCCGCAGGCTCATTACATAATATTTCAGCTGTCTTGTTGAGTAACCCAATATCCTCCGTTTCTGCGCCGAAGCACAGATAATCTATGGTATTAAGTTTGTTTAATATACTCACTGCACCGTTTGCAAAATCAAAAGCGCTGCCTGTGGCATACACAAAAGGAAGCTCCAGACATAAATCAATACCTGACGAAACGGCCATATGTGCACGGGTGTATTTGTCACAGATGGCAGCAGTACCTCTCTGTAAAAAATTACCGCTCATAATTGCCACGCTATAATCTGCATTGGTTTTTTTTACGGCTTCGTTGAGCAGATAGAGATGTCCGTTATGAAAAGGATTGTATTCAGCTATAATTGCAAATGTTTTCATATGTTTTCCTCGTATTATTTCGTTAATTATGGTCTTTTATTATTTTCTTCTTTACATTATAGCATTAAATAAAGTAAAATATCTATAGCATATTATCCCAAGTTGTCTTAATCGAACATAAATTCGAAAAATGTATTGACAACAAATCCGAATTATATTATATTAAGAAAAACGAACATATGTTTCATAGGAGGTTATTATGGCAAACGAAGAAAAACAAAAGGCATTGGATGCAGCTTTGGCGCAGATTGAGAAGCAGTACGGTAAGGGCTCGGTTATGAAGCTTGGTGACAAGTCTGCTAATTTGAATATAGAAGTAGTTCCGACAGGCTCGTTAAGTCTTGATGTAGCGTTAGGATTAGGTGGTATGCCGAGAGGAAGGATCATTGAGATTTACGGACCGGAATCGAGTGGTAAGACTACGGTTGCACTTCATGTGGTTGCAGAGGTGCAGAAGATGGGAGGTATTGCAGGCTTTATAGATGCAGAGCATGCGCTTGATCCTGTATATGCTTCAAATATAGGAGTGGATATTGATAATTTATACGTATCACAGCCGGATAATGGTGAGCAGGCTCTTGAGATAGCACAGACAATGGTTCGCTCGGGAGCGGTTGATGTCATTATTGTTGACTCAGTTGCAGCATTGGTGCCTAAGGCTGAGATTGACGGAGAGATAGGAGATGCTCACGTTGGTTTGCAGGCAAGACTTATGTCACAGGCGCTTAGAGTACTGACAGGTATTATCAGTAAATCAAACTGTGTTATAATCTTTATCAACCAGCTTAGAGAAAAAGTTGGTATAATGTTCGGCAATCCTGAGACTACCACAGGTGGACGTGCATTAAAATTCTACTCATCAGTCAGACTTGATGTAAGAAGAATAGAAACTTTAAAAGTTGGCGGTGAGGTAGTTGGTAACAGAACCAGAGTGAAGGTTGTTAAGAACAAGATTGCGCCGCCATTTAAGGAAGCAGAGTTTGATATTATGTTTGGTAAAGGTATTTCCAGAGAAGGAGATGTACTTGACCTTGCGGTTAAATATGATATTATCAACAAATCCGGAGCATGGTTTTCCTATAATGGTGAGAAGATCGGACAGGGGCGCGAGAATACCAAGATATATCTTGCTGAGCATCCGGAGGTTATGGAAGAGGTTGAGACCAGAGTACGTGCCAAATGTGGTATAGGTGAGGCTGATGAGGCAGATGTGCCGGGTACTACAATATCTGAAAATGATACCTATGACGTATAATTTTTCTGCCGATAGTTTAAAAGTATAATTAATTGTTAATAATACATTTAAAATAAAAACAATTATTTCTTGACACTAATATAAAAAAAGTATAATATTTAACTGTTGTATTTTATTGCAATCAAAACTTAATAAGGAGGTGCTCCTGGGTAATGCTAAAATATATTATTTTCGCAATAGTATTAGTTTTAGCTGTGATTATTACTTGGTTTGCCGCTATAGCCTATAGAAAGAATATTGCAGAGGCTAAGGTCGGAAAAGCTGAAGATAAAGCCAGAGAGATTTTAGATGAAGCACTAAAAAGTGCTGAGGCTAAAAAGCGTGAGACACTTCTTGAGGCCAAAGAGGAAGCTCTTAAAACTAAGAATGACATCGAAAAGGAAGTAAAAGATCGTCGTAGTGAGCTTCAGCGTATGGAAAAGCGTGTGATGTCAAGAGAGGAAAATCTTGATAAGAAGACTGAGGCTGTTGAGAAGAAGGAAGCGTATCTTTCGAAGAAGGAAGCTGAACTGGATGCTAAGAAGAGCGAGATAGCAGATTTAGAAGCAAGAAGAACTCAGGAACTTGAGCGAATCTCAGGTTTAACCTCTGAACAAGCAAAGGAATACTTATTAAAGACTGTTGAAGACGATGTTAAACATGAAACTGCAGTCATGATCAAAGAATTAGAAGCAAGAGCTAAAGAAGAAGCCGATAAAAGGGCAAGAGATTACGTTGTTACAGCAATTCAGAAATGTGCTGCTGACCACGTGTCAGAGACGACAATTTCGTTGGTACAATTACCTAATGATGATATGAAAGGACGAATTATAGGTAGAGAGGGTAGGAATATTCGTACTCTTGAAACGTTGACAGGAGTCGATTTAATTATAGATGATACTCCTGAGGCGGTAGTCCTTTCAAGCTTTGATCCGATAAGAAGAGAAGTTGCAAGAATAGCACTTGAGAAGCTTATCGTGGATGGAAGAATTCATCCGGCAAGAATTGAGGAGATGGTTGAAAAGGCTCAGAAAGAGGTTGATACCATAATCAAAGAGGAAGGCGAAAATGCAATCCTTGAGGTTGGAGTACATGGTATTCATCCGGAGTTAGTTAAATTATTAGGTAGAATGAAATTCAGAACAAGCTACGGACAGAATGCACTTAAGCACTCGATAGAAGTTGCACAGCTGTCAGGATTATTAGCAGGAGAGCTTGGTTTGGATGTTCGTATTGCTAAGCGTGCAGGATTGTTGCACGATATTGGTAAATCAATTGATCATGAAATGGAAGGCTCGCATGTAACAATAGGTGTTGACCTCTGTAGAAAGTATAAGGAGTCAGCGATAGTTATAAATGCGGTAGAGGCTCATCATGGAGATGTAGAACCTCAGAGTTTAATTGCTTGCATAGTTCAGGCTGCTGATACTATATCAGCTGCAAGACCGGGTGCGAGAAGAGAGACGTTGGAAACTTATACAACACGCCTTAGTGCTTTAGAAGGAATTGCTAACAGCTTCAAGGGTGTTGAGAAGACTTTTGCTATTCAGGCAGGTAGAGAAATTCGTGTTATGGTAGTTCCGGAACAGATTTCCGATGAAGATATGGTTTTACTTGCCAGAGATATTTCCAAGCAGATAGAAGCAGAGCTTGAATATCCTGGACAGATAAAGGTAAATCTTATCAGGGAATCACGTGTTACAGACTTTGCGAAATAAAATTAAAGGGTGTGGATTTATTCACACCCTTTTCAAATCTGATAAATTTTTAAAGGAGATTTCTAAGTGGAAAAATTCAAGAGAAAAAAATTAGAACTTTTGTGTGAAGCAAAGATTGTAGAATTATATAAGGACTACCTTGAGACACCGGATGGAAGAATTGTAGAATATGATTTTATCAGACATAAAAACAGAGGTGGAGCGGGAGTATTACTTATTGATGAAAATGAATACACATACCTTGTACGGCAGTATAGGAATTCTATAGACAATTTAAGTGTTGAAATACCTGCCGGGGCATACAATGAAATTGATGAAGCCGGTGAGATATGTGCAGCTCGTGAAGCAGAAGAGGAGACCGGGTATATTCCACAGAAGTTATATCACGTAACAAAATTGGTATCCTCAATAGGTACATTTGATGAAACGACGGATGTATATATCGGAACTGAATTAACTGAAGGAAAAAGACATCTTGATGATAATGAGTTTATTGAACTTTTACATATACATATTGACGAAGCAATACAGATGATATATGACGGAGTTATAGTCGATAGCAAAACCATAGCCGCAATATTTGCTTATAAGGAAATGAAATCAAGTGGAATAATTGAATAATAATTATCATAAAAAATAGAAAACGATATGTTTTCTATTTTTTATGGAGTGATTTTTTTGCCGAATAAAATACAAAATAATACATCAATATTAATTGCAATATCTTCTGTGTTCTTTACAAGTCTGACAGTAAATATTTTGATGAAGACAGGGACGGTTTTTGATTATATGGCTTTTTCTATAATGGACATATACAGAGGCTTATCCGTATCTTTTTTATCGGGGTTTGTTTTTATATTGCTCAGAAGATTGAAGCAAACTGTTATAATACTTATCTTTATGAAGCTTTTTAAACCTGAGCTTATATATGATTTTTTAATTTTGCTGCTTGGTATGTTCTATGGGTTTATGATGTCGGTTCAGACATATTCGGGTGGAATAAGAGAAGTGGGAGTATTTTTAATCAGTATATTTCCGCATTATATTTTGTATTTGTTTGTAATTAATTTTATTTACAGATATTATTCAGGGAAGATTATAAATAAAAATAAGTTAAAATTTATTACAATTCTATTAATAACAATTATAATCGGAGTAATATTTGAAGAAAATTTTTTAAAGATTTTTTTAAGCTAAAAAAACAATATATTGTAGGTGGACATAACATGGAATTCTTTATATTGTGGAATAGCTTAAAACGCTGAAAAAACCTTAAAAAATCAGTAAAAATTATACTTGATTTTATGTAAATTAATATATAAAATTATGTCTGTAATATTTTTTACATAAAGTTACAAAAAGTTACATTTTGTTTAATTATTACAAAAACTATAAAAAAATATGTTTGTTTTACTTGAGGAAAAGGAAATCAGATGGGACAATTTATCGAAGATTATATTAATTATATAAAGAGAGTTAAACATTCAAGCGACAATACCATAAGTTCTTATAAAAGAGATTTACTCAAGATGGAACATTATTTTTATGATAAAAATATAACTAATGTGTCGGATGTCAATGCCACTGATTTAACTACATATATTGAATACCTTCAGGGACTTGGAATGTCTACAGCTACTGTTTCAAGAAGTGTGGCAAGTATTAAGTCCTTCTATATGTATCTTTTTAAGAACAAAATTGTCAATGATGATTATGCGGAGGGATTAAAAGGACCGAAGATTGAGAAAAGACCTCCTGAGACATTGTCTATAAGTGAGATAAATCTTTTGCTTGAACAACCTAATACTTCAAGTAATAAAGGTATTCGTGATAAAGCTATGCTTGAGCTTTTATATGCGACAGGTTTAAGAGTTACGGAGCTGATTTCTTTAAAATTAGATGATGTTAATCTTACGCTTGGATATATCATATGTAAGGATGATAACAAGGAAAGAGTTATTCCGATAGAAAATGCAGCGAAGTCTGCACTTAATAATTATTTAAAAAATGTAAGAGAAGGTATATGCGGCAAGAGCGATTATCTGTTCACCAATATGAAAGGAGAGCAGATGACGAGACAGGGATTCTGGAAGTTGATTAAAGCTTATGCCAAGAAAGCCGGTATCGACAAGGATATAACCCCGCATATGATAAGGCATTCGTTTGCGTCGCACCTTGTATCAAATGGAGCTGATTTAAGAGCTGTTCAGGAGATGCTTGGTCATTCGGATATTTCGACTACACAGGTATATCTGAATAGTCGTCAGAGCAAATTAAAACAGGAATACGATAAAGCTCATCCAAGAGCTAAGATGGCTTAATTAAATAATTTTAACCGGCAGATAGAGTATAAACAAAGAGACTGTTGCAACATGCAATCAATTTGTTGCTACAGTCTCTTGTTTATATTCTATCTGCAGGCTATAGTTTTTTATTTGTATATATTTTTTAATTTATCTACAGTAGATGTTGCGTTCTGCAGCAACAGGTCGAGGATTGTGATTGCGCACATCGATTCGACAACGACCGCTGCGCGTGGTGCTATGATTGGGTCGTGTCTGCCCTTTATGGAGAGAACGGTTTCTTCTTTATCATTCGTTATGGTTTTTTGTTCCTTGTATATGGATGGAGTAGGCTTAAAGGAGGCACGCAGTATGATGTCAGAACCGTCACTTATTCCTCCGAGTATTCCGCCTGAGTGATTTGTCTCTTTCTTTACTTCACCATTATCAATTATAAAGCTGTCATTATTTTCCGAACCACATGCCTGACTTACAGATATTCCATCACCTATCTCAACCGCCTTTACTGCGCCGATTGACATAACAGCCTTAGCAAGCAGAGCATCAAGCTTGTCAAATACAGGCTCTCCTATACCTGTCGGCATACCGCTTACTATACATTCGACAGAAGAACCTATGGAATCTAAATCTGATATTATATCCTTAAGGTATGCTGAGGACTTTTCTGCGCAGACCTTGTCAGGCATATATAATGCATTTTTATATATTTCATCTTTGTCAAAATTATTATAATCTATAATATACTCTCCGATAGAACGGGTATATGTACAAAAGGATATTCCGAGCTGGTCTAATAATTTTATTGCTACTGCGCCGGCTGCAACACGTCCGATGGTTTCACGACCTGATGAACGTCCGCCTCCTCGATAATCCCTGAAACCGTATTTTTCATCATAAGTATAATCAGCATGTCCGGGTCTGTAGCAGTTAGCTATATTACTATAGTCCGCACTATGATGATCCTTGTTATATACGATAAGAGATATCGGAGTGCCTGTCGTAATGCCATCAAATATTCCTGACATAATCTGTATCTTGTCATCTTCGTTGCGCATGGTCGTAAATTCGTTTTGGCCGGGCTTTCGTCTGTCAAGAAATTTTTGTATATCTGTTTCATTAAGCATAAGTCCGGCAGGACAACCGTCAATTACCGCACCGACTGCCGCACCGTGTGACTCACCCCAGGTTGTAACTTTAAATAATCTTCCTATAGTCGAACCGCTCATAATTATTCCTTTCATAGCTTGATTTTGCGATAAATAATCATTTTAAAGATGTTCAGTGATATATTTAATCAAAATAATTATTACGCATATAAGTATTATAATAAAAAAATAAAAAAAATAAAGAGTTTTCTTTTTTTTCTTTACAATAAAAGGGTGTTGTGATATTATAATCAAGTCTTTCACTTAGTAAACGGATTCTCCACCCGTTACCCGGTGAAAAGCTTAAATAATTATTATGGAGGTCATTTAAAATGATTACAACAGAGCAAAAGAAGGAAATTATTGAAAAGTATGGACGTTCTGAGGGTGATACAGGTTCACCTGAGGTACAGGTTGCATTACTCACTGCAAGAATTAATGATTTAAATGAGCATTTCAAGGTTCATCCTAAGGATCATCATTCAAGACGTGGTCTTCTTAAGATGGTTGGTCAGAGAAGAAATCTTCTGGCTTATCTTAAGAGCAAGGATATAGAGCGTTACAGAAAGCTTATTGAAGAGCTTGGACTCAGAAAGTAAAACATATCAAGGCATCAGGGCAGCACCTGGTGCCTTATTGTTTTGTGACTTTTTTAACAGTGAATGTTTATGCGTTTTTATGGAGAATGAAAATGAATAATAATGAGATAAATTTGAAAGATAAAGTGATAGAAGGCTATGAACTGGCAGAAGATAAAGAAATACTCGGTATATTCGGTAATCCGATAAAACATACATTGTCGCCGGTTATACATGATAATCTGTCAGATATGCTTGGATTAAATGAAAGATATATTCCGTTTCAGATAGAGGAAAGACTCGGAGATTATGTAAAAGCAGCATATGAAAGTCAGATATTGGGATTGAATATTACAGTTCCATACAAGGAGAAAGTAATACCATATCTTGTGGATATAGATGAGGATGCTGAGAAAATCGGAGCTGTCAATACTTTGGTCAGAGCAGACGGAGGTTACAAGGGATATAATACCGATATGGAAGGCTTGTACAGGTCTGTAACAGAGGCCGGATTTGAAATAAAGGATAATAATATTATTATGCTCGGAGCAGGAGGCGCAGCAAGAGCTGTCGCTTATATGTGTGTTAAATACGGGGCAAAAAAGGTATATATTGTCAACAGAACGTTGGAAAAGGCGGAAAAATTAGCTGATGATATGAATATGATAAAAAAGGATAATGCAAATGAAAAAACCTTTATTCCCATTGCTGCATCTGATTACATTCGAATACCAAATGACAGATATTTATTTATACAGAGCACATCTATAGGACTGAATGCGGATGACGGTCTTCCTCTTGTATGTGATGAGAACTTCTATGATATGGCCGATGCAGCGGTAGACCTCATATATAATCCCGAAAAGACAAAATTTCTTGAAGTTATGAGTAAGAAAAAAATACCGTATATTAATGGATTAAAGATGCTTTTGTATCAGGGAATTATTGCTTTTGAATACTGGAATAACGTAAAAATTTCGCAGGATATGTCAGAAAAGATATATTCGGAATTAAAAAAATATTATTCAAACAAATAAATCTGACGATATACTAAGTGGAGAATTGGGATAAAATGCCTTAAAAATCATAATTTTACAGATGTTTTTAGTTTATATTATTTGACCTTGAGTATAAAATTTAGTATAATAAGTATGGATTATAATGTATTTTAATAAGATTCGTTGGAGGTGTCTTCAATGTTGATATATATGAGAGACAAATTAAATAAGAAAAAGACAATGAATAACAATGGTTTCACATTGGTTGAAATGATTGTTACTTTTGTTGTTCTCGGAATACTTATGGCGGTTTCCGTTATGGGACTTATGGCATGGCAGGATTGGGCAGACTTTAATCGTCAGAATGAATATGCGGAAGTTCTGTTTTTATCAGCACAGAATCAATTGTCGGAATATAATGCAAACGGTACTTTAGGTGAATTTGCAAAGAGAGCGTATGCAGAAGAAAATAATAATAAAGTTAATTTGGATTCAATATTTTATGGTGAAGATGAAAGATACATATCCGATGAGGTTTGGACATCCAAAGATAAAGGAACAATTTGCTATGCAATGGCAGAAAAGGGAGATTATAAAAAGTATCTGTCAGGAGAGGAAACTTCAAGTGCTACAGCTCCTATAGTTTTTGAATTGGTAGAAGAGTATGTATATGATACTTCCATATTGAACGAAACCATTTGTATAGAATTTTCTCTTGAAGATGGTCAGGTATTTTCTGCGCTATATACAGACAAATTTGCAAATGTAGATAATGTGGAATATGAAGCGTTTGAATATAATAATGATAATTCATCATTAAGAGGTCTTGTAAATATTGCAACCAGATATGAGGTGTATCGTAAGGAGAGAATGGTCGGATATTACGGAGTTGATACACTTTCTGCAGCTATGGCCTCAAAGACAGATAAACCAACCATCGCAAAACTTTATCTGAATAACGAGGAGACGCTTAATCTTGCTTTCAAATTGGGCAGATATGCGGCTGCGACAAATGAACTTACATATAAAATATCAGTATATGATAAAGAAATTGATAAAAAAGTTCTTGATATTACTCTCGACACAGCAGAACATCCATTAAAGAATTATGAACACAGGCAGACTGTCCCTTGTTCTGTAATTCGTTATGTATATAATGATGAGGGCGATTCTGCAGCAGAGGAACTTGGTAATTATAATATACTGGCTTATCTTGATGAAAATAATCAGGTAAGAGTTGTACTTGATGCTGTTGATATACAAGCTACCACATATCTTTTTAACGAAGAATATTCAAGACTTGCGGATGCGGAAAGTGTAAAAAACGGATTTGTTGCATTTGCAAATACACTTAGTTTCCATAGATTCGGAATTGACTCGGAAAAAATATATTGTACTTTACAGGGATACAGCTCAAGGTATAAGGCAACTTCAACGAAGCAAAGCAATAGCTCGGATGTTTATTTTGCGAATGAAACATCAGGTGAAGAAGAAAAAGAAAACATAGGTGATTCTACAAACTTTAACTACACAATTAAAAATGCAAGACATCTTTATAATATCAGATATCTTGAAGATATGCCGGATGGAAGACTTGAAGAATATAAATCTGTTGACAACGGAATGGCATTCTGTACTTATGCGCTTATAGATAACGTGGATTGGAAGTCATTTGTTGATGGAGAAAACTATTATTATTCAGACACTTCTAATATAGTACTTACGGATGACCTTTATAAATCCGGAAACATTAACATTGTTACAGATACGTCATTTGCTTCTGTATACAAGCTTCGAATGTATGACAAGTTTATAGGTAATGAATACACAATCAAAGGGTTAAAAATATCTGAGAAGTTTAATCTCTTATGCGGATTATATGGATATGATGATATTGAAGAAGATAAATCCGTAGGATTATTCAATAAGAATTTTGGAATAATTAAATCTGCAAAGCTTGATAATATACAGGTAACAAGCGGTGATGACAAAGTCGGCGCATTCTGTGGAACGAATGTATCGGGAGTTTTGGCAAACGGTGACCAGACAGGTGTATTGGAAGATTTATCGGTTCTTAATTCGGGTATTAATTCAGACATGGCAAGTGTTATATCAGGAAATGAACATGTCGGTGGTATAGTGGGATACCTGCAGGGAATTGATGAAGAAGATATTGTAAATAATGAATACAAAGATATTGTGTTCTCAAATCTGACAAATGAAGCTAAAGTAACAGGTAAAAAATATATCGGTGGTATAGTAGGTGAGGTCAGAACCTCCAATACTAAGCCGATAAAGATAATAATTGACGAGTGTATTAATAAGGGTGCTGTCATAGCATCCAACAGTGAAGTGGATGAAAATGGTGTGTTGCAGACAAAAACCAATTTTAATCCACTTGAATCAAAATACATAGGTGGTATAACGGGATATACTGCAAATATATATGCTAATGAGCATGATGGAGAAGAAGTTCAGGAGCTTATAACCATTAGAAACTGTGTAAGCTCTCCTGTATATTCTGACAGTGATTTGAATGAGCTTCTTGATGCTGACAAAGATGACGCTGCAAAAGTTTTGTCGGAAAAACTCAATGGAGTATATGTAGGCGGTATAGTCGGCTATAATTATTTCAGCACAATCCAGGGCTGTACAACAAAAGCTGATAAGGGCAGACAGGGATATGTGTTTGGCTATCAGTATGTTGGTGGAATAGTTGGATTTAATCAGGGACCTACAAGTGGTATAAAGGGTGGATCTGATGAAATCAGCGGTGTAAACGAAGCAAATATAGTAGGTTATGAATATGTAGGCGGAATAACAGGATGTAACGCCGATTTGGATAATCAAAAACTTATTGAAGCTGCAGAAAAAGAAAATATTGAGACAGCAGGTAAGTTTGATAACGAAATATTAGAGAATGCAACCTTTGTTGTTGTTCCTGATACAGAAAAAAATCCGAGTAATAAGATAGAAAACTGGGTTAATAAGGGTGTTATCTTTGCTACAGGAAAATATGCCGGTGGTATATCGGGATATAACAGTGGCTGGATATATAATTGCAACAGTGAAGTGGAAAGCGCAAATGTTGACGGTTTCTTCCAATCCACATACTCAAACGGAGATTATGCCGGTGGTATAGCAGGATATAATAACGGAGTAATAGGTAATACTTTAAGAGAAGTTGATAATGAAGGCAACTTCTCTGTAAGTGCTGCCAATAATGATGGTAAAAATCATAAGATATCTGCAGTATGTTATATATCCGGTAAAAATTACGTAGGCGGTATAGTAGGTTATAATGATGTAGATGCAGTGGTTGAAGATTATGAGGTAGCAGGCGGTTATATATTGGGAGACGAAGAAGACAGTGCATTTGTTGGTGGATATGCAGGATTTAATTCATCTGTCAGACTCCTTATGGATGATGAGGGAAAAGCAAGGGCGATTATTTCAAAGCCAAATGAAGTAATAGGTGAATATTTCGTCGGAGGAAGTGTCGGAGGAAATATTATAAATACTTCTGTTGAAAGTGAAATCCCTACGGAATTTAAAATTGATAATTTCCTGGGAAGCATGGAAGGAAAAGAATTTGTAGGCGGATTTTTCGGATATAATTTATTTGTTGATTCAAGTACGATTACTTCATATAAAGAAGAAACGGATCTGACTCCTTCATATGTAATTCAGCAAAGTATATTGGATGCGTTTGCTGATTCTGATGCGGCTACTGTTTCTGACAATGAGAAACTTGCAAAAAAAGCAGAGATTCTTAATAATATTTCAAAGTCAAACAGTGTTGTCGGAAGTGCGGTACCGGCATCTGCCACAGTAATGAGAGTAAGCGGAAGTAACGGAAGCAGGGTTCAGAACACACTCGGCAAGATAGAAGCTGACATATATGTCGGAGGTGTGTTTGGTTATAATGATGTAAATACAAAAGTTATAGTTTATAATGTTGAAAATACAACACCTATAATAGCTGATAAAGCTATAGAATTTGAAGAACAGCCGGGCAGAAATACAGATTATGCGGGCAGAAATACAGTATATACATATTCTTATGCCGGAGGAATTGTAGGAAAAGTAAGTCATAATATGATTTTGGATACCTGTTCAAATGCGACATCAGGAACAGTTAAAACTGATGGAACATATACAGGTGGTTTAGCGGAAATTAATGAAGGAATCATAAGAAATTGTTCGGTAAATTCTTTCGGTTCAAGCATTGAAGAGTATGTGGGCGGTATTTGCGGACTTAATAAGCAGGAAGGAATTATAGAAAACTGCGATACATCAAACGTAACAATAAGCGGACGTAATGTTGTGGCAGGTATAGCATCTGAGAATTTCGGTACTATAGACAGAGCGGATATTTCAAGGATTAAAATGCTGGTATCAGGAGACAACAGTACTTCTGATGGTGTATGTGCGGGCGTTGCGGCATATAACGAAGGAACAATAATAATTGGAGATAATATCAGCGGTGTAAACATCAGTTCTAAAGGTAATTACGTTGGAATCCTCGTTGGAATTAATTCCGGTGACGGTATTATAAGAAATGCTAATATTTCAGGTGATATTAATACTGATTATGACTCTGATTATTATGATGATGAAAAAATAGTGTTATCCGGTAAGGTAGACGGAATTTCTACAGTAGGCGGTGTGATAGGCAGGAATATAAGCGATAATCCAAGTAATGTAATAGCAGGATTTTTAAATAAAGCCACTGTTACTGCGACGAAAGGTACAGCAGGCGGAATCGTGGGAGACAATGCTTCAGGAAATATAATTGCTTTCTGTGATAATCACGGTGTTATAACCGCATCAAATGCAGGTAATGCAGGTGGTATTACCTCAACAAATGACAGTGAAATTACTAAATGTAATAACTATGCTGAAATTAAGGCATCTTCAGGTATGAGTGGCGGTATAGCTGCAATAAATAAAGAGGATGGTGTTATATCATATTGCCTTGTAAGCGCTGAGGAAGGAAAGGAATCTCTTGATTTTGCTTCCAAGGAAGCTGTAGGTGGTATATCGGCGTTAAACAGCGGAACAATAAAGTATGTAAAACTTAAGAGGATTAATGTATATAACTATAGTACAAGTGCTGCAAGCAGTATAGGTGTAGTATCAGGTATAAACGATAAGACAGGTAAGATATTATTTGCTGCATCAACTTCTGAAAAAGCAATAGACAACTGTACAGCTAAAACCTATACGGATTTCAGCTATGTCGGTGGAGTAACGGGAACCAACATAGGTATTATACAGGGTGCGGAATTAGACGGAGAAAGTAATCTTCCGACAACGGTAATAGAGGTTGATGTGGGATTCAAGCCTAATTCGGCTGCTATAGCCAATCTTGGCGGAGTAGCAGGAGCTAACTATGGCGAAATATCCAATATATCCATAGATGGAAATGTAATCGGAGATTTGGGTTCTGAGGTAATGGGTTATGGTGGAATTGCCGGAACAAACGGTTATGTTACAGCTAAGGAAGCGGAAGATGCATTAAAAGATGAACAGCAGGCTAATACAGATAATGATGGATACACTGCTGAGATTATTAATTGTACCTTTGACGGTGAAGTGTTTGGTGAAGGTTCAGGTGCAGGTATTGCCCTTATAGGTGGTATATCCGGTAATAATGCTTACGGCGGTGATATACAGCATTGCTATATAGGCGTATTAGATGATTCAATTGATAATCTCACTAAGACCAAGATATATGCAGGTAAGCAGGAAGAAATCGGAGAAGATGGAAAACTGCGTCCTACAACCGACTTAAGCTTCGATATCAAGAATAAAGGTACGGATTATGAGGTCAAGGTAATTAAATCCGCTTATGATAAGATGTCTTATGCATATTTAGGCGGTATAGCGGGAGCTAACTACGGAAGGGTTGCTTCTTGTGATAATTATACCAAGTCTACAGAACCTGTAGAAGTATTCTCATTTATATCTTCTTCGGGTGGTATAGTAGGATATTCATATCAAGGTTCCTATGTAACAGGTACTGAGGAAGAACACCTTACATCCGGTAAGGATTGGAAGGTTCTGTCAAGAAGTACGGATAATGACAGAGGTAACGGAGGTGTCATAGGATATTATAAGTGTACAAATGATATAGCTTATTGCGATAATTATGCGGATGTAGAATGTATTTATCAGGCAAATACGAGTGTAGGCGGTGTCGTAGGCTTTATTAATCAGAACTATGATGCTTCAGTTAATGTATTTAATTGTAATAACTATGGATACGTGCTTGGTAACACCAGAACAGGCGGTATAGTATCTCATATGTCATTTAGTGGAATTCGCATGGAGAATTGTATTAACTACGGAACTATAAGAGCACTAAATGACAGTGACGGTGCAGCAGGTATTTTACAATGTATCTGGATGCCGGGTTATGATATGGAATTTATTAATTGCATTAATCATGGTACTATATTATCTCCAAATAATAAAGGCAGCGGACTTTACACGAAAATCATTACTCAGGGTTCGGGAAATAACGGACGCGGATTATTTGTTAATTGCGTTAATACAGGTGCCATAGGAAGATTGGCAAACGGTGATCAGGAACCGAATTTTGATGCGTCAGTAACTCAGAATATGGCAGGTTTTTACACATGTGATAATCCTAATTTTGCCTTTTTTACAAACTGCAGGAATTATTTTGGACATGGAAATATATACGGATTTACCAAAGGCGGTGTAAACGCTAAGGACTGTCTTGATATATCACAGACTGAAAAATCCTATACTGCAAACAAGTATGTAGGTACATTGGCAAATTCGTATAGTGATGCTGCCAAAAATTCAAATAATTATTATGTTTTAAGAGACAGTTCTACACCTTATAACAATACAAGATATGGTGTATATACCAATATAACTTCAAATTATCATTTTATATGGACATCAAACAGCAGCAGAGTTTATTCGTTATATGAGGAGCCTGCAGCAAATAAGAGAATCAGAAGCTCCGATACCATGAAAAATGGTAACAAAATGATAATTGATTTTGATTTTACCTATACTGATGATAGTGAAGGAATGGATGGGTTAGTAATATATTTTGCTAATCCTGATAATAGTGCAAATAATTCCAATCAGAATAATCAGTACAGCTATACATTATATGATTCGGATGATAATGAGCTTTATACCGTAAGTGATAAGAGCATAAATGTACCAACCAATAATTCTTTGGAAGAGGGTATGGTTAAGCTTGATTTTGGTGAATATAAGGGCGATAAGCAGGTAGCCAGGGTAAGACTCGAAACCATTAATATGGGTAATAACAATACAACCGGTCATTATACAACATTCCATGGTTTTGGATACATTCCGCATGTTGAGCCGGAAAATATAACTGAACTCGAACCGATTAATAATTATATTGAAAAAACTACTAAAACAAGCGTTGTTTTTTCGTCATCAGCCAATCTTTCGATTGCAAGTGTGGGCTCAAGCGGAACTAACGCTGACGGATATCAATATATACTGCTTAATGATTATACATCCGAATTAGGAGCAACAAACGGTTTAAGAATTTCCTATGCTCTTCCTAACTGGAATCTTGCAACAAGCTGGCTTGAGTTTAATTATTCGTTTAATTACGGAAATGATGCCAATGGATTGGGAGCGCTTTATCTGTATCTTACAACTTCAAACGGCTTACCGAACGGTACAAAACGTAATTATGCGTATTATGCTGTATTTACTGATGAAAATGGTAATAATTATTCTGTGGGCTCACAGGAAGAACCAATCGCAGTTAATTCCGTAACCCAAAATCAGGAGCAGGTAATCAATGTTCCCGATTCATGTACCGGCAGAGTTAAGAATGTAAAATTATATCTTAAGTGTACGAATAATAACTATATTAACTTCACCGGTTTCAAATGGTCGGAAAAAGGAAGCTCCGAGAAACTTTTGTTACCATATAATTCAACAGGATTTATAAATACCATGTTCCAGAGTGCTTTAGCAAGTGAACTTATATATGAGAAGCAGGCTGATGGAACGATAAAACTCTACCCTAATATATCAGGACTTGAAAATGAAAAAGAATATGGAATTAAAATGGTAAATGATATAAAATCAGATACTTTTTATAATGATTCTTCAGAATACAATCCTTTATTTGATACTCCTGATGGTGAGGGCACATGGGATGGAAATACAAGAGTAGCAGTATATAAGGAACTTGATCCTAAGTATGAGGAATTCCTGTATACGACAACATATAATCCATATGTTAAGCTTCCTATGTCTACAAGTTTTAAGGTTGTAAGTGAAAAAGGACAGTATAAGCTTACTTGGAATAAAGTAGATAATGCTACGGGATATTTTACACATTATGAATTGGTTAATGACAACGGAAAAGTAGTATATACTTCTAAGGATACTGAAGCAATCTTATCGGCTGAGTCAACTGCCTGCATGGCAAGCTACAGTGCGGCTAAAATTGACAATATATATAAGTCGGAATTGGTTGATGCGGCAGACAGAACAGCCGGTTACAAAATAATTTTCTATGCAAAGGCTGTAAGTGCATATCACAGACTTGCAGATATGGGCATTATTGAAACTGCTGATGAAGAAGAAAAGAATTTATATGATTCGGAGTATTTTACTATAGAGAAAGTAGCTTTACAGACACTTCCTACACCACAGTTTCATATTGAATATATAACCGATAACAAGGCTGTAGTTGTTATTGATAATTTTGAAGATTATCAGGCGATAGAGAATTATCAGGATGTTGTGGAAATTGTTGTTAACTCATCTGCCAAAATATTTGATGGTCTTAATATCCTTACAATAGATTTGGCAAGAAAAAAAGCCTATAGCGAACCATTTACTATAACCAGTGCTACAGTTACATCTGACACAGGCTTGATAGTATACGCACAGCCTAAGGCTGCATATAAGGCTGAATATGACAGTTCAGTTTCTACATATATTGCGGGTGAAATTATGAACGCAGACCAGCATGAAAAAGGTTCTGGAAATAACAGATATGTGGAAAACATTACATTCCTTGGATTCTTTGGAACAGAACTTAATGAGCTTACGTATAATGTTCAGATAGCTGCAAACCAGATTGATGTATATGTAATGGGCGATTTAATTTCTCAGGATGAAAAGCTTGGTGTAGATGTGGCATATGACAGAGGTTATATACATTCTGCATCAAGATCAGGAGGAGTAACATCCTATACAACCATATCCTTGTCAGGACTTCCGGAGGATTTGCTTGAGAGGAATTTTGAGGTTAGGTCTTATCTTTATGCAACGCAGAATGATGTGCTTAGATTCGGACATGAGGTTGCTTCAGGAGCTACATTTGAGAGTGTAGATGATATAAGGGCTGTAACTGATGAGAATTACTTCAATGAAGATGGTATAAAAGCTTCCGATTTGGATGAAGAACCTCCAAGTATATACGATGATGAAAATAATAAGTTAAAACCCGGATATGTTATATATGACAATCATGATGGAACCTATGATGTTTATTATTCTGCATCTCTTGATGCGGATGAGCAGATAAAAGATAATGGAGGCTATTATCAGGTTCATCGTATGCCTTATAACTATTATGATGATAAGTTTGATGAGCTTGGTTATAATTACTATATCGGTAAGGAATTAACATATACAAGCGGTGATAATAATATTGCACAAAGTAATGAGATAATTACTTCGCCTGCGAGAATAACAGACAGAAGCGGTAATGAGATAACGGTATGGTCAGATGCACGTTATAATAGCAGCAGACAGCAGTATTATAAGGATATCAGAGCATATTTCGAGTGGATACCGGCATATGAAGGAGAAGTATTTACTTATCAGTTAAAGAACCGCAGCAATAACACTAATAATAACAGTATACGTGGAACTCGCGTTACAACTACATCAGGCTATTTAAATACACAAATATATTATGCTGATAAAGAAAACGGACCTACTGCTGAGGAGCTTGAGGCTCTCGGATTGGATCTTTATATTACAAGATTTGACCAGCTCGTACAGCCTAAGCCTGTTATAGAAGAAAAATATACAGCAGGTCAGGATGATGCAGGAAAAGATACTTATACATTTAAATGGGATGTTGGAAAGAGCGGAAGACAGTACGATAATGCCGAATATTCCGTAATGCTGCAGGGTACTACGTTAAACGGTGATGTGGTTACGTTATCGCAGCCTCAGAAGGTAAGCGAAAATACAATTACATTTACTGATAGCGAAAATAACTGGAATTATACTAAGTTTACTTTAACTGTTGAAAGGATAGGTACAACAGTTCCAAATAATACGGAAGGTAAGACAAGTATTTTACCAAGCAGGGAAAGTCTTGATTTCAAATGTAAGCTTAAACTTTCACAGCTTTCACAGCCTGTGGTTGATCTTACGGCAAAGGAAGGCGGAAGTAAGGCTGATGGACTTTTGTATTCTGTTGTATGGGATTCTCTTACAGATCAATATGAATTAAATGATTTGGGAGGATATCTGATAACTGTTTCAGTTGGAAGCTATGCTGATACAGAAGTTAAGACAGGTATACATTATTATTATGTTCAGGATATAAAGAATGCTTCGGCATCTGATGATACCATTGGTCTTGATTTTGAAAGTCTGGCTGAGAACGGTAAGGTCATAGATTTAAGAAGAGAAAGCGATATATATAAGGATAGAAACAGTCATTATGTATCAGAGAATTCGGGCAGACATACGGCGGTTATAGACTTATCTGATTATAATGGTGGAGATAAACTTAATATAACTGTTCAGGCTATAGCTCGAAATAATTCTGAGAATTATCTTGATGGCCCTGAAAGTGAACCGGCGGAGAGAATTCTTCCAAACAGACTTTCAACTCCTTTGATATCTAATTTCAGCGCTACAGGAAACTATGATGAGGAAACTAACACAACCGTTGAAATAAGTAAGCTTGATAGTGATGGTATAGTATTAACCTATACAGATGATAATTCCGGCGGATATTCGGGATATTATGAAATTGCCATAGCTGTATATGATGAAGAGGGTAAAAACGCTCAGGAAGAAGATGATGTGTCTAAGACGGGTGGTACTGCTCAGGTTGCATATGATTCGGATGCACCGGGAAGTGACGATGCAGGATATTGGAATTCATATGCATTAGAGACGTTTGTAAAGAAGTCTTCCGGTACAAGAATGAGTGGAGATTTATCAAAGTCAAGCTATGAGATTAATAAGTCAAATAAATATAACCTTTCTGATTATGCAGGAAAATGGCTTAAGATTTCAATCCGTGCAAGTGCAACAGGAGTAATAAGTTCAAATTGGACAGATGAGGATTTGGATGATAAAACCGAGAATTACTTCTGGGTACGTATACCTGAGGCACAACTTGACAGTGGAAGTCTTAGTGAGAGTAAAAATAATCAGCAGATAAAGTATTATTATGATGCTGATACTGAAGAATGGATATCATCTGAGCCGTCAGATGTGCTGTACTTCTACAATATATTCTTCAAGACTTTTGATATTAAGACACAGGAGCATGCAGATATTTATCTGATTAAACTGATTGGTGAGAATGATAATATACAATATGCATATCTTGTTCCTAATTCTGACAGGACATCATATGAGGTATATGGATTCAATGCTGATTACTCGGCAGAGCCGTATGTAGAAGGACTTGAAGGTGAGCTTGCAGGAGTATTTGCTGATAATTCAGATAATCCGTATGTTATCCATTATGGAACATTAGATGCGGATAATGATGTAATGCTGCAATATTCAGGTATTGTATATCAAAAGGATGAACTTCCTAATGAAGTTGTAGGAGATCTGATTATCCGTGCACAGCTTATATATAATGACGGTAACATTAAACTTGTACTTCCGGATATTATAAAGCTTGGAACCGGTACATCAGCTAATTCGCCGGGTGATGCAAGCGATGTCCTGGATACATCTTACAACTTTACAAAGCAGATTACTGTTCAGGCACTTGTAGGTAAAGATAATATCAATTACTATGATGATTCGGAGATTGATTCGTGGTTAAGAATAAACTCTGAGTCAAAGAAGGGTGAGATATCAAAGCTTGAAGAAATAAGTGCCGTAGAGAATATAATAAGTATCGATAATGGAATTGAAGCATCGGTAGATACTGAGTTCGTGAGAGAAAATGATGATAATACGACTACAGAATTCTATAAGTACACTTTGAAGAGTTCATCACCTAAGCTTTATCGAATTCTGGTTACTGATGTGTCAGGAGATGAAGAGAAGCTTATAGCTAAGGTATATGGCTCCATTGCTGTTAAATATGATGAGACATCAACAGGTGGGGATGTATTCTATCAGAATGATGTTGCGGTTTTGGCAGAATATCTTACCAATACAACTGATTATAAAGTTTATATAAGTGTTGCAAATATCAGCTCTGATGGAAAAGGTATATCTGAGTGGTCTGATATGTGGTATCTGACAAGTTCAGGAATCAGTGCTGAAAAAGCAGAAGGTTTTGATAGTGCCAATATTACAGGAGGTTCATCGGATAGTAATTATGTATTGCAGTTTATTAAAACGCAGTCAACCGAATCATCTGATACAAATGATGGTACAGAGGATGGTGACGGAGAAGATACTACCGAAGAAACTACTGAAGAAACAACCGAGCAAACTACTGAAGAAACAACTGAAGAGACTACCGAAGAGACTGCCACACCTTCCGATGCAGATGGAACTGCCACATCGTCCGATGTAGCAGGTGACTAATTTATTAAACAATCAGGAGAGAATATGAAACTATCAGACAGAATAAGAAAATCAAAATTATACAAAGATAACCGGGGTTCTGCGATGATTGTAGCAATTGTTGTAAGTATAGTTGTGATTGCGTTTACTTTGTCACTTTTATTGGTTGCATATTCTCTCTTTTCGTCTAATACCAAAAAGGTAACACAGACGCAGGTAAAGGAGCTTGCTAAGTCTGTAAGCATAGAAATTGAAAATGAGCTTACCCAGCCGCATTTTGACAGCAAGGAAGAACTTCTTTCCGAGATAAATAATCCTAAACATTACCTGTGGTTATATTTAAGATATAATATAGTTCAATTAAATTGGCCATATTATGACGTCTCAACTGCCGGACATACAGAGGTGTATGCATACAGATATTTTGACATTAATGTTGCAGGTGGAGATATGACAAAATATGCCACTATGGCCGATGAAATAACAGTCTGTATGTATTGGTCGGATGATGATTTATCAGAAAAAGATGAAACTATGCTTGCTGTGGAGGTCTCAGTAAAAAAGGATACACAATCATGTATATATACCACTTATTATGATTTGTCCTTAGCTGATTATGACGATGTACCTGTTGCAAACAGTACATTGAATGACGTGTTTAATCCAAATGGCAATGCTATAGATATTTCAGAAAACTGGGTTTGGACAAAAGTTAATTGATAGTATTGAAGAGGTCAGTATATGATTAACAAAAATAAAACTTATTTTAAATCAAATAACCGGGGTTCAACCATGGTAGAAGTTTTGGTTGGTTTTACCATACTTGTTATGGTATTGGTGGAATGTATGGTTCATATAGTTGGTGTGTCAAGTGATATGGTGGAGAAAAGTGTAGACATGCAGAATGCACAGACTATACTTACCCGTGAAATGTATCAGAAAGACATAGCTTATGAAGATATTTCAAATGTAACATTCACACTTTCCATAAATAAGGATAAAACAAATGTGAATGCTAATCGTGCTAAAGAAGTGAGTATTCCTCTTAATGCGGATTTGAAGAAATATCATAGTGAGAAGGCAGATTTATCGGTTTTTAAAATACTTTTTAATGATAACTAATAATTTCAGATAGCAGGTGAGTCATATGAATAAAAGAAAACTTAATAATAAAGGTATGACACTTGTAGAGCTGATTGTAACTTTTGCTTTGCTTGGACTTTTTATGGTTGCTGCAGGTAAAGTTATAGCTGATACGGTAAACTTATATTATAAGGCAAAGAGTATCCAGACGGGAATGCAGGTATCATCTATCCTCAGTACCAAGATTTCGGGTGAGATAGAAGGCGCTCTGACTGACGGTACACTTGATAGCAGTAGTGATGCAGTTATTATAATATCAGAAGATGGTAATAAAATTGAATTGATTGACAATGCCGCAAATCATATTTACATAACGAATAATGTAGAGTCCGGTGATGATGCCGGATACCTGCTAATATATTACTTTCCTATCGTAGATGATGAAGATAATCCGTCAACCGCATCAGATTCAAAATGGACTTTCGATAAGAAGGCCTATATGGGTTACAAAATTAAAGAGTTGAAGTTTAAAAAACTTGAGAACCTGACAGATACAAGTGATGAGGATTATGGAAAATATGCAGGTAATATCATTAGAATGACTCTTACTTTAACAAGTGAAAGATATGGGGATTACACAACAACTACTTACATTGAATGTTATAATTTTGTGGATTTATCAGATACAATACGTATTATAGAAAATTAGAGGTGAAGTTGATTGGATAAAGAATATGCAAAGATAAGGCGCAGAAGAATAAGGGCTGCTGTTATAACAGCTGTTTTTGCAGTTTTGCTGTTCTACATTATGTTTATGTATTTTAAAATTACAACAGGAGGCCGGACAGCTTTTAAAGAGGCAAAAAATGTCAAACTGGCACTTAATATGATTGATATTGAGTATTATTCAAAGGGTAAATCCGTATATGAGCCGGGTAAAATGCATGGTATGTCACAGGAGAGCTTAGAGAGAATACAAACTTTGCTTGAAAATGATGGCGTAGTTGACATAATATCATATGACAATAAAATGAAGATTGTTACGTGTTTTACATATCAGGTGGGACATTACAAGGTGACATATATTTATGATGATGGTGACAGCTGGGATGTTGATTATCTGGTGAATTTATATGACTATTAAAAGAAGGATATAAGAATGTTTATATTTTTAAATGTGATAAGTGTTATAATTGTATTTTTTATAGGTGCGGATGTTTTTTCACTTGCTGATGAGATAACTTACTGCAAGGAAAATAAAACAAGTATGTTAAAGCGTAAGTATTCAACATGCAGGGAATGTGGACACAGGTTAAGAATTAAGGACACATTTCCGGTTGTGTCAAGATTTGTTAATAAGGGAATATGCCGTTTTTGCGATTCACCATTTCCTAAAAGGAATTTCATAGCAGAACTTCTGGGTGGAATGTTGGCGGTTATAATATATACTATTTTATATTATGTCTTGAAGATGCCGGTTTTACTTACTGTAATATTTATGGTATTGGCGCTTTTTATATGTCTGATAATTACAGTGTGGTATTTTCTGAAAGATGATAATAATAAGGAACAGATGCAATAGATATAACTAACGGATAAGGAGGATATGGCTTTGGTTCGTTATAAATATAAAGCTCAGGATGAAGAAGGTAAGACTGTATCCGGAGTTATGCAGGCAAATGATGAATATGAACTGCATGATAAATTAAAACAGGATAACAAACTTCTTATTGAGTCTAAAGCTGTAGTTGAGAATAAAAATATTAAAAGGATAAAATCAGATGCAATATCTGACTTCGCAAGAAATATAGGTGAGCTTACCGGTGCAGGTGTGTCTTTGGTTAAGGCATTAAAGATTATATCGGAAGATGAATCAATTAAGCCAAAAGAGCAGGAAATATATGCATCGATATTAAAACTTGTTCGTTCCGGTATATCTTTGTCAGATGCTATGCTGGAGCAGGGGGATGCTTTTCCTCCGCTTTTCATAAATATGGTTAAGAGTGCCGAGACAAGTGGTAATCTGGATAAGATATCGCTTCAGATGGCAAGCCATTATGATAAGGAATACAGACTTAATCAGAAAGTAAAAAGCTCTATGACTTATCCTAAGATACTTGGTGTGCTTATAGTCATAGTTGTAGCTATAATTATGGGATATGTAATACCGCAATTTGATGATTTGTTCTCGCAGATGGAAGAACTTCCTGCGACAACGGCTGTTATGCTCGGAATAAGTAACTTTGTAAAGAATAAATGGTATGTTATACTTATAGTTGCGGCAGTATTATATATTGCATTTAAAGTGATTTTTTCCATACCAAAGGTTAAATATTATAAAGATAAATTGGAAATACATCTTCCGGTTATCGGAAAATTAAGAAAAGTTATATATACGGCAAGATTTGCAAGAACACTTTCAAGTCTTTATTCGGCAGGTATATCAATTATAAATTGTCTTTTGATATCAAGAAATACAATAGGCAATTCATATATAGAAAAACAGTTTGACCAGGTTATAGCTGATGTAAAATCAGGTTCTAATCTGAGTGAGGCGATAGACAGGGTAGATGGCTTTACAAAAAAACTTTCTTCATCTATTATGGTAGGAGAGGAAACAGGTGCTCTTGATTCCATGTTGGTTTCAACAGCAAACCAGATGGAATATGATTCAGAGGTTGCACTTAATAAACTTGTATCTTATCTTGAGCCTGTGATGATAGTTTTCATGGCATTTATAGTTGGATTTATAATAATATCTGTAATACAGCCTATATATGGTTCATATGCACAGATTTCTCAATCATATCAGTAAAGGGGTGAAAAATAAATGAGTACAGTAATTTATCTTGCTAATCAACAGGTACAGATTGTGACAGGTTCATCAAACGGTAAAAAAATGACTATTAATCAGAGTTACATTCTGGATGCTCCGGAAGGAAGCATCATAAACGGTATAGTTATGGATGCGGAATCATTTATCGGGTTTTTAAAAGAAACATGGAGTGCATACAGACTTCCGTCAAAAGATGTAACTTTAGTTGTCAACAGTTCGAAATTCGTCGGAAAAAATATCGAGATGCCTGCATTAAATGATAGCAAGACACTGGATTTTATAGAAAGGGAATTTACTGATATTAACAAGGGAGAGGAGTATGTTTATGGATATATACCTCTTTCGGTGGAGAATAAGATAAAAAGAATATATGCAGAAAATATTCCTTCGGATTTTATAAAGGATTATCTGGATATTTTTGCTGAGGCAGGAATAAAAATAAAGGCTCTTTATTCCGGAGAGAGCAGTATTATTAATTTTGTTGCTAATACGGTTGGCAGAAATTACAGTACATTTATATTGGAATTGGCTGACAGGATGACTATTACAACATTGCTCTTCGTAAATGGCACCTTCTATTATTTCAACAGTACAAGGTGCTTCCACGAACAGGAATCAGAAGAATATGCGCAGGATATGGCACGTTCGGCAAGCCAGATTATACAGTTTATGCAGGCTCATCAGATAGAATATCCTTTGGAAACTGTTATTTTAGCCGGAGTAAATCCGAATAATATATATACCTATAGTGAAGCAATACTATCACAGGGTATACAGGTGGCTGTCAGAGTGTTTGATGATAACAATATATCTTCCAATGTAGACATACAGAATTGTATTCATGCATCAAGCGGTCTTGTAAATACCGGCAAGCATCAGAATTTCCTGACACTTTATTCTACATCAAAGAAAAAGACTAAAGAAGAAGGTGGAAGTAAGAAAGGAATTATTGCAATAGTTGCTTCAATTGCAATTATGCTTATTGCACTTGCATCCTGTCTTACCTTAAGAGTATTAAAAAACAGAGAGCTTAAGGATGCACAGGAAGCAAATCAGCTTATGGAACTGTCAGTCTTGGAATATGATATGATTTTATCGAGAAATACGTTCATATCACAGCAGTATCGATCAATAGTTGGTCTTGATGAAAATATACAGACCTATCCGATATGTAATACGGAGATTATGAATATAATTAAAAAATGTGCCGGAAATTATGCTGACATAAAATTCAATTCTTTTGATTCAAACTCAGGAATTGTCACAGTATCGGCAAAATCCGAATCGGTTGAAGATATAAATATGTTTATTAAAGAACTTAATAATCAGGATATATTCAGCAATGTCGATTATACAGGATATAATTATCTGCAAAATGATGATAACTGGAATATTAATGTAAGCTGTACATTGTCTGAGTCAGCAGGAAGGAAGGGAGAGATTAAATGAAATTTGAAATGACGGAAAGAGATAAAAAACTACTTGTATTCCTTTCAATCTTCGTAATTGTTGTATGTATCGGATACTGGGGAATCTATCCGATTGTAAAAGACATAAAAGAAATTGAAGTAAAGACTCAGGAAGAAGAAGATCTAAAAGAGATGAACGAGTTTAAGGTATCCCAGCTTCCGCTTATTGAGGGCGAAACTTCTGAGATGGAAGAGAAAATTGCAGAAGTTAAGGATACGTATTATGAGATTATGGACAGCAGTGAAGTAGACAAATACTTTACAAATATGGTTCTTGATGCAGGACTATATGCTTATGATTTAAGTATAAAAATGCCTACAGCAACTACAGATCTTGAGCCATATCAGTATTCAAGTAAAGCACAGGGAATGTCTGATGAAGAAGAGTCCGAAAAAGATTCGTCAAATGATGACAGCACTGACTCGGATGATGGTTTATTTGATGATGGTTATTCTGCTACAGGTATTTATACTGTAAGTGTAACTATGAAGTTAGGAGGCACTGAAGATGACCTTGTTGCTTTTATAGATTATTTGTCAGATTTAGATAAAAAGCTTCGTGTAGTTAATTATTCATGGTCAGAGGAAAGAAGCATCCAGATTGTAAATAATGACAGTGAAACTGATGATATTGATATTGTAACAAGTAATACTCTTACAATAACTCTTGAAATCTATATGTGTGAGGAGTAGTTTATGGAAGTTAGAAATAATAAAAACATAAGAATAGGTGATGTTTTACAGGAGTTAGGATATGTAAATGATGACCAGGTAGGACAGGCTATAGCATATCAGAAGGAGCATAAAGGTGTACGTCTTGGTGGTGCTCTGATTGAGCTTGGATTTATAACAGAAAGGCAGATGCTAGAGGCTCTTGCTCAAAGACTTAACTATGATATGGTTAATATCTCTGATATACAGGTCAATATAGAAGCAGTTGAGATGATACCGAGGATGCTCGCTGAAAAATACTGTATGATGGGTTATAAGGTTCAGGATAATGTATATTACATACTTGTAAATGATCCGCTTAATTTCTATGGAATAGAGGATATCAGACAGATAGTAGGTATGGAAATTAATATTTCCTTATGTGAGCAGGCGCCTCTTGAGAATTCCATACAATACTATTATTCTGAAGTTTCGGCAAGAGAAGCTGCAAAAAAGGCCGCAGCTAACAGCACTCAGGTAAATGAAACTGTTGAAATAAGTATAGAAGAGGGCGATGATGACACTCCTATTATAAATCTTTTCAACAGCATTCTTATAAGAGCGTATAATTCAAATGCATCGGATATTCATATTGAACCTTTTGAGAATCAGACCAGTGTTCGAATGAGAATGGATGGTGTAATTGCAGATTTCATGACATTGCAGAAGAACATACATAATTCACTCATAGCAAGAATAAAAATCCTTGGTGACCTTGATATAGCAGAACGAAGAGTGCCTCAGGACGGACACTTCCGAATTAACATAGAAGGTGTAAACCTCAATGTCAGAGTATCAGTTATACCGACTGTGTTTGGAGAAAAGGCTGTTTTAAGACTTCTGGCTTCTGCTTCAAGTATCGACCATATGGGTACATTTGGTATGACGGACAGAAATTATGCGTTGGTTAAAAAGATGCTTCAATCACCAAATGGAATTATCTATCTGACAGGACCGACAGGTTCAGGTAAGTCAACGACACTATATATGATACTCGAAGAGTTATCTAAGAGAAGCGTTAATATATCTACAATAGAGGACCCTGTAGAGAAAAATGTGGCTAAGCTTAATCAGATGCAGGTTAATAACATAGCCGGACTTACTTTCGAGGTAGGACTCAGGGCTTTGCTTCGTCAGGACCCGGATATCATAATGGTTGGAGAGACACGTGACTCTGAGACTGCTTCCATATCGGTAAGAGCTGCTATCACAGGACACCTCGTTCTATCCACACTCCACACCAATGATGCTGCATCTTCGGTTGTCAGACTTGTTGATATGGGTGTTGAGCCTTATATGATAGCCAGTTCATTGGTCGGTATAGTAGCACAGAGACTTGTCAGAAAGGTGTGCCCTTTCTGTGCTAAATGGGAGGCTATGACTCCTGATGAGGAAGCTATAGCAGGTGAGCAGCTTCCACAGGTAAAACACGCTGTAGGCTGCAGACAGTGTAACAACACAGGATATAAAGGAAGAATTTCAATACATGAGATACTTATGATAGATAAGAATGTCCGTTCCATGATTACTAAGGGTTCTACAGTCGAGGAAATCAAAGAATATGCTATAAGAGAGCAGGGCATGAGCACTCTTAAGAGAAGTGCACTTGAGCTTGTCAAGGATGGAACAACAACCATAGATGAGCTTATCAAAGTTTCTTATTATGAATAGGAGGAGGAAAGACTATGATGATTGATGAATTGATATTACAGGCGAGGAGCATGGGCTGCTCAGATATTCATCTGTCGGTAGGTATGCCGACCATGTTTCGTATAAACGGCAAGCTTCAGGTTGTAAACGAACAACAAAATAATGCAGAAAAACTTTCAATGATAGTTGAGATGCTTTCAGAAGATCAGAGAGCTATGCTTGAAGAAGGTATAGATGCGGATTTTGCAATATGTACATCAGACGGCAATAGACAGCGTGTAAATGTATTCAAGCAGGATGGAAAGCTTGCAGCAACCATAAGACTTCTTAATTCCAGTATACCGTCACTTGAGATGCTTGGATTACCACCGGTATTAAAAGATCTTGCCGCTAAACCAAGAGGACTTATACTTGTTACCGGACCTACCGGTTCAGGTAAATCAACAACTCTTGCGTCAATGATAGACAGTATAAATGAGTCAAGGCCTGAGCATATAATAACAATAGAAGATCCTGTCGAGTATAGATATGATAAGAAGCTTGCACTTATACATCAGAGAGAGGTCGGAAGAGATGTAAAAGATTTTGCCTCAGCTTTAAGAAGTGCACTTCGTGAGGACCCTGACATAATACTTGTAGGAGAAATGCGTGACTATGAGACAATATCCGCAGCACTTACTGCAGCAGAGACAGGACATTTAGTTATGTCAACCTTACATACAACCGGTGCAGCTCAGACCATAGACAGAATAATTGATGCTTGTCCTGCGAATATTCAGAATCAGATAAGGACACAGCTTGCAGGTGTATTAAACGGTGTTATAACCCAGTGTCTGGTGCCGAATGTAAGGGGTAACGGGCGAATTGCCGCTACTGAAATACTGATAGGAACAGATGCGGTATGTAACCAGATAAGAGAGAATAAATGTCATCAGCTCGGTACACTTATGCAGTCAGGTTCGGCATTCGGTATGCACACTTTGAATAATGAACTTTCAAGATACGTAGGTATGGGCATGATTACAAGAGAGAATGCTTTCAGATATTCCAATGACAGAGCAGAGCTTGAGCAGTATTTATAAGTTAAGATTATACCGATATAATATATAGAATGTTTTTATTATATTTATCTTTTATGAATCTGTTTTATTACAATCGGTATTATTATTTTTACATGAGAGGAGGATGTGCTATGAGTAGATTTTATAGAAAAAACAAGGGTTTTACACTTGTGGAATTAGTTGTTGTCATGGTTATACTTGGTGTCCTGGCAGCAGTCATGGTACCTGCCCTCCTAAGCTATATGGATAAGCAGAAGCGGGAGCAGGTAGTTATGAATGCAAAAGACTGCCTTATGTCCGCTCAGACTTTATCCAGCGAGCAGTATACTTATGGAAGAGACTTATATAACCAACTTGATGTTCTCAATGCAGATGTAGGTAATATGACCAAATTAAAGCTTACCGGTTCGGACAAAGATGGAGCAATAACTTATGTAAAATATGGAGCAAAAGGTAAAGATTTATATACCATACATGAGTTTAGGTATACAGAAGACGGTATAACTGCTATATGGAAGAGGTCAGAGGCAAAATGGATATATAGTGATGAGGAAGATGTAGAAGAACTGACAGGTATTGTAAATAGTGCGTCAGAAGTAGCGGATAATGGTGGTAATTCAGGAGGCTCAGGAAATAATTCTCAACCTTCTAATCCAACCTCAGAAGAACCAACCTCGGAAGAACCGACCACAGAAGAACCAACCTCGGAAGAACCGACCACAGAAGAACCAACCTCGGAAGAACCAACCTCGGAAGAACCAACCTCGGAAGAGCCGACCACAGAGGAGCCAACCACAGAAGAACCGACCACAGAAGAACCGACCACAGAAGAGCCGACCACAGAAGAGCCGACCACAGAAGAGCCGACCACAGAGGAGCCGACCACAGAAGAACCGACCACAGAAGAACCAACAACAGAGGAGCCTGTAATAAATGCAAATATAGCAGGTGGAGAACTTATAATAATTGTTGATGATGAAGATGTTTCTACCGGAAAATATATTAAAGATAGTGATTTTTGGCCTGAGCCGGAAGATATGACGGCTTATATAGCCCAAAAGGTGAATTCAGGTGAATGGACACCATGGGAAATGTGGACCCAAAGGATATATGTTGAAGAAGGTGATCTGATATTTGAAGGTGACGACTTATATGTTATGAGGGAGACAATCAGCATTGAATATGGAAATGCACTTAATGGAGTATCAAAAGCCGCCTTTGCTGTTAAGTTAGATCTTGATAATATAATTACATCAGATGATTTTGAATCGGTAAATTCTGTAGAATATTATATTGATGGTGATAAAGGTACTGTTTATTATGATGAAATAGAAAAGGTTTTATATGCAACTATTGTACCCGGTGGATGGTATGTCAAACCAACCAAGGAAAGTCATGACAGATGGGTAATAATTAGAGACTTAAATGAAAATGCAGATGATACAAATGAATAAATTTTATAATATATTTATATAAAATAATTTAAAATATTATAATATTGGCATATTTTTCTGCCGATATATGTAATAGAGTGCTTGAAGAAAATATTATATTTTGTTATAATGTGAGTATCAAGAAAGAGAGAATTTATATCTAATTTTAAGGAGGTTTTCATTATGAAGAAAATTCAGAAATCTGATAACAAGGGTTTCACTCTTGTTGAATTAATTGTAGTTATTGTTATTCTTGCTATCTTGGCAGCTATTCTTGTACCGGCATTACTTGGTTACATTGATAAGGCTAAGCAGCAACAGTCAGTACTTAATGCAAAGAGTGCACTTACAGCAGCACAGGCAGAGATGTCAACACTTTATGCTAAGGGCGCAGCACCTACAGATATTGATGATGCTGATGAAAATTATATTGATGACATATTAGATACAGCTGATGTAAAGGCAAATTGTACTTTATTAATTATAGGTTGTGGAGATACTTCAGCAAATAAATCACATTCTTCATATACTATAAATTACGTAATGTATCAGGAGACAGGAATGACAGATCCTATAATATTTGATGGTTCATCATGGGATAAGTCAAATAAAAAGGATACGTCAAAAGTTAAGGAAACATATGCAATAGTTGGAGAAGAGCCAACTACAACTCCAACTCCATAGTTTTGTATCTGATACTAAAAATGCTGCGATTTATTTCGCAGCATTTCAGACTGTAGACAAAGTCAGGGGCAACACCCCTGATTTTTCTTATATAAATTTGCCGTAATCCCTTATAAACACTGGATTTCAAGCCGTTTTTATGGTATAATTATTGTATCTTAATAAGGGGGATTACTGCCTATGATG
>JAFTFE010000019.1 GCA_017449765.1 Lachnospiraceae bacterium | reverse complement strand
TAAAGAGAATCTCAAAGACGCAAAGACAGTTGTATTAGTTGATTATCGTGGACTTACTGTTGAACAGGATACTAAGCTTCGTAAGACCTTAAGAGAAGAAGGTGTTATATACAAGGTATATAAGAACACAATGGTTAAGCTTGCTATCGACGGTACAGAGTTTGATTCAATCAAGGATGATCTTGAAGGACCAACAGCAGTTGCAGTATCTAAGACAGATGCTACAGCAGCAGCAAGGGTAATTGCTAAGTTCGCAAAGGAGAATCCGGCGCTTGAGATTAAGTCAGGTATTGTAGAGGGTACTTACTATGATGCTAAGGGCATAAACACAATAGCTACCATACCTTCAAGAGATGAACTTATATCCAAGTTCCTTGGAAGTATCCAGTCACCTATTGCAAACTTTGCTCGTGTTATCAAGCAGATTGCAGAGTCAAAGGAGGCTTAGAACAAGCCGCATATCATTTTTATAAATGATAAAAGATAGTTAATAAATATTGAATGATTAATAATAGAAGAAAGTCATTCGAACAGTAATCAGAATTTAGGAGGAATTTAAAAATGACAACTCAGGAAATTATTGAAGTTATCAAAGGTTTATCAGTATTAGAGTTAAATGATTTAGTAAAAGCATGTGAGGAAGAATTCGGTGTATCTGCAGCAGCCGGTGTTGTAGTTGCAGCAGCAGGCGGAGCAGACGGCGCAGCAGGCGGAGCAGAAGAGAAGGATTCATTTGATGTAGAACTTACAGAGGTAGGTCCTAACAAGGTTAAGGTTATCAAGGTTGTTAGAGATGCTACAGGTCTTGGACTTAAGGAAGCTAAGGACGTTGTTGACGGCGCTCCTAAGGTACTTAAGGAAGGTGCTTCTAAAGAAGAGGCTGAGGATATCAAGGCTAAGCTTGAGGCTGAGGGTGCTAAGGTTACTCTTAAGTAATAACAGACGATATAATTTTTACCGGTTTGGCTTTTTTGCCAAGCCGGTTTTTCTATCTAAAAAATATTTCTTAAATTCAAAAATCCATCCTTGACACTAAAATCTGTTTGTGATAAAGTAATATAATGTCATTATTATGGCAAGGTTTGCCATAAAATAAATTCAAGGGGTGAAATGTGTCAATGAAAAAGTACAGAATGCGTCCTGTAAAATCAGGAAGAGGAATGCGAATGAGCTTTTCGACAGAGAAAGAAGTCCTTGATATGCCAAATCTTATTGAAGTGCAGAAAGATTCATATCATTGGTTCTTGGATGAAGGCTTGAAAGAAGTGTTCAGGGATATTTCTCCGATTACGGATTACACCGGACAGTTAAGCTTAGAATTCGTAGATTTCCAGCTTTGCGAGGATGATGTAAAGTATTCTATTGAAGAATGTAAGGAAAGAGATGCAACATATGCAGCTCCACTCAAGGTAAATGTACATCTTCGTAACAATGAGACAGGTGAGATTGCTCAGCATGATATTTTTATGGGTGATTTACCTCTCATGACTGAGACAGGCACGTTTGTTATAAATGGTGCGGAGAGAGTTATAGTAAGCCAGTTGGTTCGTTCACCGGGCATATATTATGCAATCGGTCATGATAAGATTGGTAAAACGCTTTATTCATCTACCGTAATTCCTAATCGTGGTGCATGGTTAGAGTATGAGACTGACTCTAATGATGTGTTCTTTGTGCGCGTTGACAGAACAAGAAAGGTTCCGGTAACTGTACTTATCAGAGCACTTGGTATAGGTACAAATCAGGAAATACTGGATTTGTTCGGTGATGAGCCAAAGATACTTGCCAGCCTTGAGAAGGATGTATCTACAGATTATGAAGGTGGTGTGATTGAATTATACAAGAAGATAAGACCGGGTGAACCTGAGGTTGTTGAGAATGCGGAAAGTCTTATCAACAGTATGTTCTTTGATGCCAGAAGATATGACCTTGCTAAGGTCGGCAGATACAAATTCAATAAAAAACTCGCCCTGAGAAGAAGAATTGCAGGCTACACGCTTGCTGAAGATGTTACCGATCCAAGCACGGGAGAGGTAATGTATGAGGCAGGAACCAAGGTTTCCGCCGAAGATGCTAAGGCTATACAGGATGCGGCAGTTCCTTATGTCTGGGTACAGACAGAGGAAAAGAATGTAAAAGTCCTTTCCAATATGGTAGTAGATATGTCCGGATATGTAGGTTTTGATCCAAGAGAAGCAGGCATAACCGAGGATGTTTATTATCCTGTTCTTGAGAAACTCCTTGAAGAATATGAGGATGAGGAGGATTTAAAGAAGGCGGTAGCTGCATCTGTAAGTGAGCTTATCCCTAAGCATATAACCAAGGAAGATATATTAGCTTCCATTAATTATAATATACATCTTGAATATGGTATCGGTAATTCCGATGATATCGACCACTTAGGTAACAGACGTATAAGAGCGGTCGGAGAATTACTTCAGAACCAGTACAGAATCGGTCTGTCAAGACTTGAAAGAGTTGTCAGAGAGAGAATGACAACACAGGATATTGACAGCATTACACCTCAGTCACTTATTAATATTAAGCCGGTAACTGCTGCGGTTAAAGAGTTCTTCGGAAGCTCTCAGTTATCACAGTTTATGGATCAGAACAATCCATTGTCAGAGCTTACTCATAAGAGACGTCTTTCGGCTCTTGGTCCAGGTGGTCTGTCAAGAGACAGAGCAGGTTTCGAGGTAAGAGACGTTCACTATACACATTACGGAAGAATGTGTCCTATCGAGACTCCTGAAGGTCCTAATATCGGACTTATCAACTCTCTTGCTACCTATGCAAGAATTAATGAGTATGGCTTTGTCGAGGCTCCTTACAGAAAGGTTGATAAGACTGATGCTTCCAATCCTATAGTAACGGATGAGGTAATATATCTTACTGCTGATGAGGAAGATAATTACAGAGTTGCACAGGCAAATGAGCCGCTTGATGATAAGGGCCATTTCGTTAATAATAATGTATCAGGACGTTTTAGAGAAGATACTACCGAGTTTCCTAAGTCAAAGGTTGACCTTATGGATGTATCTCCTAAGATGGTATTCTCGGTAGCAACATCCATGATACCTTTCCTTGAAAATGATGATGCTAACAGAGCTCTTATGGGTTCAAACATGCAGCGTCAGGCTGTACCTCTTCTTAATACCGAGTCACCGATTGTCGGAACAGGTATGGAGTCTAAGGCAGCAGTTGACTCAGGTGTCTGCATAGTTGCCAAAAGAGACGGTGTGGTAGAGATTTCTTCGAGTGAGAAGATAGTTGTAAAATGTGATGACGGTACTAAAGATGAGTACCATGTTATAAAATTTGACAGAAGTAACCAGGGTAACTGTATGAACCAGAGACCTATCGTAAAGCGCGGTGATAAAGTAACTGCCGGTATGGTTATAGCGGATGGTGCTTCGACGGCAGGCGGTGAGCTTGCACTTGGAAAGAATCCTCTTATCGGATTTATGACCTGGGAGGGTTATAACTATGAGGATGCTGTACTTCTCAGTGAAAGACTTGTACATGAGGATGTATATACCTCTGTTCATATTGAAGAGTATGAGGTTGAGGCAAGAGATACCAAGCTTGGACGTGAGGAAATTACAAGAGACCTCGCCGGACTTGCGGGAGATGCATTAAAAGACCTTGATGAGAACGGTATAATTCGTATCGGTGCAGAAGTTCGTGCCGGAGATATATTGGTAGGAAAGGTTACTCCTAAGGGAGAGACAGAGCTTACTGCAGAGGAAAGACTTTTAAGAGCCATATTCGGTGAGAAGGCAAGAGAGGTTAGAGATACATCGCTTCGTGTACCACATGGTGCATACGGAGTAATTATGGATACAAAGGTATTTACAAGGGAGAATGGTGATGAACTTCCTCCGGGAGTAAATAAGACAGTAAGAGTTTATATAGCACAGAAGAGAAAGATATCAGTCGGAGATAAGATGGCTGGTCGTCATGGTAACAAGGGTGTTATCTCGCGTATCCTTCCTGTAGAGGATATGCCATTCTTACCAAACGGAAGACCGCTTGATATAGTTCTTAATCCTTTGGGTGTTCCTTCACGTATGAACATCGGACAGGTACTTGAACTTCACTTGGGACTTGCTGCAAATGTATTAGGTTTCAAGGTATCAACTCCTGTATTTGACGGTGCTAATGAGCATGATATTATGAACGCTCTTGATATGGCTAATGATTATGTCAATGAGGATTGGGAGACTTTCTATGAGAAGTATAAGAATGACACCGATAAGGAAGTAATGGATTATCTGTATGAGAACAGAGACCACAGAGAAGAGTGGAAGGGTGTTCCGATTAACAGGACAGGTAAAGTTAGACTTCGTGACGGTAGAACAGGTGAGGAATTTGATTCTCCTGTAACTATTGGATTTATGCATTATCTGAAGCTTCATCATCTTGTAGATGATAAGATTCATGCACGTTCGACCGGTCCTTATGGTATGGTTACCCAGCAGCCGCTCGGTGGTAAAGCACAGTTCGGTGGACAGAGATTCGGTGAGATGGAGGTTTGGGCTCTTGAGGCATATGGTGCATCATATACTCTTCAGGAGATACTTACCGTTAAGTCTGATGATATATCAGGACGTGTTAAGACTTATGAAGCTATCATAAAAGGTGATAATATTCCTTCTCCGGGAATACCTGAGTCCTTTAAGGTACTTCTTAAAGAATTCCAGTCATTGGCACTTGATGTCAAAGTCCTTACTGATGACGGTTCAGAGGTTGATTTGGGTGATACCTATGATTATGGCGATGAGAGTTTGAAATCCGTAATAGAAGGTGATAACTCAAATTACAACGAGGATTTGGAATCACAGGGCTATAGTGGAATTGATGAAAATGATGAGCTTACATCATTGTCTGATGATTACGGCGATGACTATGATGATTATGATGACAGCTACTCAGATGATTATGATAGTGATGAAGTGTAACGAAAGGAGATTAAAGGATGTCAGCTATAAATAATGATGCAATGCAGGATCAGGCTATAAGCTTTGATGCAATTAAAATAGGACTCGCATCTCCTGAGAAAATCAGAGAGTGGTCAAGAGGCGAAGTAACTAAGCCGGAGACTATTAATTATAGAACTTTAAAACCGGAAAAAGATGGTTTGTTTTGTGAGAAAATCTTTGGACCAAGCAAGGATTGGGAGTGTCATTGCGGTAAGTACAAGAAGATTCGTTTTAAGGGCGTAATATGTGACCGCTGCGGTGTCGAGGTAACTAAGGCTGCCGTAAGACGTGAGCGTATGGGACATATCGAACTTGCAGCACCTGTATCTCATATATGGTATTTCAAGGGTATACCAAGCCGTATGGGACTTATGCTTGACATATCACCGAGACTTCTTGAGAAGGTTTTGTATTTTGCTTCATATATCGTACTTGATCCGGGTGAAACAACACTCGCATACAAGGAGATATTAAATGAACAGGAATATCGTAAGGCAGAAGAGGATTTCGGTGCAAATAAGTTCCGTGTAGGAATGGGCGCTGAGGCTATTAAGGAGCTTCTTTCAGCGATAGATTTGGATAAGGAGTCCAAAGATTTAAGAGAGGAATTGGAAGGATCATCAGGTCAGAAGAGAGCAAGAATCATTAAGAGACTTGAGGTTATCGAAGCTTTCAAGAGCTCTAACAACAGACCTGAATGGATGATAATGGACGTTGTTCCTGTTATTCCTCCTGATATCAGACCTATGGTTCAGTTGGATGGCGGCAGATTCGCAACATCTGATTTGAATGACTTATACAGAAGAATAATCAATCGTAACAATCGTCTTAAGAGATTACTTGAGCTTGGAGCACCTGATATTATAGTTCGTAATGAGAAGAGAATGCTCCAGGAGGCTGTTGATGCTCTTATTGACAACGGAAGACGTGGTCGTGCTGTAACTGGCCCTGGTAACAGAGCACTTAAGTCTCTTTCGGATATGCTTAAAGGTAAGCAGGGACGTTTCCGTCAGAATCTTTTAGGTAAGCGTGTTGACTATTCCGGACGTTCGGTTATCGTCGTAGGACCTGAGCTTAAGATATACCAGTGCGGTCTTCCTAAGGAGATGGCTATTGAGTTATTCAAGCCATTTGTTATGAAGGAATTAGTTGGTACAGGTTTTGCAAATAATATAAAGGCAGCAAAGAAGATGGTTGAAAGACTCGATAAGCCTGAAGTGTGGGATGTGCTTGAGAAGGTTATCAAGGAGCATCCGGTTATGCTTAACCGTGCCCCTACACTTCACAGACTTGGTATTCAGGCATTTGAGCCAATCCTTGTAGAAGGTAAGGCTATTAAGCTTCATCCACTTGTATGTACAGCTTATAATGCAGACTTTGATGGTGACCAGATGGCAGTGCACCTTCCTCTTTCAGTTGAGGCGCAGGCTGAGTGTAGATTCCTTTTACTCTCACCTAATAACCTGCTTAAGCCTTCAGATGGTGGTCCTGTTGCCGTTCCTTCACAGGATATGGTACTTGGTATCTACTATCTTACTATGGAGAAGTACGCAGAACTTTCTGAGGAAGAGTTAGCAGAAGCCAATATTGTCAAGGAATATAAATCTAAGGATGAGAAGAAGAATTTGGCTAATCTTCTTAAGGATTGTCAGGACGGTAAGGTTGCAGCTACTGATATAGTAAAGGTTAAGGTTGTATCCAAGATGTCCAAGGACAAGGCGACAGTATTCTATAAGGATATTGTAAGTACGGCCAAGAACTTTATTGAACCGAGATTTAAGAGCGTAAACCGCGCTATGCTTGCTTATGAGAATGGTCAGATTACGCTCCATCAGAGAATAAAGGTAGAAAAGTCAATCGTTACTCCGGACGGAGAAAAGATAACTAAGATGATTGACTGTACACTCGGAAGACTTATCTTCAATGAGATTATTCCGCAGGATTTAGGATTTGTGGACAGAACAAATCCTGAGGATATGTTAGAACCTGAGATTAATTTCCACGTAGGTAAGAAGGATTTGAAAAAAATCCTTGATAAGTGTATAAATATTCATGGTGCTACCAAGACTGCCGAGGTATTGGATGATATCAAGGCAATGGGTTATAAGTTCTCTACAAGAGGAGCAATAACCGTATCAATTTCAGATATGACAGTTCCTGCTGCAAAGAAAGAAATTCTTGAAGATGCACAGCAGGTTGTTGATAAACTTAATAAGACATACTCAAGAGGTCTTTTGACTGATGAGGAAAGATATAAGGCAGTTGTAAAGGTTTGGGAAGAAGCTGATAAGAAGCTTACTAAGGCGCTTCTTGACGGTCTTGACAAGTACAATAACATTTATATGATGGCAGATTCAGGTGCCCGTGGTTCTGATCAGCAGATCAAACAGCTTGCAGGTATGCGTGGACTTATGGCAGATACTACAGGTCGTACTATCGAGCTCCCAATCAAGTCAAACTTCCGTGAGGGTCTTGACGTTTTGGAATACTTCATATCAGCACACGGTGCTCGTAAAGGTCTTTCTGATACAGCACTTCGTACAGCAGACTCAGGTTACCTTACCCGTCGTCTGGTTGATGTATCACAGGATCTTATCATTAGAGAGGTTGACTGCTGTGAGGAGACAGATGAGAAACCTGGTATGTATGTACAGGCTATCTACAACGGCAGCAAAGAAGTCGTTGAGAAGTTTGAAGATAGAATTACAGGTCGTTATGCTGCAGAGAGTGTATTTGACAAAGACGGCAATATGATTGTTAAGAAGAATCATATGATTACTCCTAAGAGAGCAGCAAATATTATCAAAAACGGTGTTGACGAGAATGGCGTTCCATTTACGGTAGATGGTGAGTTAAGACAGGATTCTAAGCTTAAAATCAGAACTATTCTTACCTGTAAGTCACATCTTGGTATATGCTCTAAGTGTTATGGTGCTAACATGGCTACAGGTCAGCCTGTTCAGGTTGGTGAGGCTGTAGGTATTATCGCAGCTCAGTCAATCGGTGAGCCGGGTACACAGCTTACAATGCGTACCTTCCATACAGGTGGTGTTGCCGGTGATGATATTACTCAGGGTCTTCCGAGAGTAGAGGAGTTATTTGAGGCAAGAAAGCCAAAGGGACTTGCTATAATAGCAGAGTTTGGTGGCGAGGTTGAATTAAGAGAGACTAAGAAGAAACGTGAAGTTGTAATTACTAACAAAGAAACCGGAGAATCAAAGGCATATCTTATCCCTTATGGTTCAAGAACCAAGGTACAGGATGGACAGATACTTGAAGCAGGAGATGAGCTTACAGAAGGTTCTGTTAATCCGCATGATATTCTTAAGATTAAGGGTATAAGATCTGTACAGGATTATATGATTCGTGAAGTTCAGAGAGTTTACAGACTTCAGGGTGTTGATATCAACGATAAGCATATTGAGGTTATCGTAAGACAGATGCTTAAGAAGGTAAGAATTGAAGAAAGCGGAGATACAGATTATCTTCCGGGCACTTTGGTTGATGTTCTTGATTTTGCAGAGATTAACGAGATGCTTGAAGAAGAAGGTAAGAAGCCTGCAGTAGGTACTCAGGTTATGCTTGGTATCACTAAGGCATCTCTTGCTACGAATTCATTCCTTTCAGCAGCATCCTTCCAGGAGACTACAAAGGTTCTTACGGATGCGGCAATTAAGGGCAAGGTTGATCCACTTATCGGTCTTAAGGAGAATGTTCTTATCGGTAAGCTTATACCGGCCGGTACCGGTATGAAGAGATACCGTAGTGTTAAGCTTGATACAGGTATAAGAACAAAAGCTTTTGCAGATGCATATGATGATGAGTCAGGTGATGAAGATGTATCAGTAGAAGATGAAAGCTTCAATGTGTCAGAAGATTTTGATGAGACTGATGCAGTAGAGACTGTTGAGACAGCTACTACTACGGATGAAGAATAAAGATAATCAAGATATTTTCACATTAAGGATATGATAAATTTAGTTCTTATCTGCGTGAACATACAGGGTGTCGAGAACTCGTTCTCACTCGGTAAAAAACGCAAGGGATACTAATAATCCAAGAAAATGGGATATGGACATTTTATACTTAAATAAATTACTTAAGTCTAAAATGTCCATATCCTTTTTCTTGTCTTAAAGTACCCGCGTTTTTTAACGGTTCTCTTACACCCTGTATATCCACTTGCTAATGAACTGAATTTATCATATCAGCTCGAACATCACAAATGAATTGTGATGTTTGAGCTATATATTATCGATTATGATTATTGTTAGAAATTTATATTGATGCAGAATTAGTCTTTTTTGTATTCTGCTATATCTTCTATATTACAATCAAGAATTTCACATAGAGTATTTATTGTATCCATTCTAATTGATTGATTTCTTTTTAATCTTGTTATAAGTGATGGACTTAAACCGCATTTTGCAGTTAAGTAATATTTACTTATGCCTTTTTTCTTCATGGTTTCCCAAAGCCTATCATAAACTATCAATTTACATCACCTTCCGTTTGCTGGTTATCTATTGACATACTAACTAAAAATAGTCTATAATGATACTGACTATTAATAGTCGTGACTATAATTAGTATATAAAATGGGAGGGATTATAATGAAATTAAAAAAAATAGTGGCAGCAGCATTATGCTGTGCATTGCTTCTGACAGGAAGTGGTTTTGCTAAGATTGATGTATCTGCAGAAGAACTTGAGGAGGATGGAGCAACGGAGGCTTCTGAAAATACGGAAGAATATAATAATAATAAATCGGATATAAATATGATAGATTTTAATTTAATAACAGACGAATTATATAAAAGTGAACAATTTAATGTACATCCTTATGATGCAGATATTTCACTCAAATTAAAAACTACAAAAACTATTAAGAAACTGAAATGTTATTATCCTGATGGGGAGCATTATATTGATGAATATAATGAAGATGGAAATGAAATTAAATATACACATTATGACAAAAATGGAAATATTGATAGTTTTAGCGAATGTGAATATGATGAGAATAAGAAATTAAAAAAAATATCAACTTATAATGCTGATGGAAGTGTAAAACAGTATGTAATAATTGAATATGATGAAAATGAGGAAAAATATATTTACTATGACCAAAGTGGGTATTTAGGTGTATATGAAATCTATGAATATGATCCGGATGGAGAATTAATACTTTGTAAACATTATTACGGTGATTGTGATTATAATTATGTTGATCCTGATTACGATGATCCCTATTATTATAATTCTTATAAAACTAGTTATGAATATGATTCCAATAAAAATCTTGTGTATTCATCTGGTGGTAGTGGGGATTGGTTTTATAAAAATGAATATGATTCAAATGAAAATCTGACAAAACATACTGCATATGCTATTAGTTTTGATGAAGAATCTAATTACTATAGTTACAGTACATTTAAATATGATGATAACGGAAACTTAATAGGATGGACAACTATAGATTATAATGGTGATGTTACACAAGACAGTAACTATGATAATGATAGTGATGGTGATGTAATTAAAACTTCAACTATAATTTACGGAGAATATGATGATAAGCCAATTGTGACAGAATATGAATATTATATAGCTACTTCTCCGATGTACCGCCTCTACAACCCGAATAGCGGAGAGCACTTCTATACTGCAAATGAAGACGAGAAGAATAATCTTGTAAATGTTGGATGGAAATATGAGGGTATCGGCTGGTATTCAGATGATGCACAGTCTGTACCGTTATACAGACAATATAATCCGAATGCCAAGGCAGGAAGTCATAACTATACTACCAGTAAGGATGAAAATGATTGGCTTGAAAGTGTTGGTTGGAAAGGTGAAGGCATAGGCTGGTATGGTGTTAAATAAGTAATAAAAAATACCGTTCTTAAAATCAAATAAATATGATTTTAGAACGGTATTTTTTTATTTCAGTGTAAAACTCCAGAGATTTTTTATCTGGGGCATTATATATTCAAGTGACCATGTGTGGCTGCTGTTTTCAATGCTGTTTGGGTCATTTACGGTTACATTATAGTCTGAATCAATATCGGTTAATACGATGAAGTGACCTGTTTCGGTGAAGTCGCCTTCACGCATACTGCATATTATAGGTTGTCCACTGCTTAAGTGGTTGTAGATTACATATTTGTCTAAGGATATCTCTTCTCCGTTAAGTCCTATCAGGGATGCCCCGTCGGTCATCATAGTCCATAATGAGCCTGAGCCGTATTCGTAATATCCGTTTGCTTCCATAAGCTCGCTTACAGCATAAGGATTATATGAGGTATCACCGCCCAGACCGCAGACTACCATTGAAAGACATGTTGGTCCGCAGCCTGTCAAGGCAAAGAAATCATCACCATAATGCTTATATCCCCATCTTTTGTCCCATTGTATAAAAAGCGGGATTTCACCTGCAGTTATTTCGTTACTTATATCGAGGGAGAAGGAAGCATCTTTTAATTCAGGGTAATTTAATACAAAATCTTTTGTTTCGGGATGCTTCTCCATAAGCTCTAATAATTGCTCAGGTATTTCTGATGTGTCATAATCTGATATATTGAAGTTGTCAGTATTGGATTTTGCATCAGATGAGTTATCCGATATATTGTATTCCATAACAGGTGTGGCTTCCTGTGAAGATATATTGGAATCGGGCAGATATTTGTCAATTAATGCCCGTATGCCTTTTATTGACAGCAGTATTAATGTAGCTGATATTACTATATATAACAGTAATACACGTATATTGTGCATCATACGCCTTTTGCGTCTTTGCTTACGCTTGAATTCCTTCTTGGTATCATAATATGAATTATCCATCTTATCCTCCTTGTTATAGCCAGATGTAATATTTTTTGTTTTCAATATTCTATATCTGATTTTTCTATAAATTCACTACAAAAAAATTGTAGCAGATATTTTTTTGATATTGGCTTAAGCTTTATTAAGTATTTATTATGAAATGGTTTAGTTTAACTTTATGTCTGTATTATGGCTTAATTTTGGATATATATACATATTTAGGTATTACATTAGTTAGATAAGAAAATGGAGAGCCTGGTCGCATGATAAAAAATGTTTTTTATGTTGTTGGAGTTGACAAAAATAAAATTGTAGCATACAATGTATTTAACAAGAGAGCCGAACGCTGGGATACGGCCAGCCGCTGGCGACTTGAGTTGCTAAAAATAGTACCCACGCCGGGAAAGCAGAGGGTACTATTTTTTGTGTTTATAAGCATAAATAACAAGAGTTATCACAGCACAAAGCATAATTACAAATTGAAATAAATCAGCAAATGTAATCATTGACACCAGCCCCTTTCATATGTAGTCCGGCGGCTTTGCATAGTCCCTTTCGGCTCCCTGATTAAATACATTTCATACTACAATTTTATTAATTGGATATCTTATGTAAGATGAAAGAAAAATGATATTCGACATATTTTTACTTTCATAATAAGATTATAGGTATGACGATGATAAATGTCAATGAATTATTTCCTTTTATTTTGGAATATATAATGAAAAAACTGTTGACATTGGAAAAACTTGATAATATAATATCAAAGTGTGCGTAAATCAGAGGTTTTCTGATTATTTCGCATCGTATGTGTCTATAATAGACAAAGAATTTATAAAAGAATCGGAGGTGAAAACATGCCAACTTTTAACCAGTTAGTTAGAAAAGGAAGACAGACTGTAGAGAAGAAGTCTACTGCACCTGCACTTTTAAGAAGCTACAACTCACTCAAGAAGAAGCCTACAGATACAGCTTCACCACAGAAGAGAGGTGTTTGTACTGCAGTTAAGACAGCTACACCTAAGAAGCCTAACTCAGCTATGAGAAAGATCGCCAGAGTTCGTTTATCAAACGGAATCGAGGTAACAAGCTACATTCCTGGTGAGGGACACAACCTTCAGGAGCACAGCGTTGTATTAGTTCGTGGCGGAAGAGTAAAAGACTTACCTGGTACAAGATACCATATTATAAGAGGTACTCTTGATACAGCAGGTGTTGCTAAGAGACGTCAGGCTCGTTCTAAGTATGGTGCTAAGCGTCCAAAGGATGCTAAGTAGATAGCAGCGTGATTTTCAAAAACTAAAAATGTGCGAAAAGTAGGTTATGTTTTCATATAAATATAAGCAATTTCCGCACGAACACATCTTTACAATGCTCATTAACAAAATGTAACGGGTTTGTTATTATTGAGAAGGATGTGAGTACCGTTGAATTAATTAAATAATTAAGGAGGGAAGAAACGTGCCACGTAAAGGACATATCGCAAAGAGGGATGTATTAGCAGACCCTATATATAATAATAAAGTGGTTACCAAGCTTATCAACAACATTATGTTAGATGGTAAGAAGGGTGTAGCTCAGAAGATCGTTTACGGCGCATTTGAGCGTGTTGCCGAGGAATCAGGCAAGGATGCTTTAGAGGTATTCGAGGAGGCTATGAACAATGTTATGCCTGCACTCGAGGTTAAAGCAAGACGTATCGGTGGTGCTACTTATCAGGTACCTATCGAAGTCAGACCTGACAGAAGACAGGCATTAGCACTTCGTTGGTTAACTACTTACTCACGTGCAAGAAGTGAGAAGACTATGGAAGAAAGACTTGCGAAAGAGCTTCTTGATGCAGCAAACAATACCGGTGCATCAGTAAAGAAGAAAGAAGATATGCACAAGATGGCAGAAGCAAACAAGGCTTTTGCTCACTACAGATTCTAGTGCTAAAACATTCTGTATATTATATTTACTAAGGTAAAGCCATAGCAGAATGGCTTACAGAACGTATCGAAAAAAATAAGGAGGCAAATACCTTGGCTGGAAGAGAATATCCACTAGATAGAACCAGAAACATCGGTATTATGGGTAATTTTGATGCTGGTTAGACTACTCTTACAGAGAGAGTCCTCTACTATTCCGGTGTTAACTATAATATTGGTGATACTCAT
>JAFTFE010000191.1 GCA_017449765.1 Lachnospiraceae bacterium | reverse complement strand
AAGAAAGAGTATAGAACAGAAGATCATATTTTTGCATGTTCTGAGTACGGATTGACAAAATATACACTTGATGAAATGAAGAGAATTAAGGATGCTTTTCTTAATGAATATTATCAAGAACATAGAAATGTATTATTAAAAAAAATAATGAAATATGGAAAACCTTACTATTTTTAATGTTGGAGACGAATTATGTAACCTTAGTTTTTTGTTCTTTTCTGTGGAAAACTAAAAATAATTATTCTTATAATGAAATGTGTTTTGAGAAATCTATAATAATATATTCGAGGTATAATATAAAGGTGTGTAATATTTCGTGTTCCTACTTTACTTACCTAATTTAAATTAATTTTTACATAATGGGAATATAAAATGACTAATAAATTTTATTATTTATTGAAAAAATAGTATTCGAAATACAGAGCTTAAGAATAAGCAATTTACTTACGAAGAAGGAGGTTACATCAAGAATTAATATGCAACTATCAGGATTAAATAAGATTGAGACCGTACAGGAAAATGTAATCGTATTGTATCTTTTGGGAATTAATTAAGAAATAGAGTTAGACTCAATTAATGGATATTTAGCTTATATTAAAGATATAAATGAGCAATAGTATAATCAAAATGCTAACATTTATAGAAAATATGTAAGCGCTTAATAATACCGTGTATTTACTGAACCTTGGTAATTGAATATCATATAGACAATGGTTACATTTTAGTACCAAATTTTCCCACTTCGGAGGTAAGATCATGTCTAAGTACAGAAATAAGCAGCAGTGGATGGAACTGATAACCGAATGCAGGCAAAGCGGTATGACAGATATGGACTGGTGCAGGATGAAAGGGATATCCCGTTCCTCATTCTATAATGCCATCTTAAGATTAAGAAAAGCTGCATGTGAATTGCCTGAACCATCAAAGATTACATCAAAGGAAATCAACCTGACATCCAACACTAAACCGGACATTGTTCCGATTAGTATCATTCCAGATAATATTTCGGATGTTAAACAACAACAGGTATCATCTTCATCATATACGATGGAGATTGTTGCAGGTAGCATAACCATAAAGGTAAGCAATGAAATAAATATTTCCGTACTCTCATATATACTTAAGCTGATAGGAGGCACGGTATGATCGGAGACATCACAAATGCAGACAAGATATATATCGTTTGCGGCTATACCGATATGCGTAAATCAATCGATGGGCTATCAGCCATAGTACAGAATGAACTTCATATGAATCCCATGTCCCGAAATCTGTTTCTTTTCTGTGGAAGACGCTGCGACAGGATCAAGCTTCTTATGTGGGAACCGGATGGATTTGTTTTACTGTACAAAAGACTTTCCGTGGAAGGCAGATATCGTTGGCCACGTAATAAAGAAGAGACCCGAAGTCTTACCTGGCGTGAGTTTGATTGGCTGATGTCAGGGCTTGATATAGAGCAGCCTAAAGCTATTAAAGCCTCCTGATTTATTTCGAATGTTACATTGTGCAACATTTTACAAACGCCCCAAATAAAGCCTGTGACGGTAGATTCTATCTTTATTTTCGTCACTTTGTCAGTAGATAAAAGCTCTTATATTTGGTATAATCAGTGTATACCAAATCGGAGGTTTTATAATGGCACAGAATCCGAATCTAATCCAGATTAGAGAATTAAAGGATACAATCTCACAGCTTAACGAAACCATATCTTTGCTAAATAAGAGCCTGCAGGAAAGTCAGAAAAGAGAGGCTTTAATGCAGGAACAGATAGAATATCTCACAAAAAAGCTTTTTGGTAAATCAAGTGAGAAAAAAGTGTCCAATCCAAATCAGCTATGCCTTTTTGATGAAGCTGAAAATGAAGCTGATCCTGATGCCGGAGAGCCCGATGAAGTCATAGAAATCCAAACACATACCCGTAAAGCAAAAAAGACAAATAAGGATAAGTATGCCAATCTTCCGGTTCGTGATGTTGTTCTCGAAATCCCTGAATCTGAACGTGTCTGCCCTCAGTGCGGCGGACAGCTTGAAGAAATAGGGAAGGAACTCGTACGCGAAGAGATAACATATATTCCTGCGCAGATGGAAATCGTAAGATATTATACGGTATCATATGCATGTAAACCATGTTGTAAGGCGGAAACCGGATTTGAAAAAGGTGTCATAATTAAAACAAAAGCTCCGGCTCCACTTATACCACATTCACCGGCGTCAGCTCCTTCAGTTGCATGGGTAATGTATCAGAAATATAATAATGCCATGCCCCTTTACAGAATCGAAAAGGACTGGATGACACAGCATGGTGTATCACTTTCCAGAGCTACTCTTGCAAACTGGATTATTTATTGTGCAGATCATTATCTGAAACCATTGTATGAATTTTTCCACCGTGAACTGATAAAACGCAAATTCCTTATGGCTGATGAGACACGGATACAGGTACTAAAAGAACCTGAACGAAATCCGGAAACAACCTCATTTATGTGGCTTTACAGAACCGGTGAAGATGGTGGATCACCAATAATCATTTATAAATATACGCAAACCCGTGCTAAATATAATGCAGAAGAATTCCTTAATGGGTTTGAAGGATACCTTGAGACAGACGGTTATCAGGGTTATAATGACCTGCCTAAAATTAAAAGGTGCTGTTGTTGGGCTCATATACGCCGCGCTTTTATTGATGCAATACCTAAGGGACAGGAAAAATCTCTTGATGAACCAGCTGTTCAGGCTGTTGAATACTGTGACAAACTCTTTGAGTATGAGCGAATCTCCAAAGAAAAAAATCATACCTTTGAAGAACGCAAAGAATATCGCCTAAAAAAGGAAAAACCTGTCATCGACGCATTCTGGAATTGGCTTGATAAACAAAATCCTGTAAAAAACTCAAGATTGGACAAGGCCATAAAATACACGTTAAATCGTAAAACTCTCCTTGAAACATATCTTGAAGACGGACGATGCAGCTTGTCAAACAATCTCTCGGAAAATGCTATCAGACCATTTACTGTTGGACGCAAAAACTGGTTGTTTGCGGATTCGGTTAAGGGTGCTGAATCCAGTTCAATATGTTACACGATGATTGAAATGGCTAAAGCCAACGGCTTGAATCCTTTTGCGTATCTTAACTTTATTTTGACGAATCATCCGTCAGAAAATCCAAGCGATGAAGAACTGGCATTTCTTGCTCCGTGGAGTGATCTAGTTCAGAAACAATGCAAGTAAAAGTGGTACCATTTTATACCTAATGTCTATATTATATTCAATTATCAAGGTTCAAACTATACGCTATTTTATTGAGCGCTTACGAAATAAATATTTTATAATATAAAACAAAAACAGCACCCATAAGGTACATCATATCAATTTGATTAAACCTTACGGATACTGTCTTTATTTTCATTATATTATTGTTAAAAAAGGGCAGAATTACATTAATGTCTGTCTGTCTGTCTGTCTGTCTGTGGATTGTGACAATTTTACTCATCTTTTGTCAAGTAAACTGTATCCCATAAACTGGACACTCCCCTTTCTAAATTTTCCAGATTTCGGACACACCATTTTGGTGACATCCCCGTTTTCTGGACACGGTATTTTATCAAAAACCCCATTTTCTGGACACGCCACTTTTCGCATACCAAAAATGGATGTATAATCAAATAATACGGAGGTAATCAATTATGAATCAACGTTACACAAAATCAAAATTCACTGAAGAACAAATGGAACAGCTCGCTGCCAATCCATTTACCAGTAAAGTTGACTATTACCATATCTGGTTCACCCTTGAATTTCAAAACCTATTTTTGTCACGCTATGAAGCCGGTGAATCCAGCGCCGAAATCTTCGCCAGCATGGGCTATGATATCTCTGTGCTTGGTGCCAATCGTGTCTATAGCTTTCCACGTCGTCTCAGGAATCGCCTTAACAGTGGCAAGGGACTAATCGAGACTCTATGCCAAACCAAGGCTAAAATGCCTGAAAACACCGATTATAACACTATGCCTGCACAACAGTCCGTTGCTGCTATGCAACGTGAACTGACATACCTACGACAGCAGGTAGAGTTCCTAAAAAAAATTACAGAACTGGACAACGACAAAAAGCCGAGGACTTAATTATGGACAAACCAAATTCAAAATACGAAATCATCCATGAAATTATTTCTCAAGAAGGCAATCTACAAAACATAAGTGAGCTTTGTGAAATCGCCGGAGTGTCCAGATCCGGATATTATTACTGGCTTCACTCTTCTGACAAACGTGCCGAAAAGGAAACGAGGGATCAGGCTGATTTTGAACTTATACTCCAAGCCTACCAATTCAGAGGCTATGATAAAGGCATCAGAGGCATCCATATGAGGCTTTTACATATGAATCCGCCTATTATTATGAACACCAAGAAAATACAGCGTCTGATGCATAAATACGGACTTAAATGCCCCATTAGAAAAGCAAATCCCTATAGGCGCATGGCTAAAGCTATCAAAACCGATGCGATTGCTGATAACCTCCTGCAACGGCAGTTCAAGGAACACGGTCCACGAAAAGTACTTCTTACGGATATTACTTATATTCCATGTTGTGGTGTATTCTTTTACCTATCTGTCATCAAGGATGCATATACAATGCAAATACTGGCACATGTATTAAGTGAATCTCTTGAACTCGACTTTGTTCTCGAAACAGTAAACATCCTTATTGAAAACCATGGTGTCACCCTTGATGATGAGACCCTTATCCATAGTGACCAAGGTTGCCATTATACAAGCAAGAAGTTTAGGGAAATCGTTAAGGACTACCATCTCCGCCAGTCCATGTCACGCCGCGGAAACTGCTGGGATAATGCTCCACAGGAGAGTTTCTTCGGTCATATGAAAGATGAAATCATGGATAAGATTGCCCTTGCTGAATCATTTGCAGATGCTAAGGCTATCATAGATGATTACATTGATTACTACAACAACGACCGGGGACAGTGGCAACTTGCCAAACTTTCACCTAATGAATATTATAGTTACATAACAACAGGACATTACCCTCTTATCACCTATGATGGAGCTGTACCTGTATCACCTTTTTCAACTCAGGACAATTAACTGTTCTGCTTTATAAATTTGTCCTTGACAAAGGGTACACTTTA
>JAFTFE010000190.1 GCA_017449765.1 Lachnospiraceae bacterium | reverse complement strand
AGTATTTTTCACTAAGGGCTGCATAAAGTGCCGGGCCCACATATATGTCATTCACATCCAGACGGACATACCCTTTCAATATATCTTCGCCAAAATCCCCCTTCAGCAGTTCTTCATAGGTTCCTTCAAGAGTAATTCTTTTATGGAGCTGCTTTATAGGAACTACGGTCTTTGACATATCATCAGTATCGATAATGGTAACACTCTTAACCTGCTTCTCCTCTTTCCCAAAGGAATAAGCCATAGGAGAACCGCTGTATCTTATCCTGTCATTAACATACTGCGGACCGTGCAAATGCCCCAGTGCCACATAATCAAAACCGTCAAATACACTCGAGCTCACCATTGTAGCCCTGCCTACCTCCGCAGCCCTGTCACTGACTGAAGTATCAGAATCCACAATAAATGCATGGGCAATCAATATATTCTTATGCCCCTCCACAAAATGTTCACGATATTTGTCAAGGACAACTCTGTAAGCGTCCTCCATAGAATCAATGTTGCCAGCCTCATCAGGATAGATAGTCTTGACCTTGTCAGTGGATATCCATGGCAGCATATAAATATCTACGTCATTGACATTAACAGCTTGAACATCTGCAGTCAGTGAACCGGCTATATAAAGACCGCTATTTTTCAGCAGCTCATAGCACTGGGATATCCTCTCTGCCCCATCATGATTCCCGGCTATGAGATAGACCGGAATCTTCATCTCTCCACAGATCCTGGTCATGCTGTCATTATAGATGGCAAGCCCTTCCTGGGAAGCTATACTCTTGTCAAAGACATCCCCGGCCAGGAGGATCCCATCCACCTTCTCCTCCTTTGCTATCTCACAGATCTGATCGATAAAGTGCCTCTGGTCATCAGCATAAGAAAAACCTCCCCTGAAGGTCATGCCCAGATGCCAGTCCGATGTATGTAATAATCTCATGATGATTCTCCTTTACAGCTGCATCAATTACTATTAATTATCAGATTACCAATATATATTATCACAGGGTGATGCAAAAATAGTGCAAAAATAAAAATTAATTTAAAAAATATGCATCATACCAGATATATGATGCATATTTCCTGCTTTACTATATAATGTTGACTGTACATTGCTTCATAGAACCCGGAATGATCAGCCTCATAGATAAATATGTATTATTATTTTTATCACCTTTCACTTCAAAAGGAGTGATAATAAGAAGCGGCTGTGTCCGTTTGCTTTCTCCCAGCTCCCTGCATGCCTCTGCATATCCGGCTGACCGCTGGGTCGCAAATGCCGTTCCATTAGTATGTGATTTGAAATCCGCATCCAGCGTTTGTGGTGTTGGATAATCCACAAGGAGATCCTCTGGACTGTCACCAAACTTATTAATTTGGAAGCTTCGGTTACTGTTAGAAACCGTTTGCTTGATAGCCTTACCGCTCACTTTATAGACATCATCTGCAAAAGAACATCCCACAGGATAATTTGAGGAATTACTTTGTCTGCCTGAAATCAGAACATTAACCTTACCATTAAAGCCAATAGCATTCAAATATTCTACAGCTAATAAATAAGGGTTATGCTTTTTCGGATTCTTGTCACTAACAGCCATATAATCATTAAACAATTTTTTAATGTGAACGTAATCCACGTCCTTAACGTAGCACGTCCATGTTCTGTTTGTATTAGCCGTCCCTCCTGCATTGGGCAGCACCCTCAGCCACCCATAATTGCCTGAGGGCTCTGGCAATCTGTTATCAGCTTTAAGCTCATTAAAGAAATCATCAATATAGCTTCTGTTTTTCTGCGTTTTGTTTAATGACCAGTAAAAATACTCAGCTTCAAATACAATTATGCTATCTTTTCCATATGTATATGTTTGCAATGCCTGCTTATTTGACAGGATCTTATTATTTATTTTATTCTTGACAAGATACAGATGCATATCCTCAGCACGCAACCCCTTTTTAGTCTGGTTTATGATCTGTTCATGAAGCTGTTTCTCAACATTTGAAGCCTCATCAATATCACTATAATCATCAATATAAAGCCTGCAAATATCAAAATAACCTATACGGTAACCAAACCATCTTGCCATCTGTGTCAATGTGTCTATTGCCATTGTACTTCTGGTAAAATAAGTTACAGAAAGATTTTCCAATGTCAGGCCTCTGGAAATCTTATTGCCTCCTACTGCAATATAATTCTTTCCGGCAGGAAGCAGATTCTGGTTATTACTGTTCACCTCCAGAACCAGTATCTTATTGGCATCCGGATTAAGCTTAATACTAGGATTATAACTTTTTCCACTTACCATTCCATTCGGCATTATATAATTCAGTATATCATTTAAAAAGGCTAGACTAAATTGATTCCTGTTAGGATATTCATTAACTCCACATTTTTTAAATTCCGGTCTGTTATAATACCCATTTCTATTACAAAGTACCATTTTTCTTTGTATATCAATATATATATTGTTTAATTCTGATATTAATGGATATTGAGCAGCCTGAGAAGTCCCCGAAGTATAATAATTGCCATTATTATAAACATTATCTAATTCATTCAGCAATTCATCAGATACGGCACACAGCAAATCTTCAATATATTGTTTCAGAACCCCATGATTAACCTTTCTCGAACTTGTATGTACAAGCATAGAGTTATTGCATAGACCTCTTTCTTCAAATATTTTGCAGTTCCATGCATACTGCAAAATAGCAGAAAACAAAACCGGCGTAGCATTTTGATAATCTGCCCATAAATGCTGTCCATTTACAAGACCCTGAATATTATCAACTTCATTACTCTGACCAGGATCAATTACCTGAATTATTTGCTCATATTCTTTATACGCCTCAAATCCACAATATCCTGCACCTTTATTCATGATCTTAATAAAGTCATCAGGAAAACCTATATTGGTATTATTTCTATTCTTGACACATATATTAGCTACCGGCGTAGCTGTATATGATACATATAAGCTATGGCATGGATCTGATGGCGTGGTCTCAAACAGCTTCTGTATATCACCTATATTCTGGCTTCCTTTTCCAAGAGGATTAGTATGTCCTGAAACGGTAATCTCATCACACTCATCATCAATAAAAAGCGCTTTTATCTTATGCTGCTGTATAACGCTGGATTTTGCCAGAAAATCATGCAGAAGCGTCAGCCTGGTTGTATTCTTTTTCACAACAGCAACAAAGCATCCCTTTGGATCATGATTATAAAACTTGTCAAAATTATCATTTGTTATGGAAAAATCAACTAGTCTTTTGGGATTCAGACCGCCTTTATCGCAAGCCGTAAGCCAATAAATTTCTGGAGAACGTTTTGTAATATTACTTCCGGAAAATTGATATTGTCCTTGATAATTAGGATGAACCGCACTGGATAAGGCTATGCCTGCAAGCTGCTTACCATTACTGTGAAAAGCCAAAAAATCCTGAAAATTACTGATTGTATGAACCGAAGGGTTTACAAAACCAACAATATCATCCGCTAACCTGTCAGTTGTCTGTAGATTTAGATCATTTTTATTACTTGACATCACCACAACAAGCTGAAAACCATCATCAATCGCACGATTGATCACATGGCAAAAATTCATGGTCTTCCCTGACTGGACATAGCCCACAACAAGCCCATTATACAAATGAGGCAATGTATTGCTGCTCGTATTTATGCCGGCAACATAATTATCATATTCTGTAATAATGCTTTCTGCAAGATTATCTGAATCATAATTATATATTCCTTCAGCTTTTTTCTGTGCACTAAACACCTGATTATAGTACATGTTATTTCCTCCTTGGTATTATATCAAATATCTATCGTAACCCCACTCTATTGAATAAGCAATTTCCCAAAGCGACCACAGAAGATAAAAGCTTTCATTTAAAAAATCTGCTTTGTTGCTCAAGCGCAAAAACTTTTCTTGATTATTATATTTTTCACAATATGCCATGTCAATAACTATTTCAACAAACAGGCACAGAAATAATATAAAAGGCATGTACCTTGATGATACATACCCTTTTCATGAAAAGTTTTAAATTAATGTCTTATCTTAATATAATTGTTACGCAATCTCCCATGTTGTATAGATAGTTTCTGTGTAAGTCTCATTGGATGAAGATAATTCATTTGAATTATCATATGTTTCGATATCCTGTTCAGAGCAAAGGCTCATACAAAGCACCTGTCCCACTTCAGCAGCACCAGGATCACCAGCATTCTTATTAGCCGATATCAACCCAACAACCTTCTGGTCTATAGCAGCTGCCATAACCTCAGCCTGTTTCTTTGCATCCTTTAATGCCTCAGCCATAAGCTCCTGCCTTATGGTACCTTCATTTGATAATCTGTATTGAACATTGAAGGTGACCTGAGCATTGCTCTTGTGTGTAATGGCTCTAATATCATTGATTATCTTCATGTCGAACTTGGCTTCAAACACAATTATCCTATTTGCTCTGTAACAATCCTTATCATCATCATTAGAAAAATAATTATATTTATCGACCTCGTCCTTCTTTAAGGAGATGGATGATATATCAAATCCACTCTTTTTAAGAATTGCCAAAAACTCTTCACACTCCCGCATCACCTTCTCTGATGCCTTAACCGGTGTATCCTCCTTTGCAAGAAAATTAAGCTCGATCTTCATAAGATCATAATCTACTGTTTTTGTGGCACTTCCCTTGACCTCAAGCTTTCCCATAACAAAACCTCCATTACAATTATAATATGATCATCAAACTACAGTTTCATGGTCTTATTATATATAATGGGACTTATATTGTCATTAAATCATTAGTTTAAAATCCTTCAAAAATACTTTTCATATTCCCCTTTATTATATTGTTAATAAGGATACAAAAATGCCAGCTGTTTTTCATTCAGCTGGCATTTGATACTCATGTCAATCAAAATCATTATAATCCAGAAAAGTATTATCAAAATCAATCTTGCCATTTTCATCAGTGTGGAAAGAATAACTCATCTGTCCATTGTCATCCACATTAACAAAAAACTCAAAGCATACTTTATCACTATCACCACTAATATCTGGTCCATCCTGAGTGTTAGCAATATACTCCCTGTCTATTTTCCCTTCAGCTTCTATCCTGTATACATCGTCCTTATCCCTGTCAATTCTCTTGACATCGAAGCTTTGGTCGCCACAAAAATGTAAACCATCCTCATCATACTCCTCTGAAATAGCTAAAGCTATATCAACCATATTATCGATAACATATTCTAATATCCTTTTTTCAATATTATTCCCATT
>JAFTFE010000189.1 GCA_017449765.1 Lachnospiraceae bacterium | reverse complement strand
CTCTGCCTCATCTAACGCTCCAGCTAAAAGCTCATTTTGGTCTCTTTGTTCACGTAATACATCCGTCACATCGGATTTCAGCAGCAGATAGAAATGTTTCTCCCTATCCACAGTGTAAAACATGAATCTTTTGTTGAAAATCTCACCATCAATTATACAAGGAACATCTACAGTATACGGCTCGCTCTTCAAAAGCTTAGCTTCTATAGTCTCAAGTGAAAGTGCCTGTAAGATTCCGCTTTTCTCATCATCATCTCCGGCTATCACCGGTCCAACCTGGTCATTGACATAATCCATATAGATACCGTTTCGCTCTTTCGGGAAGATGCTGCCTTTTGTAATATTCGCCGCATCACCTATTGTTACGGCATAATATCCGCTTACAAGATATGTAATCATATCGTATTGTTCGGCAAGAACTTTTTCATTCATTACCTCACTAACCATCTCTGAATCGTACTCGGTTTCGATACCAAAAGCGTCAATATTACCGGTTATCGGATTGCGGCTTGCCGAGCCTGAATATTTGACAAAGCACTGCCTGCCGGAAGCACGTCTTGAATAGCACACGATTGTTGCCGGGCCAAGCCCTTTTTCTGTACGCTCTAAAAGCTTTTCCATATCAAATGCATCTATATACTTCTGACGATCTTCCTCTATAAGCAGGCTGTCAAGTCTGCTCTGTGAATAAGCTTCTATTCTATTTCCCGGATAGTCAACCGGATAAAGATCATTACCCCTGACATCCTCTATAAGTCCCGTAACCATATTGGAACGTACCACAGTAAGACTTTCATTTGCTATGGCATTAAACTGATTTACCATACTGTTGTGAATTGTCTGGGAACGCTCCCTCTCTCGCTGCTCTTTAATCATCTCTGTCATATCGGATGTAAGCAGTATATAGAAATGCCTTTCCCTGTCTACAGAATAAAACATAAAGCGCTTGTGATAAGTCTCGTCATCAATATCGCATGCAACATCCACGACATACGGTTCCTCTATGGCGAGTCTTTCCTCTATCGTATCAAGCTCAAGCTGATTTTGTATATTATCCCGTTCTTCGTCCGTTCCGGAAACATACGGCAATACCTGTTCTTTTATATATTCCATATAAATGCCGTTTTTTTCTTTCGGGAAAATGCTTCCTTTCTCTATATTATCAGCATCACCTATTGCAACACCGTAGTAACCGCTGACAATATATGTAATCATATCGTACTGCTGTGCCAACACCTTCTCGTCCAACAATTGATTTACCATTTCGGTATTGTATTCTGTCTCAACTCCTACGGCAATAACATCTCCTGTTATTGGGTTACGACTCGCAGAGCCTGAAAACTTAACAAAGCACCGGTGTCCCGACTGCCTGCGGCAATATCCCACAAATGTAGCCGGTCCTTTGCCTGAAGATGTATTCTCCAAAAGTTTGTCCAACTCAAAGGTTTCTTCATATCTTTCCCTATCACCTTCAACAAGAAAGCATTCCGAACGCACTCTCGCACTTTCAACAATTGATCCTCCAGCATAATCGGTATCATACAAATCACGACCTCTGGACTCCTCAATAAGTCCGGTTGTAAGATTGGTTCTTTGAACAGCAAGGCTTTCATCAGCCATAACATTAAACTGATCCAGCATACTGTCATATGCTGCCTGAGTCTGTGCTCTTTCTCCCTGCTCATTTATCATATCTGTAATATCTGATTTTAGAAGAATATAAAATTTAGTTTCCTTATCAACTACATAATAAGTAAAACGCTTATAGAAGATTTCTCCATCTACCATACATTCAACATCAATACTATATGTTTCCTCGTCCTTAAGTTTCTCCGCTATGGTATCAAGCGACAGATCACGAAGGGTACTCTCCCTTTCATCTTCCGGAACATGCGGTATAACCTGTTCGCGAATATAATCCATATAGATTCCGTCACGTTCCTTAGGGAAAATACTTCCTTTTTTGATATTTGCGGCTTCACCTATGGAAACACCGTAATTTTCATCTATGATATAGCAGACCATATCATATTGTCTGGCAAGAACCTTATCATTCAATACCTCTGTTACCTTCTGAGAATTATACTCCGTCTCAACGCCTAAGACGATTACATCACCGGTAATCGGATCCTTTCGCATGGAAGCTGAATACTTTATAAAACACTGTCTTCCTGATTGTCTCCTTGAAAGAATGACAAGCGAAGTAGGTCCTTCACCAAGATAATACTTTTCCTGAAGTTTTTTAAGGTCAAAGGTTTTAAGATAAGTCTCCCTGTCAGAAGCGACAGGCATATTGGCAAGACGTACCGTCATCAGATCTTCTATAGGCGCTCCTACTTTATCCACATCATACAGGTCGGTACCATGAACCTCCTCAACCACGCCCTTTGTAAGATTCGAACGCAACGCAGCAAGGCTCTGGCTTGATAGTGCATCCAGCTCCTTATTGAGTTCCTGATACATAGCTAAGGTCTGCTGCTGGCTTTGCTTAAGCTCTGTTACATCAGTGTAATTGCAGTATACATATTGTACATCTTTCTCCTTAACAAAAGCATAGTGTACATTGACCCATATTTCATTACCCTTCAATGTATATTTGCGGATTGTCAAAGATTTTTTACCGTCTCTTGTTTTTTTATTGCTAAAAAGGTAAGCTACATCATCCTTATCTTCCGGATGGACAGAACCGTTCTCATCTTCAGTTTCATAGCGGATACAATCCTCTACTTCCCCTTCCATCATCTCAGCGTATTCTCTGGAACACCAGACAGGACGATATTCTCCTCTTTCATCAACCGCCATTATCGTTGAATTATTATCAAGAGATTCGAAAAGCTGTGTAAAAAATGTATCTTCAAAATTCAGCATACTGTAATTCCCCTTCAATTATATTTTTCTCACTTTTAATATGATATTATATCAGTAAATCTCCATAAACACAAGCAAACCTATGTAGAATCTGCATAGGTTTGACCATATTTTTAACTTATACTAACCTTATTTCTTTCTCTTTTCAATCAAAAGCAGACCGCTCTGTATCAGGTAAGCCAGTTCGCCGAAGAGTACCATAATAGCTGCATAATCCAGGAGAAATCTTACCTTTGATTCCTTATAATCGAAGAAGGCAAACATCACCTTCATCATATCGATTATTATTCTTAATTTTTTCATAGTGTATTTATCCCTCAAAAACAGGTATCACATTCTTTTCGATAAAATCAATCCTGTCGAAGATACGTGGTTTAAATGTACCGGTCACACCTACGGAAATTTGCTTATCAACATCGGCATATATTACATTTCCACCGTCACCGATTGCAGCGTAAATGTTTTTATCCTCATATGGCTTATACCACAGATAACCGTATTCCATAAATCCAAACATTTTATCAAGCTTAAGCTTTGGTGTTATCATCTCATCTATCCATCCGGAAGAAATGATCTGACCATGCTCTCCCTTACCCTTGCCTGTTATTAATGTGCCAAGCCTTGCAAGGTCATGTGCTGACAGGCAGAGTCCCCAGCCGGCAGTAACCGTATCCTTCGGATCAGAATACCACTCATTTTTTCTCGGATTCTTGTTCATAAGGAAGTCAAACTGATCGTCCTTGTCGCTTGCTCCGTGTATCTTGTGTTCGGCGATTCCAAGCGGTTCAAACAGATACTTGTTCGCAAAGTCTATGCATTTTTCACCGGAAACATTTTCAATTATTCCGGAAAGTATCTGTATACCCAGTGTTGAATACTTAAAATCACCTGTGATGCCTGCTTTTCCACCCAAGAGATCGAGTGCCGCCACCGTCCAGTCAGGGGATGTGCAGACCTTTGTCCATGGCTCCGAACGATATTTGTATGGAGCAGTCATTGTTAAAAGGTGCTTTAATGTGACCTCATAGATAGTCTTCTCACCACGCTTAACCGTATAATCCGGAAAGAATTCAAGCACCTTTGTGTCAAAATCCTTTATATACCCCTTATCTATGGCTATTCCGATAAGAAGTGCCATAACACCCTTGGTGACAGACATAACATTTAAGGCATCTTCCGTCTTGAATCCGCGCCAGCTGTCTTCATATACCGTTTCATTGTTTCTTATGGCATATATCTGGCGGATATTACTTTCATTTCCCTTGCTTCTTATTACTACATTATGCAATTGTTCTTTAGTCATAGTTTAATCCTCCTATATTATGACAAGATGCCTTTTCCTATGCCACACCATATATCACATTAATTCGGACGTCCTAAAAACAAGGTTAATCTAATTAAAAATTATTTTCAAGAACTTTTTTATATACTTTTTTATACAGTTATTTTATATTGTTTTTTATTGATTTTCAGGCTGCAAAGGGCCGTAATAATATGATGCTGTTGCACCGCCGTCGGCAAGGAAGGTAGAACCTGTGATAAATGCTCCCGCATCGCTCATAAGAAGCTCTGCGATATTGGCCATCTCATCTGCGGTTCCGGGTCTTCCTGCAGGACACTTTGCAAACATATTTTTATAGAAGTCACCACGAGGTCCGTTGAACTCATCAATTGCAAGAGGGGTTACAATGATACCCGGTGCGATATCATTTAATCTTGCACCACGCTCGCCCCAACGTACGCACTCATACATAACACGCTTTTCATTACAACGCTTTGCCATCTGGTATGCATGAAGTGTATCCTTAATATTTTCCGGTTTTAAGATTTCAAGGTTAAGGAGCTCCTCTGTAGGAGTTGTAGCAAGCGCTCTGTCTTCTTCAGCAGTAAGCTGTGGCATACGCCATCCCGACTGACTTGAGATTGTAACACCGGCACCGCCTTCTGCGATTACCTTTCCAACCTCCTCCAAAAGTACTGCAGTACCATAGAGATCCACCTTCAAAATTGCGTCGATAGGTGCCTGTGAAGGTGAGACGCCTGCTCCGTTAACAAGGTATTTGATTTCGCCGTATTCCTGTGCCTTAGCTATCATCGCCTTGATTGAAGCGCGGTCAGAAAGATCCATCTCAAACGGCTCCACATCATATCCTGCGTCATTCATAATCTTTGCTATCGTCTCACAGTTTTTCATACTCTTGTCACCAAGTATAATCTTCTTTCCAAAACCAACTCTTCTTGCAATTGCCATACTAATCTGTCCTGCACCTGTTACTATCATTAAATCCTTTTTCATTTTTAAAGTCCTCCTTATTTTTTTCTGTTCTGATTGTAAGTATAAAAAAGGCAGAGCAAATCATCAATTTGATTTTCTCTGTCTTTTGATAAGTATAACTTATGCGAAAAGTCTTCTTTATATATAACAATATTATAGTTCTGTATGTTCACGGACATATTCAGA
>JAFTFE010000188.1 GCA_017449765.1 Lachnospiraceae bacterium | reverse complement strand
GGTGAGACACAAAGCTCTTCTATATTGTAATTTGTCCCTTCCCACCAATGATTGATTTTTCCGACGGACATACATACCAGTTTTCCGGCAATCAACAAGCCATAGTTTAATGCGCCGTATGCACCGGATATATCCTTCATATATTCATTTAACTGTATAATGTCACTCCAATCATCATTCCATGGTTCGCCGGCAAATGCTTCTTTGTATAGTTCTGCCATCTGTGGAAGATACGATTCATCCAACAAAATAAAATCTTCCTTATCCATTCACTTCACCGCCTTTCCTTTTACCAAAGCCTCGTACTTCAACTGATAAGCAATCAGCCTCGGAATATATTCCTTTAAAACTTTGGTAGCCCAGATACGAAACTGAGTAGCTTTCTTGGAATTAACTCGATATCCAACTGAAATAATTGCGTCCAAATTATAGAACATTGACTCTTTATCTTGTGTTTTTCCGGGAATTGCACCATGCGGACTGGTTGTTGCAATTTTTGCAACAACCACTTTTTCATCAAGTTCATCACTCTCAAATATTTTCTTCAAATGTCTACTAATACCGGACTTATCAACTCCAAACAACTCCGCCATAGCCTTCTGTGTAATCCATAGACTATCATTCATTATATATGCATCAACAGAAACATCCCCTTCATCCGAATGATAGAGAACCATTTCCATTTGCTTGTCAAAATCTCTCATAAAAGGTTTTCCTCCCTTCCTTTAATCAGTTCTTCGTACTTAAGCTGATAAGCAATAAGCCTCGGGATATATTCCGGCGGAGTTCTCCGACCGGCTTCCAAAACCGTCTCGACTGTGTTTTATTTGAGCAACCGAATTCACTTATCATCACTTTTAATAATATCCACCAGACTGCTGATAGCCTTACCTATATGTTTATCTTTGTGAACAAATATCTGTGAGTAAATCGGAAAGTTGTTTCCTTTCCAGTTCAGTTTTTTCAGCGTTTCATTCTTGATTTCTTTTATAGCAGTCATGTCAGGAATAAAAGCAATTCCGAGACCATTAGACGCAAATTGCTTCAGCACTTCCTTACTGCTTGTTTCAAGAAGAACCTTCGGATTCACACCACATTTTGATAGATCCGCCAGAAGCATATGACGAAAATTACAATTATGCCCTGTCAAAAGTAAAGGATAGCCTTCCAGATCATTCTCCTTTATACTCCTCCCAACAAGCGGATGATCCGGTGAAGCAAAAAAACCGAGTGTTTCTGCTTTTCTATACAACAAGGCGAGCCTCTCGTCTTCCATCTCCGGATTAAGTGTATATACCAGATCCAACTCCCCTTTTTGCAACATTTCCGGAAATGAATCATGTGTGATAAATGTAAGCCGGATATCTATTCCAGGAACCGCCTTTTTATATTCCATCAAAACTTCCGGTATGCAATTGTAACATAATGACTCCGAAACACCCATTTTTAAAATGCCAGTAGGTTCATCTTCATCTGAAAGTTCAAGATAAATCTCTCGTTCCAACTGGAGCATTTTCTCAGCATATGCTATAAGCCTTTTGCCTTGTGAAGTAATGATTATTGTCTTACCCAATCTGTCAAAAAGCTGACAGTCGAGTTCTTCTTCCAGCTGCTTGATCTGTGTTGTTACTGTAGACTGAGCATATCCGAGACTATTTGCCGCCGCAGAAAAGCTCCCCCGCTCAGCAATTTTCAAAAATGTGGTTAACTGTGTGATTGTCACACCCCTCACCTTCCTTTTCGTTATTGTAGCAAATACTTATTGCGTTAATTATGAGCACCTACCAAAACCGCATCAAATAATTCCTGTGACCTGAACGGCATTTGCTTTTGCTTTACCAATTGTACCAAGTGCTTTCGTACTGTATCTGCTGTTAGCATATTCATCATTTCACATATTTTGAATATATCTATCATTTGTTTCAATTTTACTGATATATATTTTGATGTTATTATAAACTCATAAACAATATGATGCAAGGAGGAACGCAAATGAATGAATTATGCATGATCATCAAAGATACAATTAAACCTAATTTCCTGAATATCAGGACTTCCATACAAACATATGACCGTGATGCCGACTGCCTTGGTTCGCCATGCTGGCGCTGGGTCTATCATGCCCTGCACTCTGCTGACAAATGGTTCATAAACCCTTTCGATTATGAAGAGCCGCCCTTTCATGAAGAAGGATTGGATAATCCCGATAATTCATGCAATGTTATACTCTCAGATGAAGATCTGCTGGCATATCTTGATTCTATTGAAAAGAAAACCCTTGATTACCTGGATACTCTGACGGATCAAATGCTTTATGAAAAGCCGGAGAAATGCAAATATACCCGAATGGAACTTGTACTCAGGCAGTACAGGCATCTTTCCTTCCATACTGGTATGCTAAACGGCCAGACAGCCCTTGCTACAGGAAAGTTTCCTATGTGGGTATCAGAAACTGATCAGTATCTGGATGACGGTATTTTATTCGGCAGATACAGGAAATATAAGGTATAATCGCCTGATTTATTCTGATCTTAGCATCTGGTTTTCAGTTGCTCACGCGCTCCAAAAGCACACAGCTCTCCACATGCACACTGTGGCAAAATTGATCAACCACAGCCACCTTCTTAACCTCAAACCCCTTCTCTGAAAGGTACTTGATATCCCTTGCCAAAGTTGCGGGATCACAGCTTACATATACCAGTCGCTTCGGTGACATATTATCTATGGTGTCAAGTAGTGCTATGTCGCAGCCCTTTCGTGGCGGGTCCACAACTATTACATCAGGCTTTATTCCTTCATTTTTATAAAGCTTTGGTGCAAGCTCTTCCGCTTTGCCACAATAAAACTCTGTATTTGACAAATTATTAAGTAGTGCATTCTTCTTCGCATCATCAATTGCCTGCGGAACTATCTCTACACCGTATACCTTCTTTGCCTTCTGTGCCAGAAATAACGATATCGTTCCTATGCCACAGTACATATCCCATACGACCTCATTACCGGTAAGGTCAGCATAGGAAAGAGCCTTGTCATATAAGACCTTGGTCTGCATGGGATTAACCTGAAAGAAGGATTGTGGCGACACATTAAAACGGACATCTCCGATATAATCCGTTATGTAATTCTCGCCGTATATGGTTATGTTTTTATCGCCCAGAATTTTATTGGTTTTTTCTTTATTGATATTTATACTTACATTTGAAAGCTTGATTTCGCTATCGTCACGGGACAAACCTTCATTATACTCCCTAACCGCATCACAAAGTGCGCTAATCAGCTCGCTTCTCAATCTGTCATCTAAAGCCTTATCCCTGCTTAATTTTTCACCATTAATAACAAGGCATACACTCAACTCACCGGTTGAAAAACCGACTCTTGTTACTATATGCCTTACCAAACCCTTGTGAAGCTCCTCATTATAGACAAACTGCTTGTCCTTTTTATAAGCTTCACTTATCCACGCTCTTAAATTTTTAATGATAAATGTATTGATTTTATGTCCTGTAGCACACTCGTCAATATCTATGATTGAATGTGTCCTTCCGGCATAAAAGCCGATTTTTATATTTCCGTCCTTATCCACTCCTACAGGAAACTGCATCTTGTTCCTGTAATTGTAAGGCTCGTCCATACCATATATATCTTCCACAAGGCTGCCTGCATCCTTGATTCCGCCAATTCGCTCAAGGCAGCTAATAACCTTATTCTTCTTATACTCAAGCTGTCTCTCATAAGACATATGCATGAATGTACATCCGCCACAGCTTTTTGCCTTTGGACATACAGCTTCTACTCTGTAAGGCGAAGGAGTGATTATCTCCATAAGTCTTCCGTAGACATAGTTCTTCTTGACCTTGATAATCTTAACTTTAACCTCATCTTTAACAACCGTGTCTTTGACAAAGCAGGTTATACCATCAATATGTCCGATTCCCTCTCCTTCAGAGCCTATATCTTCTATTGTCACTGTATATTCTTCATTCTTATTCATTCTGTCTTATCTCATCCGTCCTATAATTATTATGCTGACTCAATATACCTTATTGCCGATATATTTCGTTATTCATTATTTCAAAAATATCATTATATAATTATTCTTCCGCATCCTTATGCAGCTTGTTGTATTGCGGTGGTATATATTCGGATATATTTTCTATCTACTCCTTGCTTCCTAATAAGAAACATGAGCTTACCTTTTCAACATACATATTTTTATAGCCCATATATCGCTCAATTAAATAGATACGGCAGGAACTTTCGATATAAAATTCCCTGCCGGTCACTAACATTTTAGATGTTAATATTTTACACTATTTTTAAATTAAATACAATCATTAATTGCGACAAAATACGTCAACATTTAATTTAATCTCTTATACACTTAACATCAGTCTATAATTCGCTTATAAATCTTTCAAAATATCTTCTGCCATCCTCAGTACACTTATATACTCCCGCGCACTCAAGAACCTTTGCAAACACCTTGCCTATCTCATCCTGAACAATCTTATGGATATTGGTTGCATTTACATTATCATAATTCTTCATCCACTCAGTTGCCCACTCAGCATGCGAAGCAGTCTGCTCATCAGAGCTTAAATCACCGCCGCTAAGTATGAGTTCTTCCAAACGAGCCATCTCACCCTTAAGTCTTGCAGGAAGTACCGCAAGTCCCATAACCTCGATAAGTCCTATATTCTCCTTCTTAATATGGTGGTACTGCGGATGCGGATGGTACTCGCCCATCGGATGTTCATCAGTAGTAATATTGTTACGAAGCACGAGGTCAAGTTCAAAAAGCTCTCCTCTCATACGTGCAATCGGTGTAATCGTATTATGCGGAGTACCGTCTGTCTTTGCAAAAATAAATGCCTCCTCATCTGTATAGGCTCTCCACTTGCTCAAGATATGGTCAGCAAGTTCCACAATTCTTTCCGCGTCTTTTGCTTGAAGTCTTATAGTTGACAAAGGCCAGTTGATAATTCCGGCATGTACATCTTCATAACCTGTAACTGTAAACTCCTTCTCATATGGAGCTCTTACCATAGGAAACTCATAATTACCGCCCTGAAAATGGTCATGACTTAGGATAGAGCCGCCGACTATCGGAAGATCAGCATTTGAGCCTGCAGTATAATGCGGGAACTGTCCTACAAAATCAAGAAGCTTTACAAATGTATCCCTGTCTATCTTCATCGGAATATGCTTTTCGTTAAATATAATACAATGTTCGTTATAATATACATAAGGGGAATATTGAAGGTTGTACTTCTCACCGCCAAGCGTAATCGGTATGATACGATGATTCTGTCTGGCAGGATGCGAGAAATGTCCTGCATAGCCTTCATTCTCACGACAGAGGAGACAGCTTGGATAACCCGACTTCTTAGCCTGTCCTGCCTTAGCAATATCTCTTGGGTCCTTCTCCGGCTTGGAAAGATTGATTGTAATATCAAGATCTCCAAATTCAGTAGGTGACTGCCACTTCTCATCCTTCTTAATTCTTTCAACTCTTATATAATTAGTGGCTCTTGAAAAATCATAATAATAATCGGTTGCTTCCTTTGGAGATTTCGCAAGATGTGTTGCAAATTCTCTTCTTATCACCGAAGGTGCCGGTGTAAGAAGTCCCATAATCTTAGTATCGTATAAATCCTTATAGGTTATGGTATCCTCAGGCATAATCTTCTTCTCGAAAAGAACTGCCAGCATATCCTCAAGAATCTCAGAAAGCGGTCTGTCGTCGCCTTCAAAAGAAGCTTCTATATATTCCTGTTCCTCAAATAATTCGAGCAGCTTGTTTCTTGTGTATATAATATCATCATTATCAACAAGTCCCGCTTTTACACCATAATTCAAAAGCTCATCTATAAGTCTGCTTATCTTTTCAGTCATATCATATCCTCCCTAAATAAACTAAACTCTGAAC
>JAFTFE010000187.1 GCA_017449765.1 Lachnospiraceae bacterium | reverse complement strand
CCGTGATCATGGAGTTTTCCCTTATTTTTACCCTTTGAATACCTATCTATACGGAGGTCGACGAATATTTTTCCTTTATTCATGAGATTTAAGAATTTTTCAAAATCAAAGCCCTCTACTGCATAAGCACTGGTAAATTTGAATTTTTCAACCGATCCTGTTTTATCTACATCTACTTGTACATATATGAACTTATTTTTTGCATATTTATTTTCAAACTTTTTCTTTAGTAAAGGCACTGGCCAATATGCGTCTCCCTCTATGCCGTTCTCGGATTCTATATATGTTCCCTCTTGAAGAGAAGTAATTTTTAACTTGTGAGTAGTTGTTTTTATATTGGTAAATTTGTCAGCAAAAAGAGATTCGCAAAGAATTAATTCTCCTTCTGAATTTTCATATCCAAATTTTGTAACCAACTTCGCAATTGTCCCTCTGGGTTTAGGGGAGCAAGTGAACAATGTAAGGGCGCTTTTAGAATTTAATCTATGTGTTTTGAGTTCCCATTCTCCAAAATCTGGACCATTGGTATTATTCTCTTTAATTCCTAAAAGGTCCTCTAGAGTTTTACCAACACCGGTATCTCCTTTGCGGTGGCTATAAATCCATCCCATTTTAACAATTTCCTTGTACGCTTTTGTAAAGTCTTCTAATGTATTTATCATTACTTCCTCCCCCATTTTTCATGTATATTATATAAATTTGTAGTTATATTCTTATGTCTCAGGTTTGCTGTGTATGGATGATTTTGGTTGTATAGATTCTTTTTTGGATTCAGTTTAATTTTGTACGTATGTACGTATAAATAATTTTTTGCAATCTTATATCATGTATTTTGTTATGTTATTTACATTCTAAAATATATATTTATTTAGTATTTAGAAATTTTCTTCCGACATCCCTATTTTGCTTCCATGAGCTCCAAAGTCCTATCGGTAAGGTGTATTCTCTTTTTTAAGAATCTAAAGTTTATGCAGTCAGACTAATCCACTTTAGAATATTCGTTTTCAAAAATGTCTCCCTTGCCTATTCCTTCTTCTTCCAAAAATAAGCTTGAATATAGAAAGGATATTGTAAAATCCGGCTTGATTTCATTTTGTAGGAGCGGAGCCTTGTCATTTTTCATCCCCTGCCCTTCTACAAGAACCAGAATTTGATTTTCGCGCGGGATTTCCAGATTGTCTGCATCTTTGGTGAAGTTTTCTATGAGCTCTCTATCAAAGAGTTCATTTTTAGAGATAGGCCTTGTCATTGTAGCTGCATAGCGCGAGCCTTCTTTCTTATCTAAAACCAGCAGTTCATTTGGTTCTATATGGGCATGCGTAAATCCGTTTTTGCATAGAAAGTAGGCAACTGCCTTTATGCGTTCCCTTTTTTCTTTGTTTTCCTTTTCAGATGTAGGCAGACTTTCTGTCATTTCTTTTGTGAGCTCGGACAAAGTCTTGTCAAATCCGACCGGCATTTCCTTCCTTTCCTATTTCTTAGCATTTCTGATTATTGTAGGTATTGCTGCACGGAAGTTGGAATATATAGACGGCGCTGTAGAGGCAGAATGAAAATCCCTGAGGAGTTGTTGCATATTTATGTAATTATGCCCGGTTACCCTGCGGAGGGGGTGCTTTAATTTTTGCGTCTTATCATCTGGTCATCTACACTTGGCCGCTATTTAGTTTCAGAGCAATTAAACCTTTTAATTTCAGTATATATGAGGAGAGCATCCCTGCATCTCCAAGATTGGAAATTTATAAGTGTTTCATCTTAGGATTTATCGCTTTAGTTTGTATTGCTTTTTATAGTATGGATTTTTATTGAAATTTTGTACGTATGTACGTATAAATAATTTTTTGCAATGCAAATTTAACAACTATAAAAGGAAAATAACCTTATGATGGCAGTATATTATATTTTTATTTAAAAAAGTATAAAAAATATCAACTGATAACTCTAGATTTTTAGCTTCTTTGATTTGCTTAGTTATGTCCTTTTGGATTTGTCACAAACTTATCCCCTTTTCTTCGTTTCTAGAGCTGAAGAGGAATCATGGAGTGTAGAAAACTTGCTGATTATTTGCAAGCCATTGATTGACGGTAGAGCGCTCTTGTGGAGTGCCATAATATTCATTCATTAGGCTATTGACGTTATAAGTAGTTATATTGCATTGGGAAACCGTGCAGTTATAGCATTTAACCTGGTTCCCATCAATAAAAATGCGTGTAGTTGAGTCCGCACCGTTAAAACTGAATATATTACCCACAATGCTTCCATTTATCCATGTTTTCATTATTTGACCCGGAGTGGAGCCGTAATCGTCATACTTCTTCAGCATGGCCAGCACCGCAATCACTCCATTGTGCTTTGCGCTGGCAAGCAGAGCATTAATTTGCTCACGTTCGTTGGAATTAGAATAATATTGATTTACCAGGCTAGCTGTTGTGAAACTTCCCTTTGTGGGTTCTTGAGCATCCCATGTCCAATTTACCATGCCATTTTCTACGCTTTTTCCTAAAAAGCTGGGAGTTGTTATAGTTAGGCTTTCTACCCACACATTCTCTCCTATCTCATTACCCGTCATAATGACATTGCCCTCATTGACATTTTTTAATCCGCCTTTGAGTTGTATATAGCTGAGAAGATAAAGAATATCATCGCTTGGTTCTTCGGTATTTACCTTTGTCTGGGCCGCAGATGGGGTGGATGTCTCTTTTTGGGAAGTGCTGTCGGTAGAAACATTGGAAGGGGTGCTGTTTGAAGGGGGAGAACCTCCAGAAGTCACCTTTTTAATCGAAGTGGAAGAGTTATCATTTTGATTTGAAATTCCAGAATTGCCTGAAGTTTGTAATGCGGATTGAGACTGAACTGGAGTAGAAGAGTTTTTGGGTGTGCTCCCTTGTCCGCACGCAGACACTAAGGCCAATACACATGCGCAACCTGCAATTCCAGCTATTAGTTTTAGAGGCTTCTTTCTTACCATCCGACCCTACTTCTTCTTTTGGAGCGCAGCTAGGAGCTAGTTTTAAACCGTCAGAACTTGGCCTGGGTATATCAGATTTGGGTTGCTGATATTATTCCAATTGCAGAGGTCTTGAACGGTAACTCCAAACCTCTGTGCAATTCCCCACAAAGTGTCTCCAGCCTGGACGGTGTAAGTGCTATTTCCATTTGTGGTGGAGTCTGAGGAAGGATGGGAGTGATTAACCTGTGCCTGAGGTTGAGTTTCAGGTGTCTTCTGTATGTTGCCGAGTACTATAGTCTCATACCAGAGAGTTGCATATGTTTCCCTTTCTGACATGGCAGGTACTCCTGGCCTTTCAAAGTTGCAGCAAAAAATTCTGTCCAGTTCTGCAGGATCGAGATTAAGGGTATTATGTTGAAAATCAAATCTGCTGCAATAGGGTTCCGTGCCAATATAGTACTGTCCAGTCCCAGGAGCCAGGCTAGGCGATGTCATCTGGTATAACAAGCAGTTTAGCTGTTCGTTAAAGGAAGGCGCGCTCCAATTTGATATGCCAAAATGTATGCAGTAAAGCTGCAAACTGGAAAAATACCCATAATTAGTTTCTTGCGGAGTCCATTGGGCTAAGCCGTATCCTCCCCCTCCACCGATTTCATTTTCTAACAGATCCATATGGCTCTCACGGGTAAAATTGCCAAGCATTCCACAAATGGATCTTGAATCAAAGTGGTTTTCCGAGAGGAAGTTATAAACTTTTAGGGCATTTGGCAGTTCGGAATTGATTATTGTATTGCTTTGCATAAGTTTCTTCCTTCTATAGTTAGGGAATTTGTTACAAACAATCTACAATGAGATTGATAAAATTAGTCGTATATTCTCAGATAGATAAATACAAATATGAAATTATTTCCTGTTCTCCTATGAAGGGTAATTTTCAAATTCTGTCCGCAAAACTAGTATTTTTAGAAAGGTTGCAAATATACTCTCCTTCGTATTTTTGAATGCAACGTCCATATCTACTAAGGACTTTTTATGGTATTTCTAAAAGTCTTTCATAGAAGAAAATCCTCATGAGAGTATTGGGATTAATATTTTGCTCTTTTGAGATATTTTTCAATCGCCTTTTATTTGTTTTGGAATCATCCGAGCTCAAATCATACCCAGATCTAAATAAGACATTACTTTCACTTATCTTCCTGATAACTTAACCTGTTGGGAAAGGTTATGCTAATTTTTATCTCCCCGTTTTGACAGGCATACTGAAGTATGTTTAAAAATCCGTATACTTGTCAAAGTAATACGAAAAACTCCATTAATGCATATATGCAGAAATTATGAAGGGGTACTCCTTAGAAAAACTTTATGTTTAGATTCCCTCTCACTCTGACCAGTCTATGCTAAATTTCTCCCTTACTTCTCTCGTTGTAGTGCAGATCTGATTTTTTGGATCTTTCTTCCCCTTGTCACATGGCTCTATAAGGCACCGGGCTTTGGCAGTCTTGCTTAGTGGCGTCTTGTTATAGGTTTACCCCTTCTATACACCGGTCATAGACAAAGGAGGCTGCATCCTCTTCGTTGCCTGTCTCGTAATATTTCACCAGTTTTTTAATAAAGGCTTCTTGATCTTCTACGTGGATTGAGAGAATTCCCGCCCCATTTTCAATTAAGATCCTATTGGCTAAAAGCTGAGCTGTCCGCTTATTTCCGTCGTAAAACATCTGCGTACGCATCACATGTAACATTGTTCGGATGGCCTTGCCTGTTGCAGAGAACTTTATATTGTTGCACACATCCTCAATAAAGTGTTTTATTTTTTCTTCATCTGGGATAGGGGGTTTCCATGTTGTGCCTCCAATTCTTACTTCTGTATCTCTAAGGAGTCCCTCTCGAAATACGACTCCTTTCCCCACTTCGGAATTTATCTTTCTGATATATGGAAGGTCGATAGGGTAATCAAGAGTGTTTAAAATAAACTCCCATGCATGCTTTAAGTTATTTATTTTTATGGTGTCATCAACAGAGAGTCCCGCCACCGCCCTCCCGTTAAATATTTCATAAGCGCTGGGAAAAGTTACACCAATCCCCTCCAGCTTGGCTTCACTGTAAATGCTGTCTACGATATTTCGCTTGGCAAAGAGTATATTGTCTTTCTGGGTCATTTTGTATTTGTCTTCATAGTGTTGTTTAAATTGCATTTCCCTGTCCTATTCTTTAGTAGTTATTTTTTATGTTGTTATCCTTTCTTCTTCCCTGCTTTTATTTTGTTGGCTTTTTTTGTAATAGACATGCTTCTAATCTGCAATAAAAAGTTGGAATATCTGCATTGTGTGATTCTGTCCTTTTTTGGATTGTATTTTGGGAGAATTTCATATTTATATCCACTCGCACTTTGACCAGTCAATGTCAAATTCCTCCATCATCTTGCCTGTTAGAATGCGGATTCGATTTTTGCGGATCTTTCTTTCATTTTTTCTGGGAACTTTGCATCCATATAGCACCAGGGTTTGAAAGTCTGGCTTAATATCGCATTCTTTGCTTTCCATAACGAAGTTTCTAACATCTTCCTGGAATTGCGGATTATCTGAGTTCATATAGTCTATTACTTTTGCCGTCCAAAGATTGCCATCTACATCCTTTGCAGCCAAGTCAATAGCTTTTTTCTTTTTAAAGATTGCCGGACACGAATATTCAGATGCGCTCCATACTTTCCGAAAGATTGGCTCCCCATTTATATATACGCAGTGTTCAAAGTAATATTTAGTTACTCTTTTAAAGGCAATGTCTCTAAGCGGCTTGTTTTCGTCGCCTTCGCCGTAGTGCTCCAATATGTCTTTTATCACTTCATCTAGCGTCATATCCACTCTGCCTTTGGCCTTTTCTTTCTTTCTGCATAAATTTTATGTCTTTTTTAGTTCCTTGATGATTTATACGTATGTACGTACATACGTATAAACAATTTTTTATAATGCTATTTTATGGATATTAAACTACTATTATCTTTATATAATAAAGTTATTGTAAATATTAAATGTTTATGGCTAATTTGACCTCTAAAGAGGATGTATTCCTTTTCTGGCTTTTTATAGTCTTTAGTTCTCTTGTAATGGTTTTTCCAGGTGCTTTAAAAATTTAGAGAGTGATTTTGGAGCACTTGAAGAATACCTTCTAGTTAATGGGTAGGATGGGCAGAGATTGGCGTGAGCTGATAGTTGCGCTATTTTATTTTTATCCCCTCCTTGCTAGTTAATAGATGCGTTCTGGATTTAGGCTAAATTTCGAGTGATTTTATGAGGGAGATTAAAGGAGTAAGGACTTCATCAAATTTTAAATTTTTGGCATAGAAGTGATTTATGTCGTTTTTATATACTGTCCATTGATTTACAAGCTCCTGACTGTTCTGTATGGCCTTCAGTTGTAGAGCCGTGTTATAAGAGTAATTTCTCATTTTGAAGGTAGCGCTGACTGCCTTTTTTAACTTTTCCATATTAAGATTCTTATAATCTCTTTGATATATTAAATAAATATCATAAAAATCCTTCATCCTGCTATTCATGCTAGTTAGCTTTAGGATGGTTTCTAATTTTTCTGCAATAATTGTCTCCAAATTGTAGGAAAGCACATTAATAGGTTCTTTTGAGAGGAGGGGGACGTAGCTATATTCAATTTCCCTAGGGGTCACAGGGTCGCCAGTGGCGATATCTAGGTGTATTGTATCTCTTATTTTTCCTATGGAAGCCTTGAGAAATACCCTAAGTCCTCCGTATTCATCTCTTTCTTTTATGGGGCCCATTTTTGTGTATGTGAACTCTACTCCGTCTTCAAGGTCTATTGAGGTTATTTCAGTTATAGCAGTTTGAATAAAATCTTTTTCAAATTTTGTACTCTTGAGCAATGTGTCTATATCTGCAGTCGTTCTTCTGTCAAAACCGAATAGGGTAGATAAGTAAAATCCTCCTTTTAAAATGAAGTTATCCTTATAGGGGCTTTTAGAAAGTCTATCCAGTAGCCTTTCATAAAGAAAAAGTTTCATGAGGGCATTGAAGTCTATATTTTTTTCTTTTGCAATATTTTTTAGCCTGCCTTTTATTTGTTCTGGAGTCATTCAATCTCAAATCCTAACTAGATTAATATATGACATTACTTTCATTTCAATTCCCAGAATCTGTGAGTATTTGACCAGATTGCTTAGGTTTTTATCCTTTCTACTCAGATATTCTCTAACGCTGTATTTCACATATTCAAAGTCTATTTTTTTTTGATTTTTAATAATGTCGCAAATGCATCTTTCCGGATTATATGCTCTAACCCAGTTTCCATAAATTGTTTTGGCGCTGGTAAGGCCCAATTCAAATATGTCCTTTTTAACGCAGTGCAGGCTGTGACCGCGGAGCCTGTCGTCATGATATCCATAGGGGATTGTTATATCCCACGCGTCATAAGGATCTATTTCAGACATCTCGTAGAAGGAGAGAGCAGTTAGATGGGAAAATATTATTTTTGGGCATTGCATATTGAGGATATGGAAACCATCCGGGTATTCCAGGGAGTCCATATAAATTCCCCGTCCGACCTTTTCTATTACTCCCTTATTTGCCATTTGTTTTAGATAGCCTCCGGAGACTCCTAGGTAATTGGCTTGCCGGGCGGTTATATATCCTCTAGTTTTTTCCATTGCTTTTTTTATAGTTTGTTCGTTTATGCTGTATTTCCTTTCCCCTGTTTTCATTCTCCCGCCTCTTTCTTATTAATTTTATTATTACACTACATTTTTAAATTTTTTAAGTGTAATTATAAAAATTATTATATGCATACTCCGCGCTTTTATATTGGATGGGAAGTGCCTCCATCATTTTTTGAAG
>JAFTFE010000186.1 GCA_017449765.1 Lachnospiraceae bacterium | reverse complement strand
TCCGGAACTACTAACATGAGAGAACTGCTATCAAAGCATTCCTTGTAGAACCGGTACGCTGTTACGGATTAGCGGTATCATTGTCATGGACTCGCGGTACCGCTCGTCCGGATAGGCGGTCTTATGACCGCGGAATATTCACCAATATCAAGAATAATGATACTATCACATATATTATTTTATATCTTTTCATGTTATTTTATCTACTCTCCACCAATCATTTTAATAAAAATATTTCATATAATTTACTGAAAAAAAACATATTCGTTTTAACGAAGATATTCAAGTAAAAATAGAGATTTTATTATATAAATAAAAATATGAGGTGTTTTTATGATAGACTACTCTCCATTTTGGAAAACATTAGAAAAATCAAACGAAAATTGGTATACACTAACCAATAAACATAATATGTCACACAGTACATTGCATAGGCTAAAACATAATAAAGATGTATCAACCAAGACGCTTAATGATTTATGCAGGATATTGCACTGTCAGATATGTGATATAGTACAATATGTTCCGAATGATAATGACCAAAAACTATAATAAAAATCCCTTGAAGTTCAACTATCTCAAGGGATTTTATCATTCATCATAAACAAATTATACATCTAAAATAAAATATAATTGTTAATGCAGCTATTATTCTCTAACTATTGAAACACCTATAGATTTTGCGAGTTCTTCTATAGTCTCTAAAGGAAGCTTTGAATATTTCAATATTTTATTAATAGGTTCATTTTCCCGTAACATTTCGGTTGCTGTTTCTTTTTTATTAATATTGATTCCATTAGCCTCACCTTTAACCATACCTTCAGCTCTTCCTTCAGCTCTTCCTTCAGCTCTTCCTTCAGCTCTTCCTTCAGCTCTTCCTTCTGCTCTTCCTTCTGCTCTTCCTTCTGCTCTTCCTTCTGCCATACCTTTAGCTCTTCCTTCAGCCATACCTTTAGCTCTTCCTTCATTAACAGCCTTTTCTATATCATCCTTCATCAATTCTCTTAATGCTTCACACATACTTTCTTCACTCCTAACCTTATCATATAAATCCTTATTTGCCGATACACTTGCCTGCAAGACTGCATCAGCATTATGCTTGTCAAACGGCACAGCAAGATTATTGATTTCACTAATAAACTGTCGCACATCATCTTCATTAGCATTATGAGTAAGTATTTTTAATGCTTCATACTTTCCGGCTTCAAGCTGTCTTGTTACAACTATTTGTACAGGAATATTTATTATTCCATTTATATAATATATTCCCTGCTCAATTTCATTTATGTCCGCATTTAATTTTTCTAAAGACTCAAATAATTTTCTTGGAAACCTATGTCTGAATATTGAGATAGTGAGTTCATCAGCAGATATCTCATTCACATGTCGTCCATATCCCTTATACAAGCCGGCATATCCTATAACTTTATAAAAGTCATCTATAGAAAGTTCATCATCCGGAGACTTATATTCTATAATATTATATCGCCTGAAGATACGAGCTATGGGGTCGTCAATAATCTTCTCAGAATTCTTCTTGACTATAAGCATATCCACTCGAACCGATTCTTTAGAAAGCTCGTATTCATGCTCATATTTCAAGTCATCTGTATATGTACGCAATTCGTACTCAAGTCCCCCATAAAAAGCAGGGTGCCAAATAATTTTTTCAATGTTTTTCATAAATAAAATTCACATCCTTTCCTCACTATATTCATTTATAAACATTGAATTAAGCAAGGGATTACAAATATGAATTTGTGATTTATGAAATAATCGATATCATCTTGCTTGTTTTGATACTAACATAATTTTTTATAAAACTCAAGCAACATTTTTCATATATAAATTACATCTTAAAACTTCTTCCAACATGATGGCACAAACAAAACTAAAAGTGGGAAAAATTCAAGTCTTCCGGCAATCATATCAAACATCAGTACGAATTTGGAAAAGCTGCTGTAAATGTCAAAATTACAGCCGAAGCCTACCTTTTCAAAAGCGACGCCGACACCATTTACCGAGGTTGCAACCGCCGAAAAATTAGTCATTAAATCAAAATTATCTATACTAATCAATACGGTAGATATAAGAAGCACAAGAAAATATACTGCAGCAAATACATTGGCAGAGCGAAGTGTTTCATCCGATAAAACATGATTATCCATATAGATAATCTTTTTCATATTTGGATGTATAACCTTTTGCAATTCTCTTTTAATGGCTTTCATAAGTATAATAAGACGTGAAACCTTAAAACCTCCTGCCGTACTTCCCGAACATCCTCCAATTAACATTATTACCAGTAGAACTGTTTTGGAAAATGTCGGCCATATATTAAAATCCGTCGATGCAAATCCGGCTGTAGTAATTACAGAGCTGACCTGAAAGTATGCATGACGTAGAACTTCACTCATTGAACAGTAAAGGTGTGTAATATTTATCGAGATAAGCACTACACTTACTATAATGAATATAAAATAAAGACGCACTTCTTCTATTGCAAATGCCTTCTTCACATGTCCCATCAATAACAGATAATATGTAGTATAATTCACCGCTCCAAGTGTCATAAAAATAGCTATTATCCATTGCTGCGCAGGTGTAAGTGAAGCTGCTGAATCATTAAAAATGCTAAAGCCGCCTGTACCAACCGTACCAAATATCATTGTGGAGGACTCAAAAAGATTCATTCCGCTTATAAGAAGTGCAATTGTTCCCAATACGGTCAATCCAATATATAAGCTATATATCATGATTGCCGTATCCCTAATCTTAGGGAGAATTCTGTCGACTGAAGGTCCTGCGCTTTCTGCTCTCATAAGGTTGATACTGTTCGCTCCCAACATTGGAAGTAGGGCAAGAATTAGCATAAATACTCCCATACCGCCTATCCAATGAGTAAAGCTTCTCCAGAAAAGACTGGCTTTAGATAAAGTCTCCACCTCATCCAATATACTGATTCCCGTAGTTGTAAAGCCGGAAACAGTTTCAAAAAGGGCATTCACATAGCTTGTAATCTCTTTTGTAAATACAAACGGCAATGCTCCGAACATCGACATAACAATCCAGCTTAATGCAACTGATGCAAAACCTTCACGCACATAGAGTTCGCCCTTGCCCTTACGTCCTATCTTCACCAAAGTTCCAAGAAAAAGGCATAATGTTACTATACACACATATACCTTGCAGACAGAAAATTCTTTATAATATAGTCCTACAAATGCAGGAATCATCATAAATGCAGCTTCAAGCTGCAATACCCAGCCGATAACATAGGCTACAACATTCAAATTCATTGTTTGAGTTTCTACCTTTCTCTTTTGTAAAAATGAGACCTTATATACTATCTGTTTTAAACCTTCATCATTCGATAACCAATTCCTATATGTGTCTGTATATACTGAACAGGCTTATCCTTTACCTCTATCTTTTTCCTAAGACTTGTCATATATACCCTCATAGATGCTATATTAGATTCTGTACATTGTCCCCATATCTCTTTTGTAATATAAGTGTATGTCAATACCTTTCCCAAATTTTTTGAAAAAATACATAGCAATTTATATTCAATCAGTGTAAGATGTAATTCTTCATCATCCAAAAAAACGCATCCTGCAGAATAATCAATTCTAAGCCTGCCATTGACAAGGCAAGGCTCCTCCGCCTTAAATGCACCTATATATTCAAGCCGTCGCTCTGTCACGCGAATCCTCGCTAAAAGCTCATCTACGGAAAATGGTTTTGTCAGATAATCATCAGCTCCTGCATCAAGTGCTTCTATTTTATCCTCATCATCACTTCTTGCACTTATCACAATAATCGGAATATTGCTCCATGACCGGATTTTTTCTATTACCTCTATTCCATCTATATCCGGCAGTCCAATATCCAAAAGCATGATGTCCGGCTTATGCGAAGCTGCTTCCATGATTGCAAGATTGCCATTCTCCGCAGTAATATAACGATATCCATTTGCTTTCATAGTTGTCTTCATAAGATTTCTGACCGATGCATCATCCTCAACAATTAAAACCAATATATTATGATTCATCCAATACCACCCTTCCTTCCTGAACCCTGAAAATCATCCTTGTACCTCTTGGCAGATTATCCTCTATCCATATAGCTCCACCATGAGCTTCCATTATGGTTCTGCAAAGTGCAAGACCAATTCCCAAACTTCTTCTGCTGTCAGCAGCCTTTGTCTCACCACTATAAAACATATCAAAAACCTTATCCTTTAACTCATTTGATATTCCACAGCCCTCATCTGATACTGAAACAAATACATCTCCATCTCTGTGACTGACATTCATATCAATTACCGTATTTTCATCAGAATATTTTATTGCATTATCAATCAGATTAGTAATCACCTGAATAATCAGTCTTGCATCGATATTGGCAATGATTAATTCATCATCATAATGCACTTTTATAGCATGCTTCAAATTATTTCGATTATAAAATCCAAGTGCTTCCTCAACTACATCCTCCATAGGCTGAGGTGAAATGCGGATATTCATTCTGCCATCCTCAATACGGGTTATTGAAAGAAGATTCTCAACAAGATTAACCAGCCACATTGAATCCTCATAGATATCATTATACAAGAGTTTTTTTCTTCTTCTGTAAACTGCTCAGAGTTTGAATACAGGTTGCTTGCATTTCCGGATATAGCAGTAAGCGGTGTCCTTAAATCATGTGATATGGTGCGCAAAAGGTCTGCACGAAGCTTTTCTCTCTGAGCCAGAGCATTAGCCTGTTCCGAAAGTCTTACCTGTTTTTTTAATTTGTCGGCAAGAGTACTTGTTATAACTGCCACTCCTAACATAGTCAAAAAAGTAATAGGATAATCCTTTCCATGTGCCCTCAATGAATACTGTGGCTCTATAAAGAAAAAATTAAAGGCAATTACACTCGCAACGGAAGCAATGATGCCATATATCGGCATATTGCAATATGCCGATATTATCAAAACTCCGAGTATATAAACCATTGCTATATTTGTATCCGATAAACCCAAAATCCAGAATAAATATCCGACTCCGGTAGCAAATAAAAGAATGCCTATTGAGACAGTTCCATCAAAAAACACCCTATTGTTTTTTTATCATTTTTTTCTTTGTATTCATATGCTTTGAAAACCTCTTATCTATGTTAGAATATCATACAAAATATTAAAGTAATATTAAAATTATTGTGCAGATATTAAAATTGTATAAAAACAGTATTGTCATTTTTACATATTAAAAACCCTCCTGAAATACATATTTCGTATTACAAGAGGGTTTTAATATAAATCTGCACGTTATATTAAACTAACTTTTTTACTTATTCATCTGGGCTGCAACCTCTGCTGCGAAGTCTTCATTCTTCTTCTCAAGTCCTTCACCTGTCTCAAAACGAACAAAGCTCTTTACTGCAAGTGAGCATCCGTTAGCTTTTGCAACCTGCTCAACGTACTTAGCAACAGTTTCTTTGTTCTCTGCTTTAACGTACTCCTGCTCTAAGAGACATATTTCCTTAAGTTCTTTGTTAAGACGACCTGTAAGCATCTTCTCGATGATATTGTCAGGCTTGTTAGCATTCTTAGGATCATTCTTAGCCTGCTCCTTAAGAATCTTCATCTCATTATCCTTATAATCCTGTGGAACTTCATCTGAGCTTAAATACTTAGGATTCATAGCAGCAACCTGCATAGCCACATTCTTTAAACACTCTTCAATTGCATCACCTGAACCGTCTGTTGCCGCCTCAACGAGAACACCAATCTTACCGCCGGCATGGATATATGATACTACAAGTCCATCAGAATCAATTCTTGCAAATCTTCTGATGTTCATATTCTCGCCAATCTTGGCTATCATAGCTGCATGCTTTTCTTCAACTGTCATTGAAGTATCAAGTGCCCACTTTTCAGCCTTGAATGCTTCAACATCTGCTGCATCACTGTTAACTATCTGGTCTACAACCTCCTTAACATAGCCCTGGAACACATCATTCTTAGCCACAAAGTCAGTCTCTGCATTAACCTCAACGATAGCAGCCTTCTTACCGTCATTAATAACTGTAGTTGCAACAATACCTTCTGCTGCAATTCTACCGGCTTTCTTCTGTGCTGTGGCAAGTCCCTTTTCTCTAAGGAACTCCATAGCTTTATCAAAATCGCCGTCAGTCTCTGTAAGAGCCTTCTTACAGTCCATCATTCCGGCACCTGACATTTCTCTTAACTCTTTAACCATAGCTGCTGTAATATTAGCCATCTTTATAAACCTCCTATATATGCTATGCCTCCTGTAACATCGAAGGCATATTGTTAAATTCCGTAATCAAATTTGTATTAATTACTCTTCAGTCTCATTCTCATCTGCATCTGCAGCAGCTGATTCTGCTTCTTCCTCTGTCATCTCATCTTCACCCTGATTAGCCTCAATAACAGCATCAGCCATCTTAGCCACGATAAGCTTGACAGCTCTTATAGCATCATCATTACCAGGGATTACATAATCGAGTTCCTCAGGATCACAGTTTGTATCTGCGATACCAACGAGAGGAATTCCAAGTGTATGAGCTTCCTGAATACAGTTCTTTTCCTTGCGTGGATCAACTACAAATATCATATCAGGAATATCTTTCATTTCCTTTATACCGCCGAGATTTTTCTGAAGCTTATCCATCTCCTTCTTAATCTCGATAACTTCCTTCTTAGGGAGTACATCAAATGTACCGTCTGCCTCCATAGCCTCGTACTTCTTAAGCTTAGCAATTCTTGTCTGGATAGTCTTAAAATTGGTAAGCATACCACCTAACCATCTCTGGTTTACATAATACATACCACATCTTTCAGCCTCGGACTTGATTGAATCCTGTGCCTGCTTCTTAGTACCAACAAATAATATTTTGCCGCCATCTGCCGCACAATCAAATATAGCCTTGTAAGCTTCGTCAACCTTACCAACTGACTTCTGTAAGTCAATGATATAGATACCATTACGCTCAGTATAGATATACTCAGCCATCTTAGGGTTCCATCTTCTGGTCTGGTGACCAAAATGAACACCTGCCTCAAGTAATTGTTTCATTGAAATAACGCTCATAATATACCTCCTATGGTTATACCTCTGCGGGGTTCAAATGTTTATTCACGAAAACTACTGCGTTACGTAGCACCACTTCGTTTATTCGCCCGCATGTTTATTATTTTCGGGTGTAGTTAATCTACACCGCACACAAAGCAGATTATAACACATAAAAAAAGTGCTATCAAGCACTTTTTTACATATTTACGCATATTTTCATATATATTACAAGAGTTTTTTTATTCCGGGTATCAATCTCAGCAAATAGGATAATACGAAAGATAAACCAAATACAATTAATACAATAACTATAATAAAAAGATTACCTCCGTATTTGTATGGATTTATCAATTCAGATTTTATTCCGTATCTTAAGAATCCCAAATGTACCAGATATATGCCAAATGATAATTTATCCACCGTAAGTATGAATTTATTGGGTTTATTAATCTTTATATTTCTGAAGAATCCAAAAGCCCCTATACTTGTAATACATACAGGAACAAACGAATAATTGCCAAGTAGAGAAACTATATCGGCGTTATTATTTTTTATGCCCAATATGGATAATATGATTATCAATGCTTCTCCAACTGCAAATAATAAGGCAGAAAGCTTTGTATCAATTTTTATCAAATTATTGTTAATCATATATCCCATAATCAGATAAAACGGAAATATGGAATTGGTAGTTATATAAAAACCTAACTTTATATCGGCAAACTGATTAATAAGCGGTATAACCGAATTAAACACAAAGTACGCAATCAAAAGACAGTAAAGATTTTTAGTATCTAATTCCTTAACCAATGCCCTAAATACAGGCAGCAACACATATAATCCTATCATAAGGTACAGATACCACATATGTGCCCAGCTTGAATTTGTAAAAAACTTATAACCTGTCCTCTTAATCACTGCAAATATATTTAACTTTTCTTTGTTATAAATTATATCACTTATTGTGAATACAGTCGTGAATAAAAGCAATGTAATTATAATTCTAAGAATATATCTGCCATATAGTTTTTTTAATGGTATATCCTTATCAGGATTAAGTAAAAGTGCTCCCGTAACCATCACAAAACATGGTACTGCCCACATCATCATATATGCAACACAGTTTGTTATTGCATATGAATCAGGATTAATTTCAGATCTGTAATACATCGCCTCCATAGTATAAGTATGAAGAAATACGATCGCAACACAAGCAAAAGCTCTTATATATGAAAGATAAAATATATGTTTATTATGTTCGCTCATATCAGTTAAATAATCCTTCGTTTCCTATACAGCTCTCGTCACTGCCACCATCTGAAGGTGCTTCCGGTGCAGGCGCTTCAGTTACTTCCGGTGCAGGCGCAGGCGCTTCGGTTACTTCCGGTGCAGGCGCAGGTGCTTCGGTTACTTCCGGTGCAGGCGCAGGTGCTTCGGTTACTTCCGGTGCAGGCGCAGGTGCTTCGGTTACCGGTGGAGCCTCAACCGCTATCGGTGCTTCGGTTACTTTCGGTGCCTGTGTTGTTACAGTCACTTCTTCCGTTACAGCTTCTTCGGTAGTTTCTTCCGTTGTTTTTTTCTCAGTGGTCTTCTCTTCTGTAGTGGTATTCTCTGTTGTCTTTTTTTCGGTTGTTAATTCTTTGGTTTCTTTTGATTCTGCATCAGTATCTGTAGCTTCAACCGTATTCACAGCAGAAACTGTATTTTTATCCGGGCTGTTACCACAGCCTGTCATCACATTAGATACAGCTAATATTGAGAATGCTAAGAATATTATTTTACGTTTCATGTTTTTCTCCCCTATTCATGCATTACAGATATATTCTTATAAATCCATGTTCCGCTTTGTCCATATTTTAACTTGAATCCATCCTGCTTTGTCTCATTGGTAAAGTCAGGATCAAATACATATGTTTCACCTTCCATATCTATCTCAACCCAGGAATGTGGACCACTTCCTCCATTCCTGAGAGGTACCTCCCCTGCCATCTGTCTGACTTCGTATCCCATTACATATGCCATTTCATAGAATACCGCAGCCATTACATAGCAATTTCCTTTTCCGTTATCAAATCCGAAATCACCGAAATAGTTTATACCGGGATCAGGAGACTTTGATACCCCCGAATAATACTTTAAGCCAGATGACCAGTCAAATGCCGATTTCAAATCCCATCCGATAACATTTAGTACATATACTGCCTTAGGATATTTTTCTTCCTTATATGTAGTCTTAAAGTATTCATTCATTTTCTCTTTTGCTTCATTGTATTTTTCTACCGAATACGACTCAGCTGCAACTCTGTTTTCCCTGAGTCCGTTCTTGGCAAAATGCTCCAATATGGCTTTTTCATCAAAACCATATAAACTCCTTACGTCAGGATTATGGCTTGTGTAATATACAATATCATATATGCCGGAAAAATCATAATCAGCATATACTGTAAGCTCATTGTTGCTGTTTGTTACACCATATGTCAACGTACGATTTTCATTACTTCCATTATTAATATAATGCATATAGTAATTCTTTGGTTTGCTGCCGAGCACATTACGCAAATCTCTGTATGAATAACCATATGACCAAACATCAAAATCAGCCTTTGCCTGAAGTCCTTTATCCATTCCTTCATTAACAAAATTCTCAAGTATTCCCATGTCATCTAAGTCGTACCGACTCTTAATCTCAGGATATCTGGAAGTATAATACTCATAATCATATACCTTTGAATAGTTTATACCGTTATACACAGTAGCAGGATTCTGAATTTCATTTGTTCCTATTGCCACACGGTTTTCCTTAGAACCATTTGTTATGTAATGCATATAATATGATTTCAGGTCATTTTTACAGGCTCTTCTAATATCTGCATATCTGTACGCATACGAATAGACATTGAAACTTTCATTTGCCTGTCTTCCTTCATTCATTCCATTATTCACAAAATGTCCCAATGCACCTTCATCATCTAATCCATATGTATTTTTTATGTCCGGATATTTATCTGTATAATATTTATAATCATAAACCTTAGAATAATCTATTCCTCCATATACAGTAGCAGGATTCTGGATTTCACCGGTTCCAATCGCTACACGATTTTCCCTTGAACCGTTTGTTATATAGTGCATATAATATGATTTCAGATTATTTTTACATACTCTTCTTATATCCGCATATCTATACGCATAAGAATAAACATTGAAACTTTCTTTTGCCTGTCTTCCCTCATTCATACCGTTATTAACAAAATGTTTCAAAGCTGCATAAGAATCTTCACCATATGCATTTTTCACATCCGGATACTTAGAAATATAATAATTGTAATCATATACAGCACTATAATCAATACCGTCATAAACAGTAACAGGTCCTGCCGTATCTGATACTATTTCAGAGTTTTGCTCTTCTATTATGATTTCAATTTTTTCCTCTTCGGTTAAATCATAATAAGCATCACTATCTGTAGCAGTTTCAAGATTTTCTTCTGCGAAAACATTCAATTTATAAAAAGACATAAAAAACAAAAAAAAGAAAAAAGAAATAATTATATACTTACTCTTATCACCAGTCCTTATCATATCAGCCTCCGAATTATATTAAATATTCTTTAACCATATTTTAAAATTATATTACATAAATCTTTTAAATTCAACAAAAAAGAACAAAAAACAATAAAGTTATTTATTATTTTTTATTCTTCTTCTGTAGTAATAAGCCCGTTAGTAATTTCTTCATAAGTCATATTACTATTAAAATTATAAGAATTTACCTGTATTTTATCCGATACTCCTTGAGAAATAAGATAGTTGTCAAAATCCTCGGCACTTTCTATGATTCCTGCATTTTCAAGAAGTTCAGCTACCTGAGCAGAACTCATTCCTCTTGTTACTGTTATGGTTGCCTCTGTAAAAACATCTTTTTCTGTGGTTGCCTGAGTTGTCTTTTCTTCTGTAGTTATTTGTGTGTTAACTTCTGTTGTAATTTCAGTTTCTGTCAGCTTAACCTCTGTAACCGCTTCTGTAATTATATCCGATGCCTCGGTTTGTCCGTCCGAATTTACTTTAGTTAATGCGTCCGTCGCAGTCGCCTCTGTTTCCTCCGGCCATACCATACCAAGTTCACCGGCCCTTGCTTCAATCTGACTGTCTGAAAGATTATTCTCATCAATCTTTAGATGAGCCACAAGCATAATTATGGTTCCAAAGATAATGCCAACGCCAAGACCGCGTATAAAATATTTAAGTTTCATATATTATTCTCCCTGATATAAATCAACAATAAGCTTTACTTCTCCTACACCAAGTCCAAGATTTTTTGCTATTTCAAGTATGCTTAAACCTGACTTATGCATTTCAAGTATTATGTCTTTATTTCCGGATGCGGATTGTATCTGCTCATCAGAATCAGCATCCATATCTTCATCACTATCCTCAATCTCCGTAAAGTCTATGGCAAGCTGCTGTTCTTTACTTTCTTCTTTTTTTGATTCGTTTTCTTCTATAAACTGCTTGACTTCTTTTTTATAATCATCAACCATGGACGCTGTCGTCATTATCTCTTTCTGCTTATCTGCAAGCATACTGTACAAAAACATTACTTCACTGTGATTACGCTCGATTTCTTCATTTACAGAAACTGCATAATCACCAAGTGCAAGCGTCTTTTGATTAACAATCTCAGAAAATTTTTTCTCAATATCATCAAGTTTTACATCTATGTGCTCATCCATATAATCATCAATCAGCTTGTTGATTTTTTCTTTTTGCTCATCTGATAGATTTTCCGGTATTCTGATAATATTCTCGTCTTCCTTGTCTTCTTTGTTCTCAAGCAATACAAAACTGCCAAATATAAATGCAAGTCCTAAAATTATTAGTAATATTACTGATGCTAACATACTCTTCCCCTATACTTAAATTATTTGTTTCAATCATTGAACAAGCAACAACATATCAATTTATAAAAAATCTATGTTGCTGCTTATTTTCAGATTTGTATATCAAAATTAACCCTTGTTATACCATCTTCCTTTTTATCTTCCTCTTTATGCTCTTTTTTTCCTTTTTTACTGTAAATATTGGAATACTTATTTCGGCCTTCTTCCTTAGCATCATGACTTTGCTGATAAAATACAGCCTCTTCCTTATGAACAACGGTTTCCTGTACCTGCTGCTCATGTTTTTGTACAACTGTATGAGCATTCTGTGAATTAAGAATACTTTGACTGTCAGTATTCTGCTGTATCTGGGCAATCGGCGCCGAGCCCTGTGCTGCTATTACCGGTGTTATCATACAATCATCCCTTTCATAATATGCATAAACATATTAAAAACTAACCGCTTCAAGTGCTCCGTCCTTTATAACATACAAGCTGTGATCAATCTTATCTGTAATCACTTTATTTAACCCAGCAATAGATATAACCACACCTCGGTATGTTCTTCCGAGAACTTTAACTTTTCCCTGTTTTCCTTTGTTTAACTCTTCTCTTATTACCATGAGTCTCTGATTTTTCTCTGTTCTTTCTTCAAGAGCCTCAGTCAGATCTTTGTTATATGTTTTTATTAATTTCAAACTTTCCGGCGATATTTTACTGCCGTTTTTTATTTTCTCTTTATATACATTAAGATAAGACGTAAGCTCTTCAACACTGCTGTTAAGTTCATTTACTTCCTTAACCAACGCCTTCATTTCATCATACAACTCCGGATTCACACCCACCTTAATTACTGTCTGTGTCTCCATCTTGTTGCCTATGGTATTTACCTCAATATACGACTTACAGGCTATATCTCCACCGACTATGAACCCTTTTCGTCCGCTGACAATAATATTCTCTCCACAGCTTACATTACTATGCAATATAGAACCGGCATGAACATCTCCACCGGCTTTAACATTCGTACTTTCAAAAAAATTGGCATATATATTACCCTCGGCTTTAAGAAGTCCCTTGCCCATGCCCTGAACTCCACGCTTTATCATAATATTTCCGCCCGCTTCAAGCTTAGCTCCCTCTACAACACCATTAACCTGAATGTCTCCACCGGCCTTAATTGTAAAGCCTGTTCTAACATTACCGGCTACTACAATACTTCCGTCATATTCTATGTCACCTGTCGAAGCATCTACATCTGCTGCAACATTATAAGTATCTGATACAAATACAGTATCATTCGCAAGCGATACATTTCCGCTTATCTCACTATATATCTCTGTCTCATCTTCAGAAAGTTTTATATTTCTTCCATATTTCAATCTCTTTATCTTCGGTCTGTTTTGCGGAATTGTTTTACCAAAAATATCCGTTCCGGGTTTACCCATATCATGCGGTGTTAATCTGGCAAGTAAATCCCCTTTCTTAACAGGAGTAAAAATACTAAGGTCATGGTAGTCTACGCTGCCATCTTCTAAAAGCTTTGGTTTCGCCATAGGAGAAGTATCAAAGAAATATTCTATAGAAGTATCTGTCGCCATAACCGGCTTAAGCCCCTTGGCAATAGGTATATTGAGACAGTATTGTCTTGCCATAAGAAAAACATCTATAACTTTATCGACTATTCCGTAAGTTATCTTCTCATTAGCAAGTTCAAGAAGTATCTCTTTTTTATCCATTACCTTACCACCTGTTGAAGGCGGATAAAATCTAATATATGCAACCATCTTATCAGGAGATATTTTAACATCCGCACTTTCATTGAAAGGTTCTGTCTTCTCGTCACTAAGTTTTTTTTCAACTATACTTCCTGACATGCCTTCGATTTCATTTTTAAGTCCAAGTTTGTCATTTATAGTGACATTCTTTCTCTCAAGGAAATCTAAAACTTCCTTATATTCCAGCCTTTTTCCATCACTTATCGCAGGATAAACCATAAGATATGTTCCATCATCTCTGATGTCAACTTTAAAAAAAGAATTCTTATACTTCATAGTCAAACTTATCCCCCATTATCTTCTGTTTTATCCCATAAATAATGCAAAGCCTTCACCTAACTCATTCTTAAGCTTCTTTAATGCTTTGGAATGTAATTGAGATACTCTGGATTCCGAAACTTCCATAACCCGGCTAATCTCCTTTAACGTAAGATCTTCATAATAGTAAAGAAGTACAACCTTTTTTTCCTTCTCGGTCAGACATTCTAAAGCTTCCACAATCTTTTCCTTAAGTTCTCTGTCTTCCACGACCTTCTCAGGCTCAACCATAGCATAGGTTCTATTGACAGATGCCCTGACCTCATTACCCTGCTCAAGAAAATCTTCTATTGAAGAGATATTGGATATATTGGTCTGTCCAAGCCAGTTAAGATACTCATCCTCAGTTATGCCAAGTTCCTTAGCCATATCGGTATCCGAATAATTAGGTCCCAATTCCTTTTCAAGATTCTTCATAGCGGAATCTATTGCCTTCTGCTTTTGTCTTACAGAACGCGGTATCCAGTCAAGCTTTCTTATCTGATCAAGAATTGAACCTCTTATACGAAGACTTGCATAAGTTTCAAACTTTATTCCCTTACCATAATCAAACTTATCTATAGCATCAATAAGTCCGAATATTCCGTAACTTACCAAATCATCATATTCTACATTTGAACCGAGATAAATGCTTAATCTTCCGGCTACAACCTTAACCAAAGGAACATATTCAATTATAATCTGCTCTCTGATAACTGTAGACTTAGAATGGTTATACTCTATCCAAAGTCTTTCCTTATTGTCGATTACAGCCATTTTACACCCCTCTAAAAGTCAAAACATCATCACGCATCATCTTCTGTATTTTCAGAAGTTTCTTTATCATTCTCCTCATTATCCTTATTTGTATCTATTCTTTCTCTCGGCTCCATCAGCCTTATCTTTTCGATTAATTTGATTGCAATATTGGCAATAACATAAAATGTAATAATTACAATGATAAGAATAATTAAGGAGTCTATTATATCCCTGTCATATTTTATATTTAACAATAACGCAATAAGCGTAGCTGTCAATACAATAATCGAACGGGCATTTTTACATTTTTGTTTAAAATCCAATGTTAATCACACCTCATTTATATTACGTATCGGTCATTTCCTGCTCTGACTATGGTCAATTCGCAGGTTATAGGATCGAATATTATGGTTCTTCCATAATTAAGACCTACATCTTCAGCAACAATAGGAATATTAAGAGATTTGAGCTTATCTTTAACTGCAGCTACATTATTCTCCCCCACATTTCCTATACTTGATTTAAGCAGGTAGTTAAACATCGCCGCCCCACCGGCGATTTTGGATTTCAAATTCTCTTTTCTAATACCTGAAGCTTTAAGTTTCGTCATCAACATATCGATTCCGGTATCAGCAAACTTTAATTTATTTGAATTATTATTCATTTTAGTGCTGTCAGGCAGCATAATATGAGCAAGTCCCGCAATATTGGAGGAGGTGTCATATATTACAACTCCGACACATGAACCAAGACCTACAGTAGTAATCTTGTCAGGCGCACGGCAGATGTTCATATCAGCCAAACCTACCCTTATAATATTACTCATGCTACGCCTCCAACTCCAAGCCTTTCCATAAGTTTATCAAAAGAATGCGGACTGGAAATCATAATTATATGACCGTCAATCTTATAATCTCCTACCTTAAATTCGGAACTTAAAAGAAGAGACTTATCACTTATCTGACTGAATTCGATATACGGCACACTAAGAATAGCCCCAAGCATATCTATACATATCTCAGGAAGTGTATATCTTACCTTAGCGTTTGTCAAATTCTCAAGAGAAGCAACATAAGAACCAATTAATATATTGGATATCTCACTTATTGCTGATTTACCTATCTCTGAATCCCATTCAACGCCGTCTCCCAAAACCATTCCAACGAGGTTTTTAGCGTCCTCTTTTGGCATAATAAATGATATTACCGCATCTATTTCACCATCAATCGTACTAAATACTCCGACAGCCATTTCCTCCTCAGAAATACCAACCGCATTTTCAAGCTCTCTGAAATCACACAGTTTTACTTCAGGAGGACTAACGGAAATCATTGATTTTAAAAGTACAGAAAGAGAGGTTGACGCATTTCCGGCACCTATATTTCCTAATTCAGTAAGTGTATTTCTGACATTTGTTATATAAGCAGAATCATTATTGCTCATAAACATCACTCCTACTCGTTCTCAATATCTGTTATTAATGCAGGTATATTTAATATAGATACAAGTATCTCATTGTACTTGCCTACACCTGTAAGATAAGTTCTTGCTTCGGCATTCTCCGAGGTAACCTTTTCAATCTCTTCATCAGACAATGTCACAACTTCCTTAACCTCATCTACCAATATACCTATCTTTGCACCCTCATACTTTATAATAAGAATTCTTGATGCGTTTGTATTCTCCTTAAATGGAAGCTCAAACTTCTCCCTCATGCTCATAACAGGAATAACCTCACCACGCAGATTAATTATTCCTAAAAAATATGGCTGAGTATGTGGAACTCTTGTTATAGGTGTTAATCTTACTATATTGTCTATATATGATATATCAATACCATACTGCTCGCTGTCAAATTTTAAAATTATATATTGTTTTAAATCACTTACCACAACATTATTATCCATTTTGCACCTCCACTAAATTAATGTATTTGAATCAATTATCAGTGCAACCTCACCATCACCAAGAATAGTAGCACCACTTATCATCTTAGGAACTCTTATAAACTTACCCAAAGGCTTGATAACTATTTCCTGCTGTCCAAGAAGTCTGTCAATTACAAGACCGGCGAATTTATCACCCTTCTTAACAATTACAACAGTCAGGCTGTCATCGCTCTCGAACTCATCTTCTTCTCGTTCAACCGGTTCAATATCAAGTACCTCATTAAGTCTTACTATAGGAATAACAGTACCTCTTAAGTTGATAACTTCTTTTGAATGTACATACTTTATATCCGCTTCTGATATCTCTTCAACTGTCTCAATCGAGTTAAGAGGTATGGCATACTTCTCAGCAGAAACATCAACCATAAGTGCCTGAATTATCGCAAGTGTAAGAGGAAGTCTTACTATGAAAGTTGTTCCTTCGCCAAGAACCGAATTAACCTCTACATCACCGCCAAGGCCCTCAATCTTATTCTTAACAACATCAAGACCAACTCCTCTTCCTGATACATCGGATATCTTCTCTGCTGTAGAAAATGCAGGCATAAATAATAAGTCTATAGCTTCCTTCTCGGTCATATACTCTGCCTGTTCTTCTGTAATCTGTCCCTTTTCTATAGCTTTTTGCTTAACTCTCTCAACATCAACACCGGCACCGTCATCTGATACTTCGATAGTAACACTGTTACCATCCTGATATGCATCAAGTCTGATTGTACCTACTTTTGGCTTACCAATCTTAAGTCTGTCAATGGTATCTTCAAGACCATGGTCGGCAGCGTTTCTTAACATATGCATAAGCGGGTCGCCTATTTCATCTATGACAGTTCTGTCAAGCTCTGTCTCTTCACCTGTCATTATAAGCTCCATCTCTTTATTAAGTTTCTTAGAGAGATCTCTTATCATTCTTGGGAATCTGTTAACTACACTCTCGATAGGTACCATTCTTACCTTCATAACTGATTCATGGATATTCGTTGTTATTCTCTCAAGGTACTCTATCTGCTCATTGAATGACTGGTCTGTAGCAGCAAGCTCACTTGTAACTGATACAAGTCCGTTCTTAGCTATAATAAGCTCAGATACAATATTCATCAAATCATCAAGCTTCTCAATATCAACTCTGACCGAACGATTGACAACAGGCTTGCCGTGCTTACCGCCTGACTGCTTTTTCTCTTCTTTGACAGTTTCAGTCTTCTCTGACTTTTCTTCCTTTTTCTCCTCCTCTACAGGAGTTGTATCTTCAACCTCGGTAGGAATATCGAATTCCTCGATTACAGCTTCCTCAATCTCAGATACATTTTCAATAACCTTCTTTATTTCTTCCAAAGAATGCTCAGATATAATGAACATGGAAAAATCAAAATCGAATCTTTCATCTTCTATATCCTGTACACTTGGCACTGATTTGATTATTTCACCTTTATCCTCAACACCCTTGAATACAAGAAATGCTCTTGCTGCTTTTAAAAGACAGCTTTCCTGTATGTAAACGGTAGTTGCATATACATGCATTCCCTTGTCTTTCGCATCCTGCATTGCATTCTTTTCGAAGTCTGCAATAGGAATCGAAAGATATTTTTTACGCTCATTCGGCGCATCAGATGCAGCGGACTCTGACGAAGCTTCTTTAGACTCACCGCTTTCTTCAATCGGAGCTTCTGCTTCAGGCTCTGTATGAGCCTCTACATTTCCTGACTGCTTCAATATATCATTAAGAACATTGATAACATCTTCATTATCTTCTGTTCCCTCATCACCTGTATTCACAATATTATCAAGATAACCTTCTATACAATCAAGACATTTAAACACAACGTCTACAATGTCAGGATTAACATTAAGCTTACCATTACGAACCTCAGAGAAAACATTTTCCATATCATGCGTAAGTCTTTGCATTCTCTTAAAGCCCATAGTTCCTGCCATACCCTTTAAAGAATGGGCAGCACGGAATATCTCATTTACAGTATCGATATTCTCAGGCTCTGCTTCCAAAATAAGAACCTGGTCATTCAATGTCTGTATGTGTTCCTTTGTTTCATCAATAAAAATCTCAAGATATTGGCTTAAATCCATTACAGCACCCCTACTTTCTTTGTTATTTCTTTTGCAATATCATTCAAATCGCATACCTCATCACATAGTCCCGCTTCATATATGGCTCTCGGCATACCGTAAACCGTAGATGAAGCCTCATTCTGTGCGATAACATAAACTTTTTTGTGTTTTGCAAGATTTACAATGCCTTTAGTACCATCAGCCCCCATACCTGTGAGAACCACACATACTATCTCATCATAAATCGAATCAACCAGACTGTCATACATCAGATTTCCACAAGGCTTTAATCCCACAACAGCCGGAGAATCATCAAGTGTTATATACTCCTGATTATTTTTCTTTATAACCTTTAGATGTTTACCTCCTTTTGCAAGATATACATGCCCTTTCTTAACCACATCTCCATCAGCCGCCTCACATACTTTCATAGCACTTAATTCATTAAGTCTCTCTGCTAATGTAGCTGTAAAACTTACCGGCATATGCTGAACCATAACAACCGGAGCCGCAAGATTGCCCGGAAGCTTAGGTATAACAGCTTTTAACGCTCTCGGTCCACCCGTCGAAGAAACAAGTGCTACCAACCTTTGTTTGTTACCTGCAGCTTTAACAGGAGTAAATCCCAAAGCGTTTTCAGTCTTTGCATGAGCCTTTATTGGGGCAAGATGTGTCGGAGCCGGCTTGTTCTTTACCTCTTCTGCAAGTTTAAGAGTAGTTATCAGCTTATCGGAAAAGTCATTATGACTTTCCAAGTGATAGAGATTTTCCGGTTTTCTAAGGAAATCCAAAGCACCTAATTCAAGCGCTGCAATAGTGTAAGCCGCATCATTCCTTGAACTAAGCAAGATAAACGGAATATAAATTCCTTTTTCATGAATAGTAGAAAGAAGCTCAAAACCAGTCATCTTAGGCATATTTACATCACATATGACAGCAAGAATATCCTTTTGAGATTCAATTATTTTTAAGCCTTCTTCACCATTAGCCGCCGTATAAGCAACCGTATATTCATGTGTTTCATTTATTATAGCAGATACAACTCTTCTCATGAGTGCAGAGTCATCAATTATTAATATTTTTTTCATAATTTTATACCAATCCCGATTCCTTCGCTCTATTTTGTCTTTCACTTTCAAAGATGAATTTTATTATTACATCTCTATCTTCTTGCTTTATCCGCATGAATTCCATTCTCTGTTCATACAGACCTGTATGTCCTGTGACCGAGGTATTGTTTATTATTCTTGCAAATATATCGAATTTATGAAACTCGTTCATAATATTCACTTCAAAGTCAAGCTTAACAATATCTCCTTTTTGAAGTTCCATCTTGGAAACCGTTTTTACACCGCCTCCGCTTATATCAAGTATCTTCAAGTCATTCCATACAAGTTCTTTGTCAGACAGGTCATATGCATTTCCCTTTTGGAATTCCTCTTCGGAACTCTGCCGCATCTTACCGTTCATAATACATTTATATCTGTAGTATTCACGTCTTTGAACCTTCTCAAGTTTACCCAGCAACACAATCTCAAGAAAAAACAGATTTCCGCTTCTGTATCTTGACTTAACGATGACATTCGTCTGTAAAAGCCCTTTATCCGTATAAAAACACGCCGAATACTTATCATCTAGCTCAAGCGGCACAATCTTTCCCTCATATATAGGCATGGAAATCTGTAATGTGTTTTTGGGCATAACATCACATATTTTACTGGTGTATACCTTTTTTATTGCATCCTGCCTGATTATCTGCTCAAGTTTTATTAATTCAATTTTATTACCTATAGATAATCCCATACACTTTCCCCTTATAAAGCTACTTTTGTTTCTTCCTTCTCCTTGCCTTTATAAATTCAAAAAATATTCTGGCTATACCATCGTTATCTCCCTGAGCAAAATCATCATCAGACAGATTGGTAAGCTTATCCGCAAGAACGGATATGCACTTTGATGAAGATGTTGTAGGATACGCCATAACAACAGGTTTTTGCTCAATAATAGCTCTTGAAGCATTCTTATCCTGTATTATTGAACCAAGATATTCAAGCTTGGTATTTAAAAATTTGGAGGAAACAGTATTGATTTTTTCAAATATTTCGTTTCCCTCGGCATCATTTTCAACACGATTGGAAATAACTCTTATCGTCTTATATATCGGATTAAACTTTTCATTTCTTCTTAAAACCTTTAATAATGAATATGCATCTGTTATGGATGTAGGTTCCGGTGTAACCACAAGAAGAACTTCGGGACTTACCATAACAAACTCCATAACTGCATCTGTTATACCTGCGCCCGTATCAATAATTACGACATCATACATCTTGTCAAGCTTTGCAAGACCTGATATAAGTATTTTTATACTTTCATTGTCCAACGCCGCAAGTTCTGATACTCCCGATCCTCCTGATATAAAGCCGATTCCTTTAGGACCTGTAGTAATTATTTCTTCTATGGACTTATCATTATGAATCAAATCCAAAAGATTATATTTAGGTCTTATCCCCAACATAACCTCGACGTTTGCAAGTCCGAAATCCGCATCAAATATTACAACCTTTTTTCCTCTTTCGGACAATTCTATGGCAAGATTTACAGATATACTCGTCTTGCCAACGCCTCCCTTACCACTTGTAACTGCTATAACACGTGAATTATTCATATTGTTAGAAGTTTTCACCATTTCTCTGAGCTTAGACGCCTGATCCATCTGATGCACCTCCTAACAAGCTTTTAGCTATTATCTGCGGATTAACCTCACCTATATCATCAGGAACATTCTGTCCCCATGTTGTATAAGCAAGAGATTTATCCATATCTATCTTAAGATTAAGTATTGCACCAACCGTACTCGTCTCGTCTAATTTGGTGAATATAATCTTATAATCAAACAATTTATCATATGTCTTAGCTATATCAAGTAAATCATTATATTTTACAACTGCACTCACAACTAAAAACACCTCTGTCTCGTATTCGGAAACCGAATCAACCATCTCTTTAAGATTTTTCTTTTGTTCCTCATTACGATGAGAATGTCCTGCCGTGTCTACAAATATCAAGTCACAGTCCTTATATTTTTCAACGTACTTCTTAATGTCCTCAGGATTATAAACAACCTCCATCGGTGTATTTAAAATATCTGCATATGTCTTAATCTGGTCTATGGCAGCAATTCTGTATGTATCTATAGAAAGCATAGCTATATTAAGTTTATTTTCAAGTTTGAATTTAGACGCAAGTTTAGCCATAGTTGTAGTCTTACCTACTCCCGTATTACCGACAAAAAATACTATTTTAGGCTTTTCATCACTTACTTTAAGAGGTTTTACCTCGCCTAATTTTAAAACTAATTTCTGATATACATTTGCAAGCATATTATCCAAAGGAAGTCTGGAATTTTCTGTATCAAGCTCGCCTATAATATCCTCTATAATTTCCTTTTTTACTTCACTTTCGTTTAACTGATTGTATATTAATTCAACGACCTTATTCTTATATCCTTTACTCTGATTATCTTTTGTATCATTGAATTTGTCACGAAAAGCGGTATCGGCACGGTCATCTTTTTTTTCTGTTTCATATAAATCATCAGAAGTATCTGTATTATCTTCTTCATCTTTATCTTTTACAGCATTTAATTGCTGTTCCAGAAGCTTCGCAATACTGTTAATCTTCTCCTCTATAGCATTTTGAGCCTCTTCGTCATATTTTTCCGGTTCTGCTTTTTCTGCCACATTATCATCTATTGCAGCAGTAAGTTCAACAGTATTCTTTTTGAAAAGCTTCATTATGCCTTTTCTTTTTATCTTTTTTATATTCATAACGACAGCATCCGGACCAAGTTCCTCCTTAGCCATAAGCATAGCCGCTTCTTCAGTTGACGCTTTGAATTTCTTAATTATCATTTATAGTCACCACTCCTACTGATCTAAGTTCAATATCTGAGTCAATCTCATTGTATGAAATAACTATTAAATCCTTGAAATAATCACTTGTCAATTTCTTAAAATACATTCTTACAATAGGCGACGTAATGATAATCGGGGTAAGTCCTTTATTCTCAAGCTTTTGTATCTCCGCCTCAGTAGAAGCAAGTATTTCTTTGGTAACAGCCGGGTCAAGCGAGATGTATGCTCCCTGTTCAGTCTGTTTGATTGAATTCATAATCATCTGCTCTATCTTAGGGTCAAGAGTAATGACCTCGGTTGTATTGTCATCGCCAAAATATTTATTGGATATAGCTCTCTTTAAGCTCTGCCTTACATATTCGGTTAATATATCTGTATCTCTGCTGGTTGTAGCATAATCAGCAAGTGTTTCAAATATTGAAACCAAATCTCTTATAGATATACCCTCTTTAAGAAGATTCTGTAATACTTTCTGAATATCGCCAACTCCAAGCAGCTTAGGAACAAGCTCATCAACAAGAGTTTTATTAGTTTCCTTAATATTATCAATAAGATTCTGTACATCCTGTCTGGTAAGAAGCTCATCTAAGTGCTGTTTGATAACCTCTGTCAGATGTGTAGCAATAATTGAAGGAGGATCAACTACGGTATATCCAAGCGACTCTGCACGTTCACGCTGAGACTCTGTTATCCACATGGCTTCAAGGTGAAAAGCCGGCTCTAATGTCGGAATACCTGTTATCTCATCCTCGACATATCCTGGATTCATAGCCATATAATGATCGAAAAGTATCTCACCCTCGCTAACCTGTATACCCTTAATCTTGATTATGTATTGATTAGGATTAAGCTGTATATTATCACGAAGTCTTATGATAGGAACTACCGCACCTAACTCAAGCGCAATCTGTCTTCTTATCATGACAACTCTGTCAAGCAAATCTCCGCCCTGATTTACATCCGCTAATGGTATTATACCATAACCAAACTCCAATTCAATAGGGTCAACCTGAAGAAGTGAATTAACATTTTCATGACGTCTTACTTCATCTGCCTGTACTTCTTCCTCAGCAACCTCTTCCTCAATCTCTGTCTTCTTTTCTGCATTTCGAAGATTCAAAGCAATAACTATAAATAACACTCCATACATCGCACAGAAGAAGAAATTAAGCGGTGTAAACAATCCGAGACCTATCATAGTACCGCCAACGAAAATAAGTACCTTAGGAATACTGAAAAGTTCTCCTATAAGCGTATCTCCGATGCTTTCTTCCTTAGAAGCCTTCGTTACCAGAAGACCTGTGGAAAGTGATATAAGCATGGAAGGTATCTGTGATACAAGTCCATCACCTATGGTAAGTATTGTATACTTCTGTATTGCCTCTGTTGCTGTAAGGCCCTGCATAGTTACACCGAGAGCGATACCTCCGACAATATTAATCAGAGTTATGATTAGACCTGCAGTAGCATCTCCCTTAACGTACTTTGTAGCACCGTCCATAGCTCCGAAAAAAGCTGATTCCTGCTGGATTTTTGCTCTTCTGTCTATAGCTTCCTGGTCGGTAATTGCACCGGAAGAAAGGTCGGCATCAATCGCCATCTGTTTACCGGGCATGGCATCGAGTGTAAATCTTGCCGTTACCTCTGAAACTCTCTCAGAACCTTTGTTTATAACCATCATCTGTACTATAAGAAGCACTATGAAGATAATGGCACCAATTATCAGATTACCTCCACCGACGAATGAACCGAACACTTCTACAACCTTACCAGGATCTCCGGTAGAAAGTATAAGTCTTGTAGATGATACGTTAAGTGATATTCTAAAAATTGTTGTAAACAAAAGCAGTGTGGGAAATCCTGACATTGCCAGTGTTTCTTTAGCAAAAAGGCAGTTAAAAACTATAACTAACGCTAATGATATATTAAATAATATCAAAAGATCCAGCATCCATGACCTGATAGGAATAATGAAAAATATAACTGCTGCGAGCAAATAAAAGCCCAAAAACATATCATTTTTTTTCATTATTTTCTCCTTTCTGTCACTTATTTCATTTTATCATCAGCTTACCTTATTCTTAATCCTATATACATACGCAAGCACTTCTGCTACTGACTGATAAAGTTCCGGCGGTATTTCATCCCCCACCTCAACATTTGAATAGAGCATCCTTGCAAGCGGTTTATTTTCAACAATTTCAACGTCATTTTCTTTAGCTATATCTTTTATTTTATACGCAAGATAATCCGCACCCTTAGCAACCACAAGAGGCGCCTGACTTAATGTATTGTCATATTTTAAAGCAACAGCAAAATGTGTTGGATTAGTAATTACCACGTCCGCCTCGGGAACACTCTGCATCATACGTCTTCTTGAAGCCTGTTGCATTCTCTGTCTCTGCTGACCTTTAACTTTTGGATCTCCTTCCTGATTTTTATACTCATCCTTTACTTCCTGTTTGGTCATTTTGATTTCCTGTTTGAATTTCCACCTCTGATAAAAGAGGTCTGCAACACCAAGGATAAGGTAAACTGCGGATATTTTTATTCCAAGTTCAAAAATAATATCAAAAAGAAGCCCGAGATTATCTTCAATATTAAAATCATAAGAGTTAATAATTAACCCAATATTATCTTTAATAACACTATAACTTATATATCCAAAGAGTACTATCTTTACAATTGATAAAAGAAGACTTATAAGTGCTCTTGCGGAAAATAAGCGCTTAAATCCGTTTATCGGATTAAGCTTGCTAAGTTTCGGCTGCAAAGGCTTAGTTGTAACCTTCCATTTTATCTGAACTCTTTGTGCCATAAATCCCACGATTAAAAATATAATAAGTGCCGGAAGTATGGTTATAAAAAAATACAAAATTACATTTAAAAAAAGCTGCCATACAGTTCTTGGAGTCATATCATCGTTTGCATAAAAATGAATATTCTGCCAGAAGGTATGAAAGACCCCCAATAATCTGCCTGACAGAAAACCCATAAAAAATCTTAAGAATATAAATGCTGTCATAAGAGCTATTGCACTGGAGATTTCTGTACTTTTGGCAACCTGACCTTCTTCACGTGTATCAGAAATCTTTTTGGCAGTCGGTTCTTCTGTCTTATCATCATTGGCAAAAAACTGCAGATTATATTTTATTAAAGGCACATACTCTGTCATAGATTATAAGCCTCCCAATATCGTTGTAACAACATCATTCATTTTTTCAACAAGATAATTGGCCACATTTGGAATATAAATAATGACAATGGATAAAACCAGCAATCCACCTAAAACTTTAAGCTGCATACCGATAGCGAACATATTCATTTGAGGTGAACTCTTGGTTAGCACTCCCAATATAACATTTAAAATAATTGTACCTAAAAAAACCGGCATAGCTATACGAAAGCCTATACTGAAATACTGTCCTATCAGGTCTAAGAACTGAACATAAACAAAAGAAAAATTTATGTTTACATGCCCCAGAGGAACAGCATCAAAGGATTGTGCAATAGCCTTAAGAATATAGTGATGCAGATTAGTAATCAAAATAATAAGATAAACCATCCTGTCATATAACTCGGCTGTTATTGTTACATTGGCATTAACCGAAGGATCAAAATTCTGTGACATGGTAAAACCGATTTCCCTGTCGATAAATTCTCCCGCCATAACAATAACCGTCATTATAAAATTCGATATATAGCCTATTGATAATCCAACAGCCAGTTCTTTGATTAGTAAAAATGTGTAGCCAAAGATTGTGGTATACTCTGCCATAGGAAAATCCATTGCAGAAAATATGGTTATGGAAATACATGTTGAAATCAATATTCTCACTCTTGCATTTATAGCTCTATTGCCAAACAGCGGCGCAACAACACAAAACCCGGCAATTCGTGCGAATACTAAAAGAAATGTTTCAAGGGTTAATGTTGAAATCCTTAAATCCATATACCACTACCCCACAAAATCTCCAAATCTGCTGAATATATCCTGAATAAATGTAATAATGTTATTCAGCATCCAGTCACCGGTTATAATCAACATAAGAAAAACGCCTAAAATCTTAGGAACAAATGTAAGCGTCTGTTCCTGTATGGATGTAACCGTCTGAAAAATACTTACAATCAGACCTACTGTCAATGATGTTAGCAACATAGGTGCCGCACATTTAATTATAAGCCAGATTGCCTGTGTTGTAATGTCGATGACATCTGCTGTAGTCATGTTTAATCACCTTCTTAAAATTAACTACTTAAACGATTGAACCAACTGTCCTATAACCAGATTCCAGCCATCAGCCATAATAAATAAAAGTATCTTGAAAGGCATGGATATGGTTGTCGGAGGAAGCATCATCATACCCATTGACATGAGAACCGATGATACAACCATGTCTATAATTATAAATGGTATATAAATTAAAAAGCCAATAATAAACGCAGCTCGAAGCTCTCCTATAATAAACGAAGGAATAAGCACGGTTGTGGGAATTTCACTTACATCATTAACGTAGTCAATCCTTGCTATATCCATAAAAAGCCTTACATCGTCTTCTCTAACCTGTCTCAGCATAAAATCCCTTAACGGCTGTATAGCATTATCAATAGCTTCTTCCTGAGTTATCTCCTGAGCATTAAGAGGATCTATGGCTCCCTCTTTAATCTGTAAAAATGTAGGGCTCATAATAAAAATAGTAAGAAATAACGAAAGCCCTATCAATACATTATTAGGAGGTGATGATTGCGTACCAACAGCAGTTCTGACAAAATGCAGAACTACTATAATTCTTGTAAAGGACGTAACCATAACCAATATTGATGGAGCTATGGATATTACCGTTATTATCAGCAGCATCTGGAGCGTTCCTGAAAGCCTGGTTTCTTCAGAGTTAGAATCGAGGGTAAGTCCTACTGAGAATCCCCCATCTTCATCATCAGTAACAGCGTTTTCCACACCTTCTTCAGGATCGGTATCCGGAGTGACGCCGGTAGCGTATGAATTTGTTCCCGAAAAAAAGACAGTTAAGACAATCGGTATAAAAAATAATAATATTAATTTACGAAACTTTTTAAATTTCATTTCTCTACCTACTTTATGTCATTGTCTTTTGTTTTTTTATTTTTTAATTGCGACAAAATCTCTTTAAAGTCAGGCTTACTTGTATTAGTTGCAGATGAAACATCCGACTTATCATTATCCGGATTTTCCTGTATATTAAGCTTCAAACCTTCCTCATCAAGCTTGTCAATAAAGGTTATCTCGTCTTTACCAAGAGCAACAGCATAATAATCTTTCCCAATCATAATAATCGCAATAAATTTATTATTACCACTCCTACAGGATTCGACTATTTTAATATTTGATTTTCTGTTGATGATATTTGACTGGTATTTTGCCACAAATTTCGTAGAAAAATAGGCCAGAACAATTATAAATACAAAAATCAACAACAAAGAAATGACACTTGCTATAGAATGCCATCCGGAAACATTATTTGTCAAAGCTATCCTCATATTACTCCACTGCCTTTTTAACCGCTTCAAGTACACGATCAGGCTGGAAAGGTTTAACGATGAAATCTCTTGCTCCTGACTGAATGGACTCAATAACCATTGCCTGCTGACCCATAGCCGAACACATTACAACGCTGGCATTTGGATCACCTTCCTTAATCTTCTTCAATGCTTGAATACCATCCATCTCAGGCATGGTAATATCCATAAGCACTAAATCAGGTTTGGTTTCAGCGTACTTCTCAACGGCCTTTGCACCGTTTTCAGCCTCACCTGCGATATTGTAACCATTCTTGACTAAGATATCCTTAATCATCATTCTCATAAAAGCTGCATCATCACATATAAGTATACTCTTTGCCATAATTTATAACTCCTTTTACATTTTTTCCTTTATTATGTCGGTAATTCTTATACCAAAACTTTCTTCTATAACAACAACCTCGCCTCTGGCAACTAACTTTTGATTGACCATTACGTCAATCGGTTCACCGGCTAACTTATCAAGTTCAACAATAGTTCCCGGTGCAAACTCTAAGATTTCCTTGATGGATTTCTTAGTTCTTCCTAATACAACAGATACATCAAGAGGAACATCCATAATCAAATCAATGTTTTCCTGCTGTAATGCCGGATTAGGCATTGGGTTGAATGCTTTGAACTGTACATTCTGTACATTTACATCCTGCCCCATCATAGGCTGTGCCATCATCGGCTGTCCCATCATCGGTTGTCCCATCATTGGCTGACCCATCATTGGTTGATTTGCCATATTGTAAGAAGGATCAGGCTGTGGTACAGGCTGCGGCGTCGGAGCCGGTGCAGGTGCAGGTTCCGGTACACTTGGTGCAGGCTGTGGTGCCGCCTTCTCTTCTGAACTACTGGTAAATCTTTTATATAACTCTTTAGCCAGATCAATCGGATACAGCTGCATCATTGTACTGTCAACCAACTCTCCAATCGTCATCTGGAAGGTTACTATTGCAAATTCCCCTTTTAAAAATGCAGGAATTTTAGAAGGGTCAACATCACCTGTCATATCTATCAACTCAGCCTCAGGAGGACTTATATCCACCTTACAGTCAAGCATTGACGAAAGTGATGTCGCAGATGAACCCATCATCTGATTCATTGCCTCACAAATCGCACTCATATGCAAATCCGTGAGTTCCGGAGAAGGATTGAGTCCATCTCCTCCCATCATCAAATCAGTAATAACTTTAACATCTTCTTCTCTTAATATCAATACATTATTTCCATCTATACCTTCTTTATAATGAATATTAATAAATACAGAAGGTTTAGCATAATTGGATAACATATCATCCCAGGTGGTTATTTCTACAATAGGTGTTGTAATTAACACCTTCTGATTAACTAAGGAATAAAGGGTGGTCGCAGCCGTACCCATACATATATTGGATATCTCTCCAATAGCATCTCTTTCTTCTAAACTCAGCTCTCCGCCTCCACCGGATCCGCCTGACGAACTATCGGAAGAATCTGCATTCAAATCTCCAAGTAATGCGTTTATCTCTTCTTGAGATAACATACCGTCCATATAAGCTTATTCCTCCTCTCTATATATTTCAGTGACCTTAACTGCATAATTATCACTGGAAGAACCCGGTGTTGCCTTAAATTTTACTATATTTCCTACATAAACATCAAGTTCATCCTCGACATTTCTGTTGAGTTTTATTACATCACCAACCTGCAAATTAACAAAATCCCAAACAGTTATTGAACTTTTTCCAAGTTCGGCCGAAATCGGTATAAGTGCCTTGTTAATTGCAGTTTCAATAACGTCCGAATAACTTTCTTCATCTCTATCCTGCATTGTAGAAAACCAATACTTAGTATTAAGTTTATCCATAATGTCCTCTAAGGTCAGGAAAGGAAGACATATATTCATCAAACCTTCAACACCGCCGACATTAATATTAATTGTGATAATCGCAATCATTTCGGTAGGCGAAATAATCTGGGCAAACTGAGAATTTGTCTCAATTCTCTCAAGATAAGGCTCAATCTCCACAACATTTTCCCAAGGTTCTCTGAGCAGTTCTATAATAAGATTAAATATTCTTTCTAATATTGCAAGCTCTATCTCCGAAAAATCCCTCATCTTAAACAAGGATTCTCCTGTTCCGCCTAATAACCTGTCTATTATAGCAAATCCTACATTAGTTGCCAATTCCAAAATTATATTTCCCTTTAAGGGCGACATATTTACAACGCCCAAAAGTACAGGGTTGGATAATGCATTTGAGAACTCCTGATACGTTACCGCCTCAGAGTTCATAACCTCTACCTGAACATTTTTTCTTAAATATGCCGGCAAATTACTCGATAAAAGTCTGCCAAAATGCTCAAAAATAATCTCCAGAGTTCTTAAATGCTCCTTTGAAAACTTAGCAGGTCTTGAAAAATCATAATCCTTAGCTTTAACGGAATGATCTTCTTCTATATCATTAACATCCAATTCACCCGAACTAAGCTGCTTAAGCAAGGCATCTATTTCATTTTGTGATAATACATCTGCCACGCAAATCGCCTCCTAAGTTCTAACTATTGTGCCACCCAATTATAGAAGCTGATTGAATAAATACTCTCTGTATTAAAGGTTTCCTTAAGTTTCACAAGAATCTGTTCCTTAATCTGTCTTTGAACCTCAACATCAATAACCTGTTCATATGTATAATTAGCAATTATATCACGTGTCAAATCATATATAAGCGACGTGGATGCCGTAAGATTGTCATTAACCTTCTGATAATCATTTGCCGTGCTGTCAAGGTTTATGGTTAAACCATATTGAAGAGCGTGTATCTTGTCAGAACCATCTGACGCAAGGTTAATAGGATTGCCCTGCTCTAACTGGAATGCAGCAAGATTACTTACATCAAAACCTGTTTCACCACTTGACTGCGAGGCGATCTCCAAATCCAAAACTTCTGCTATATCTGTAATAAGTTTATTAGTTTTATTTGTCGAAGGCATAAAAACAAATACAAGCAATATATTAAACACAAGATTAATTATACAAATTGCCAGTATGATTACCGTAATTAGATTCTTTCTCATTTTATTTTGATCTCCTTAGTTTAAAGAATTCTGTTGATTATATATCTTTATAACAACTCTTCGATTTTTGGCTCTTCCTTCTTCAGTCGCATTTGATGCTACCGGTTTACTCTCTCCATATCCAGCAATCTTCATATTCTTGTCAATAAAATTCTCCTGTGACATGAGATAATCGTATACATTTCTCGCTCTTTCCGTAGAAAGCGCTCTATTATCCGCATATCTTGATGTTGATATCGGAACATTATCAGTATGTCCCTCTATCTCAATAATACAATACTTATATTTCACCAAAATGCTGGCAATTTTTTGAAGAAACATCTTTGAATCTTCTCTTA
>JAFTFE010000185.1 GCA_017449765.1 Lachnospiraceae bacterium | reverse complement strand
TGTCGGCTTTCGCCTTAATGCATGATTCTTTTTGATAAAATTGAGCCTGTCACCTCGCCTTTGCTTCGCTTCGGCTCGGTGTCGGCTTTCGCCTTATAAAAAGAAAAGGACAGAAAAATTTGCGTATGCAAGCATACAATTTTTCTGTCCTTTTCTTTTTGCACGGCTCAATTTTATCACATGGTCCAGCCTTGTGATACAAGCTGCTGCTTGGTCATATGGCTATATATTCCGTCCTTTTCCATAAGTTCGGCAGGTGTGCCTTCCTCTGCAACCACACCGTCCTTTAAGACAACTATATGATTGGCATTTGCTATGGTTCTCATACGGTGTGCTATGATAAGCACGGTTTTATCCTTCACAAGCTTTGACAATGCCTCCTGAATTGCGGTTTCATTTTCCGCATCCAGGGATGCGGTTGCTTCATCAAGAAGTATAATCGGGGCATCCTTAAGAAATGCTCTTGCTATGGATATTCGCTGTCTTTCACCACCCGAAAGCTCACTTCCGTTTTCTCCTATGTAGGTGTTATATTTTTCAGGCAGGAGGTTTACAAATTCCTCACAGTTTGCCATCTTTGCCGCCGCTATAACCTCCTCGTCGGTAGCATCCTTTTTACCAATCCTTATATTTTCCATAACCGTATTGTTAAAAAGTGTTACATCCTGAAAAACTATCGAATAATTTGACAAAAGGGTTTCCGGATCTATGGTTTTTATATCCACACCGCCAAGCTTTATACTGCCTTCAGTCACATCCCAGAATCTTGCGGCAAGTCTTGAAATAGTGGTCTTGCCTCCTCCTGACGGTCCGATTAAGGCTGTTACCTCTCCCTGCTTTGCGACAAAGCTTACATCCTTTAAAACATCCGTATCATCGGAATAAGAAAAGCCCACATGGTTAAACTCTATGTCACAGCCCTTATTATTCATCTCGGTAGTACCGGTCTGTATCTCATGGGAAAGTACCTCATCGAGTCTTTCGGTCTGAATTCCTATCGATATGATTGCCGCAAAATTCTGTAAGGTTATCTGCATAGGATCATAAAGTCTTGATACCAGCATCAAAAACATAAAAAATGTCAAAAGTGAAATATCCTCATTTACAAAAAGTATACCGCCCACAAGTGCTGTGGTTCCGATGCCCATTTTAATGATTAAAGCAGCGGAATTTACGTAAACAGCCATCTTAATCTCGGTAAAAAGTGCCTGCTTTTCTACGGTTCTTATCTTCTTTTCAAGGCCTTCCATATAACGGTCTTCGGCATTATTTGAACGCAAATCTCTTACAGACTCGAGGCACTCCTGGATACCGTCCTCCATGGCAAGCTTAACGGCAGAGTTCTTTCTTACTGCATTTTTTTCAGCTCCCGAGGTGGAGATAATTATGATAAATGCAACCGGTATAACCCAAAAGCTTGCAAGCACCATCCTCCAGTCAAAGAATGCAAAAAGACTTATGCCTATAAGACTTGTTGATATAACCGCGCCTATAAGCTCCGGAATCCAGTGGCTGGAAGCCGTTTCAATCTGTGCACAGTCACCCATTATATTGGTAGTTAAGTCAGTAAGATTTTTCTTTCCGAAAAATGAAAGAGGTAATTTTCTAAGTGTCTCCGCGATAGTAGTTCTTCTGACACCACTTTCCTTATAGGTCGATAAAAATGTTGCGTTATACTGTATGTAATTGGTTATCGCAACAAGTATAAGAATAAGCAGACTTCCCGCAACATATATTCCAATTCTTGATTTTGTCAGGTTATCCTCAAGCAAGTCCTTTATTAAAAGATATAAAATAGTCGCCGGCATCATAAGCACGATATTGGTTATCGTTACGCTTATGCACGCCTTAATCATATCTATAGCACCTTCTTGGGAAAGTGCATATTTATGCTTTAATTTTTCTATCATTATTATGCACCTACCTTCCATTCTATTGACTTGGTATATTCATCAAAAAGCTTCTTGTAAAGTCCGTTTTGGTTCATCAGCTCCTCGTGATTGCCTGACTCCACTAAACTTCCCTTATCAAGCACATATATCCTGTCAGCATTCATAACGGTACTCATCCTGTGAGCAATCATTATAAGTGTCTTATCCTTAGCAAGCTCATCAAATGCAGCCTGAACCTTTGCTTCATTGTCAGGGTCCGCAAATGCAGTCGCTTCATCAAGAATCAAAATCTGTGCATCCTTAAGAACGGCTCTTGCTATGGTTATCCTTTGCTGCTCACCGCCCGAAAGGTAGGTTCCCTTTTCTCCAATTACGGTATGTATGCCTTTTGGAAGCTTATCAATTATATCCATACATTGTGCCTTTTTAAGTGCCTCCAAAACCTCTGTTTCCGAAGCATCAGGCTTAGCCATTCTTACATTATCCAGGATAGAAGTCTTAATCAATCTGCTGTCCTGAAATACAAAAGATACTCTGTCCATAAGACTCTTCTGCGATACCTTTCTTATATCCGTATCGCCTATCAGTATCTCTCCGTCCGTTACATCAAAAAATCTTGCAATAAGCTCTGCAATAGTGGTTTTACCCGAGCCGGATGGTCCGACAAATGCAACGTGCTCCCCTTGTTTTATCTTTAACGATACATTGCTTACGGCATCTCTTGTGGCATCCTTATATCTGTAGCTTATATTTTTTAATTCAATGGAATTGTCTTTAGGTACATTTTTGCTGTCACTTTCACTAAGAGGCTCGATAGCCATAACCGACTCAACCCTCTTCATGGCATCTACAAGAGTCATCTCGGCCTCTCCCGAGTATGCTACCTTGGTAAGTGCAACCGTGATTAGCGGGGTAACAATGATGTAGTACATTATATTTAAAATATCTGTCTGAGAGGTTCCGTCCTTTGTAACCATAAATGCAGCAAATACAATAAACGCAAATATCGCATTTATACAGGTCATAAATCCTATCATCGGCTTGCGAAGCATCAGAGTATAGTCCGTGGTCCATTTACCGTAATTATCTATGGAAGCTTTGAAGCGCTTAAAGGAATAAACTGTCTGTCCGAAGGTTTTTACAACCGGGATTCCTCTGACGTATTCCGTTGCCTCACCGCTCATATCAGCCAGCGCATTCTGATACTCCGTCATCTTTTCCTGCATGCCCTTACCCATCATGGACATCATACATACAAAGCCGATAAGAGCAGGTATAAGACATATAATTCCTATCTTCCAGTTAAAGGCAAATATAAGCACCATAAGTCCGACAGGTGTTACGGCTGCCACCACTTTATCCGGCACATTGTGTGCTATAAAGGTCTCGGTTGCAGCAGTAGAATCATTGACTATACGACGTATCTTACCTGTTCCGTCCTCATCAAACACTCCCAGAGGAAGTGTAATAATTCTCCTCATCAGCCTGCTTCTCATATTTGCCTGAACGCGAAAAGCGGCTATATGAGTACAAAACAATGCCGCAATATAAACAAACAAAGAGAGCACAGTTAAAATTACAGCCTGCCATGCATAAGCCTTAATCTTTGAAAGCTCATCTCCGTTTACTGCAGTTTTAATAATCTTCCACAAATCATAAAATGGGATTAAAGATAAGACAGCACTTATTGCTGCAATTAATTTGCCAAGAGTGATAAGATTTTTATAGCTGCCTGCGTAATCGTTAATCAGCTTCATGTGGTCGAATTTTTCAGTCTTTTCCTTTTCCAATTTGAATCCTCCTCATATATTCTTTGAATTAACTCTTTTTTATAAGCTTGTGAAAGAAACTTGCGATTTTTCACATTTGAACTTATATATAGCATTAAGTTAGGTTAGTTTAATCTAATCACAGTTAGACATTCTACCACATCTGTAAAAAATTTTCCATAGAAAAAGAGCCGGATAATCATTTTTTGATTGTCCGACTCAGTAAAAAATAGAAACTAAGCTTAATCCTTATTGAAAAATTAGTCGATATATCTATATTTTCAATAATATTTTAATTCACTCAATAATTTCATCATAATCACTATATAGAATAATATCTTTAATTCTCGAAACAATAAATAAAGGAATATTAATCATCCAATCCTGTTTTCTGTAATCAGACATAGAAACCCTGACAGGTTTTGATTCAGGACAATTTATAAAAAATTGTCTAAGCGATTTGGATTTTAAATTTTCTTCAGCCTTTACCTCGATAGGAACAAGGCCATTATCAACCTGAATCAAAAAATCAAGTTCAAGCTTTGTATTATCACTATGAAAATAAAAGATTCCTGTATCAATTACACACTTAAGCTGTTCAAATACATACTGTTCAGTAAAAGTACCCTTGTATTCCTCAAAGATATTTTTTTTCAAAAGAATCTCAGACACGGGCGCATCACTTAAAGCTCCCATAAGACCGTGATCCAACATAAATAACTTGAACGCCGAAAAGTCTTCATAATACTTTAAAGGAACTCCTGCCTTACGAACCCTTGAAACCTTATAAATCATTCCTGCATCAATCAACCATTCAATAGCCAATTCAAAGTCTTTTGCACGCCCGCCCTTTTGAATATCACCATATACAAATTTTTTATTATTTTTTGCAAGCTGTTGTGGTATAGAATTCCATACCTGATGTATTCTTCCAAGTATCTGTTTGTCAGCATTCTTTGATATATCAAGTGCATAATCCGCAAGTATTCTTTTTTGAATATCTCGTAAATCATCTAATGCACGACCATTTAAGTATCCCTGAACAACTTCCGGCATACCTCCCAGAAAATAATACATTCTGAGTTCTTCAATATACAATTCTCTTACACTTGAAAACTCATCAAATCGTCCTGTTTTTAATCTTTCATATGGAGCATCACCCAAATGTGCTCTTACAAATTCATCAAAAGACATAGGATACAAGGTCATTTCATCAACCTTACCTACCGGAAAAGAAACACCCTTATGAATAGCCAGGCCCAAAAGAGAGCCTGCAACAATAATATGATATTCAGGCGCATCCTCACAAAAATACTTTAAACTTGCAATTGCTTTTGGAGCATCTCCAACCTCATCAATAAAAATTAACGTTTTACCGGCAATTATTTTTTCTCCGGACAAAAGTTCAATATCAGATATAATACGTTCTGTCCTGTAGCCGTTTTCAAATATGTCTTTAATCCTTATATCCTTATCACAATTCAAAATAATGTAATTATCAAATTCATTTTTTGCAAATTCAGTTATTAAATATGTTTTTCCAACCTGTCTTGCTCCCTTTAAAACAAGAGGTTTTCTATATCTGTCGTTTTTCCACTTAAGTAAATTGTGATATAAATCTCTAACCATATGC
>JAFTFE010000184.1 GCA_017449765.1 Lachnospiraceae bacterium | reverse complement strand
GAAGAGGCAGGATATGGAGTAGAAATTGTAAGAGAAGTTGGTTCTGCAGAAGCATATATGCTTCATCCTACCATAGGATATTTCCATCCGATTCAAAAATACTATCTTGGAAAACTTCTGAACAAGGTCAAGGAACCTGTGGAGCCTGATCATGTATTTAAATATGTGAGATTTGAAGATGTAAAAGGAAAAATGTATTTGGAAATGCAAAGTTGGGCCATAGAGCAAGCCTGGAGTATGAGATAGATTCCAGTTTACTTAGATAATTGCCGTATACACGCGTAGCGTGTCGGTTAGAGGGGGTATGCTCTAATGTAGTGTTTTTCTTAATCCGGCAAGCTAAAAAGCAGGCAGTTACAACAACGATTCGCACGATTTGCATAAAATCAGAAACGAGTGGTTCGCATGGATTCGCTCAAAAATCGTGCTGTTTGAGCGAAGCGAGTTCACGATTTTGTGCGAAGACAAAGAATCCGAGTGCTCTGATTTAGCAAATTGATTGCGTGTTGTGTAACTGCCTGCTTCTTAACTTGTCGGGTTTAAGTATGATATCACATTAGAGCATACCATACCCTCTAACCGACCGGTTATATAAATATTTATTTTCGCTTATACACTTTAGGATAAACCAAAACCATAGCCACTATACATACAAGCAAAAATGCAAGTACATACCATACGATGCCGGTCAGGCTTATATCATTTCCGAATAAGCTTCCCTTGAAGTTAAATGCCTCCTTCATGCTGCTTATGAACTCGCCATTATCCACTCCTCCTATGTCGGTGTTAATCTTGTCAAGAAGTCCGTTTAGTATAGTGTTTCTGAAAAGCACGGTTACGCCTGTTCCCGGGAAGAAATTACAGAAAACCTGTATTCCCTTTGAGAACTGTGATAATGGTATATATGCACCGATTACAAAACCACAGGCGGCCGAGAGCATACCGAAGAACGCACCGCTTGCTGATGATGATTTAAAGAAAATAATAATCAGCATAAAAAAGGCTGTTGCTGATAATGAGCCAAGAAAAGTAAGCGCATATGCATAAGCTACATTTTCTGCCGGTATATACATATCGCCCTGACTCGATAATACTAAAAATCCTATTGTAAGAACGACAGCACTCATAATAAACGCTGATATGGTTGATGCCACAAAATAAGAAAGTACAATCTGCCATCTCTTTAAAGGTGTAGCAGAGATATCATAATCAATCTTATTTTCCTTGTCATTTACAATAGTTGACAGACAGTTATACGGAACTGTGATAAGAGCTGAGCCGATTACTCCAACCAGCAGGATAAAGTTGATAAGCATATCAATGTCCTTCTCATCTATTAAGCCCTCAAGTCCCTTCATAGCACTGTGCGCAGAATCAATGTATGTATTCTTAAGGAAAAGCATATATAACACAAGCACTATAATCGATGTAAGCATTGAAAAAATCACTGATTGTCTGTCCTTAAAATATATAAGAAGATTTCTCTTAGTTAATCCCATAAACTTTCTCATTTCGCCATCTCCCTTCCTGTGAGGTTGAGGAATACATCGTCCATGCTTCCCTTTATTATCTCGTAATCAGTTATCCTGTCCCTATTTTGATATACAAACTCCGTTATATTATCCTTAAATAATATATTATAATGATCTGCATCATAGGAATATTCAAAATCCTTTATAAGTTTCTCATTGTCATTACTTTCATCCACATACCAGACAAGCCTTGAAGATGCATATTTAGTCTTAAGCTCTGTGGGAGTACCTGTCGCAATTATCTTACCCTTATCAAGTATGACAACATGGTCAGCATCCCTTGTCTCCTCCATATAATGAGTTGTTAAGAATATCGTAAGCTTCTTTTCCTTCTTAAGATAATCTATGTAGTCCCATACAATCTTCCTTGACTTCGGGTCAAGACCTGTCGTCGGTTCATCAAGGAAAAGTATCTTAGGTTCATTGATAAGAGCCCTTATAATATCCACTCTTCTTCTCTGTCCACCCGATAGTTTCTCATATTTTCTGTTCCAGATATCTTTCAGTTCAAAGACTTCCATAAACTGCTCAAGTCTTGAATCAATCTCTGACTTAGATAAGCCATAATATGATCCTCTCGTATATAGATTTTCCTTGACCGTAAGCTTTGCATCAAGTACAGAATTCTGAAATACAATTCCAATCAAGTCTCTGATTTTATCATCAGCCTTGCCAAGGTCATTGTCAAATATCTTTACATCTCCCGATGTTCTCTCAAGTATCGTACAAAGAATATTAATCGTTGTGGATTTACCGGCACCGTTTTCTCCTAAGAATGCAAAAAGCTCTCCCTCATTTACCTCGAAGGAAATGTCATCCACCGCTAAGTGCTCTTTGTACTTTTTTACCAAGTGCTCAACTTTAATTGCGTTCATACTTTTTTCCTCTCTCTTATTTCTGTTCTTCATATGATATTTATTATATATCTAATCATCAAATATCTATCCAAGAAACATTTTTTTGTATCTCATTCATGTGCAATCCAAGCATACAACAATTCTTAAAATAAAAAAAGAGCAACCGGATTAAGTTGCAAAAAACATAACCCAAGTTGCACTATATCATTTTGTCCAGTCCTCTATTACAAGATTATCTACACGATTAAATTCCTTAGTATTATTTGTAACAAGTATAAGACCTTCCGATTTAGCGTGTCCTGCAATAAGCATATCCATTGGTCCAATAGGTGTTCCCTTCTTTTCAAGTTCTGCCCTAATCCTTCCATATTCCTCAGCAGCGTAGCCATCAAAATCCACTACAGTAATCGGTGAAAGAAACAACGACATAGCCAACCTATTCTTCTCTACCGCCTGACTTTTCTCTACACCGTACATAAGCTCAGCATAAGTAATCGAAGAAATACATATATCATCAGGGTCATGTTCCAAAAAATGTTTTATAGCCAATTCAGGTTTATGCTTAATAATATAAATGCAAATATTTGTATCCAGCATATACTTCATAGAGACTCACGCTCCTGCTGTATAAAAAAGTTGCTTTCATCCTTCATAAAATCCTCAGAAAACAGTTTAAGACTATTTAAAAATCCTGTCCATTTGTTATCCTTTGGCATTAGAAATACAATATCACCTATCTTGTTAACTGCAACCTCTTCACCGCTAAAGCGATATTCCTTTGGAAGTCTTACAGCCTGGCTTCTTCCATTTTCAAATAATTTTGCCGTCATCATAATCATACACCTCCCATATTTAGTATATACCACGATATATACCAAGTCAAGTGTAATAATTATATGCAGATATTAAAACATTATTCCAAAAAATAAATTCCTTTACTCCTCATCATGAAACTGCTCAAGCACTTTATTAATCTTCGCCTCATCTATCTTACTCATCCAAAGAGACGAAATCCATACAAACGCATATACAACTAAGAATATAATCACAACCGATATATATCCCGAAAGATCGGTATACCATTTAAATATATATCCTGCCAAAGATACAATTATAAAAAGTGACAGGCAGTGAAGTATAATCCTTAATACTCCGCTTTTTCCGCCATCAGCCTCTTTAAGCAGTAAGGTAGGAAGCGAACATAAAAAACCAATAAATATAATTGACAAAGGCTGATACCAGTCAAGGCTATAGCTTCCACCCTGAAAATGAGTTATCACACCACCTATCCCCACCATGAAGAATATACCTGTGGTTATCATAAGAGTCTCTTCAAATATAATTTTAAACTTTTCTTTTCTATTATATTTTTTATTATCCTCAATCATATTATATACCCAGCCTTTTCTTCAAATCCTTCACATAGCTTCTTGCTATAACAACTGATTCATCGTTCAAAAGTCTGGCATTCATTCTTCCGTTTATATCAGACTTTACTGATTTAATCTTCCTGATATTTACAATCATCGCCTTGGCACTACGAAGAAAATTCATGTTTAAAATATTCTCAAGCTCGTATAGCTTATATTTTGTCTCATAGCAGTTATCCTTCGTATATATAAATGTCCTCTTATCGACAGACTCTATGTAATATATACTGCTGATATTAAGCATATAGGTCTGATCATCCTTTGTTACTGCTATGCTGCCTGTACTGCTTTCCAGAAGATTAATCGCCGCCTGTATCTCATCCGTCTTTGAGACAGCTCTTATAACAGCCTTTTCATCATCCTTTGAAACAGCCTGCTCGTAAATAACCTGCATCTTGTATTCTCCAAATTTTTCTTAATTGCCCTCTGCACTTTCAAATGTCTTATAGCAATTTAAAAGTCTTATACTAATATCATCTCCTGAAAGGTCATCCCATGCAAAAGATGTTTCCGTCTTAGTATAATCATTACCGTATTTATCAATACTTATTTTATTAAATTCGTCCTCAGAAATCTCTGTTTCATCAGGGTATCTTATAAATGATACATCTTCTCCGTTTACATATTTCATCGCAAGAGTCTCTACAGAAAAATTACCATTACTTAACGAAAATGCTTCTATTGTTTCTCCGCTTTCCATAGCCGAAACTCTTGTATAATTAGACGCAATATAAATATAATCCGTACCATTAGTAAATGTTATAAAGTTACCGTCTTTTATAAAGTCAGGATAATCATAATAAAGCTCTTCATTTTCCTGACCACCGTAGGAACATTTATTTAAACCATCATTTGTTTCATTGATTTCATATATATCTGCATATGTAAATAAGCCCGAACCCTGGTTAATTGCTGCTATAAGCTCCAATCTACCATTATGATCAAGGTCTGTAACAGTATAAAAAAAACCTTCCTCTGAAGCTTTCCACTCTGACTCGTTCTCCACAAAAATTTCAATCTGCCTTTTAGCAAACGCATCATCGCCAATCATCCCTTCAGAATGTTCCGATGTTTGTGATTCTTCATTTGAATTATCCTCTCCACATCCGCATGCAAGACAAGACAAAACAACTAAAGTTGTAATTAAAATTTTTCTTTTCATTTTTTTCTCCCCTTTTATAAAAATTGCACTTTAATATATCACATTAAAATACAATTTAAAATATGTTTTTAAAAAAAATTTTAATTTTTTCTTAAGACGCAGATTTATAATATATTTTCAATCACTGACAGAATGTCCTCATCTATACATATTGCCCGATCAGATATCGTCTCAGGACAGAACGCCTCTCCGTAATTAAGGCATGCATATACAGCATTAGGATTAACAGCTGTCATCTGCCAGAAAGGATACTTGATTATAACAGGTGTATTTGCTCCCACACCAAGTTCAAGATATAACACATGCATATCCTCGTGTCTTCTTAAGAAGTCAGAATAACGGGATGAAGCAAGCTTCCAGCCCTCGTCCTCTACAAACGTATCATCTGCGCGAAGATTCATGGTTACATCACTTCCGTCATCAGGACATTTAGGTATAAGTTCTGTTGGAATTCGCATGGAAAGCTTACCATCCTCAGGTACTTGAAACACACCATTTTCATCCTTTACAAAGCCCTGTGCCTCCATCGCCTTCATAACCCATTCTTCATTGTCATAAGTTTTATTTAACTTTGGGTTTACACTTTGGAAAAGACCATAGTCTCCCTGGGTATAAAATAATCTCTTCTTGTCAAAGCCTGCTCTTTGGAACTGATGGTCAACATTTGTAGTTATGATAAAATAATCCTTCTTTGGTTCAGACACCGGTTCATCTTTTTTTTCGATAATCGAATCAGCAGCCACCCTTCCGTCGATCAAATCATAAATCATATTATAAACCGGCTTCGGTGCATCTATATATCTGTTAAAATAAATGTGTCTTGACCACCACGCCCAAAGCGTCTCCTCATCCGGGAAAGGATAAAACCCACCCGAATACATATCACGTATGCCAAACCTTTCGGCAAAGTCATAAAAATACTTTTCAAACCTCTCACCGCTATAGGTAAATCCCGCAGATGTGGAAAGACCTGCTCCCGCACCTATAATAATCGCATCTGCCGTTTCTATCTCATCTTTTAATCTCTTTATATTATCCTCTCGTGAGCCTGTCTCACTTATTATCCTGTAGTTCATAGCTCTAATCCCTTTCTTTATAGTTTCTCTGTATCCGTCGCTTTTCTTAAGAAAGTAATCCTTCGTAATAGAATTTGTCTTCGTTTTTAAAAACATTAAATATCACCCTTTCCATACTGCCCTCATGCTCCGACAGCCATTTTATCACCGTATCAACCGCAATTTCCGCCGCACGCTCATTCGGAAAATGAAATACGCCTGTTGAGATACAACAAAATGCTACACTTTTTATTCCATTTTCAAGGCACATATCAAGTGTATGCTTGTAGCAGTCCGATAAATCCTCCTCAAGCTCCTTTGTAAGTCTTCCCATCACTATCGGTCCTACTATATGTATAACCTTTTTCGCAGGAAGATTATAACCGTCCGTAAGCATCGGAATCGCTGTCGGCTGTTCATATTCCATACCATACTTTATTCTTAGGTTATTCATCTGTCTGTTGCACTCTGCTCGAAGTTCAACTCCTGCATAGGTATGTATGCAGTTATCTATACATGTATGCATAGGTACAAAGCAGCCAAGCATCTGACTGTTCGCAGCATTAACAATCGCATCCACAGAAAGTCTTGTTATATCTCCCTGCCATATTGAAATCTTATCTGCATATTTTTTATTGCTTCCGTACTCTTCCGACACGGTCTTTATATCATTTATTTTGACTATGCCTTTTTCAATGATAGCTTCCTTAAGATACTCGTCCTGTATCTCAAGTGTCTCATCGTCCATCTTCCTCGGCATGCGTATATTCATAAGAGAACGCAAAATCCTCTTTTTTTCATTTATATTGTCCGAAACCTTTAAGTCCCTGTACTCGCCTGAATCTTCCTTGAACTTTTCCACAAGGTAGTTAAGCCTTTCTTCCTGTGTCATAAGTTTTGTCATATTATCCTCTCCCAACCTATATTTATATAAAGTATAACAAAAGGTTTTTTTTGAAACAAGTACGCACTTTTTTATTAGATAGTTACTTTTAGGTAATTATAATTATGTTACTTTTAGGTAATTATAATTAATAATTGACAAAAGAAATATAGTGCTTTACAATGTATTTAACAAGCTAGTCGGGAAGGTGAGCACACATCACCTGCTCCGGCGATTAAAATATGACTATAAGAATAGTCGTCCTAATCTTTCCAGGAGTCAGGACGGCTATTCTTATTTTCTCTATGTAATCTGATTATATCAACTGCAAGTTTAATAACTGCGACAACAATCATCAGTATTTCATATTTATAATTTACATTTTTACAACTATCTTACCATTAACAGCACCCTTGTCCTGCGCGGTTATGGCATCCTTAATATTATCAAATTCAAAAACCTTTCCATATTTAGGAACCAGCTTCTTATCATTAAAAAATTTAAACATATCATCGACCACTTCCTGTGTAGGATAGTTTGAGAAAAATCCTGTAAGATAAACACCGTTCGGAATATCTTTTATAGGATCAAATCCATCAAGTGCATACACTCCGCCAAGTATTCCTGTCTGACATACTATACCGCCTTTATTCACAGCAGTCATAGTATCCTTGATATACTTTGGACCAACAAGATCAAGAGCCTTTGTAACGTCTTTTATCCTGCCGGTCAATTTGCCATCATCCAAAATAACTTCATCCGCCTCTTTAATAAGTGCAAATTTATCTTCTCTGTGAGTTGTAACAATCACATGTGATCCAAGTGCCTTTGCTATCTGTATGGCAGCATACCCAAGTGCACAGGTTGCACCGCGAATAAGTAATGTATCCTCTGCCTTAAGATTAAGACATTCAAAAAGCGAGCCCCATGCCGTAAAATATGTTTCAGGTATTGCAGCAAGCTCCTCCCAGTTAAGTTCACTTTCTATCTTAAACACATGATGTGCAGGAAGTAAAGCATACTCTGCATAGCTTCCGTTAAAACTTCTTCCCATACCACCCATCATAGCTATAATCTTATCGCCTTTAGTAAATGTGGTATCGGAAGCATCCTCTATTACTCCCACACACTCGATACCGGGTATAACAGGCTTTTGTATGTAATCAGCATTTATCTCATTTAATCTGAGTATCTGCTCGGAGTGATTCATTCCAAATGCCTTGACCTTTACAAGCACCCAACCGGATTTAACCTTAGGTATCGGAAGCACTGACATTTCGATATTCTCTGCAGGTGTTATTTTATCTATTGATATTGCTTTCATTTTTTTATCCATCCCGTTTAAACCTCACATTATATGTTAATTAACTGTTTCTATCATTTTTTTATACTGATTCAAAAAGCTCTCCATTTTCATCTGCCCAGCAACCCGGATCATAAGCATAAAAATCCCCGTTTGTTCCCTTTGCAACAGCAGGGCATCCTCTGCACCATGCAAGGAGCTTGCACCTTGAACATTTACTGAATTTCTCATACTCTCGATAAGCCTCCATACTTGTAATCCATACATCAGCAAGTCTATCCTCAAATGCATTTCCCACCTTGCTTTCAGCGGCTCTTCGGCATGCGTAAATATCACCGGTAGGAAGTATGGTAATGTGGCAGTTTCCGCAGTTACAGCCTCCGTATATCATTCCTTTTTTTGCATCGTCAGGTATAGTAAACTCACCTGTCTCATATTCATACAGAGTCCACAGATGATCTTTTTTATTAAAGAACGTATCACATCCCTCTGCCTCATACTCTTTGAATTTCTTATCACATATAGAAAGAAGCTCTCTATATTCCAATGCTGTCATACCAGGATCAAGTTCACCGCCGCTTGGCACATATCTTGAAAATGCAAATATTTTTGCGCCTGCTTTTACTACCTCATCAATAATCACCGGTACTTCCATGCGATTATCCTTAGATACTGTAGTCATAATAACACTCTTAATTCCAGCTCTATTTATGCATCCGATTTTCTCCAAGGTGCAGTCATATGAACCCGGCTTTCTAAACCAGTCGTGGGTTTCACGAAGTCCGTCTAAAGATAACTGATACTTTTCACAGCCATACCATTTAATCTCTCTGCATACATTATCCGTTAGATGAAACGGATTACCAAGTATCGTAAACGGAATCTCTTTTTCATGTAAAAGCTCAAGTAATCTCCAAAAATCCGGATGTAAAATCGGATCTCCGCCAGTAATATAAAAGTAAGGACTGCGGCCATATACCTCGCAAAAATCAAGACAGTTATAAAATGTATCTTCAATCTGCTCCCACGTCATTGATTTAAGGCAGGTATGCTCTCCTGATGAATAAATATAACAATGCTTGCATCTTTGGTCGCATTCATCCGTAATATGCCATTGAAAAGAAAAATAAGGTTTCATAGTTTATTCCTCCGTATAAAACCATAAAAAAAATTCTTATATTTATATATAAATAAGCCTATGCATCTAATAATCTTTTAGAAACCCTCCGGCAAAAGCCGGAGGAATTTTTTTAGAGTGATAAAACAATCTACTTTTACCGGTCTTATTTATCGCCTGCACCACATGCGCTTCCACATGCTGCTGAGGCATAGACCTTCTTATCACCTGCACCGCATGCACTTCCACATGCTGCTGAGGCATAGACCTTCTTATCGCCTGCTCCACATGCTGTTCCACAAGCTGAAGAAGCCTTACCTTGCGCCCATCCTGCTATGTTTACTAATGCCATATTACATACCTCCTATTATTATTCAGAAAACTTATTAAATGCATTTCCTGTATAATCCATTTTACATACAAAAAAAGCGCATACAAGTACGCACTTTTTTGTAAGTATGAAATTGTATACAATAACTTATTTTTCTTGACATATAATACATATAGCAATATAATTTTTATATAACTTACTTTTTTATAGTTACATTCATTTTACAATGTTATAATACAAATAGAAATTAATGATATAAATCTCGTAAATAAAAGGAGTCCACTATGAAGAAAAAAGAAGAATTACCGGAATGTCCGGTAGCAACAACAGTTTCACTTATCGGAAGCAAATGGAAATTATTAATTATAAGAAATCTCCTGAATCGTCCCTGGAGATTTAACGAATTACATAAATCACTTGATGGCATAAGCCAGAAGGTATTAACAGAAAGTCTTCGCTCGATGGAAGCAGACGGCATAGTCACGCGTACCGTATATGCTGAGGTTCCGCCACGCGTGGAATATGCACTAAGTGAATTAGGCGAGTCATTAAGACCTATTATAAATTCTATGGCAGACTGGGGAAACGAATACAAGAATAATCTTTAATTATCTTCCTGATTATTATCATACTCCCTACCAAACTGCTCTGCAATCTTTCTTACCTCGTCTTCTGCGTCAAGAAATGCTTTTGCAACATTTGGATCAAAGTGAGTTCCCAAGCCTTCCCGTATTATATCCATAGCCTTCTCAAAAGGAAATCCTTTCTTATAGCTTCGATTAGACACCAGCGCATCAAATACATCCGCCACTGCCATTATACGTGCAGCAAGAGGAATCTCTTCACCGGCAAGACCTTTCGGATATCCTGTTCCATCCCATTTCTCATGATGATAAGTTGCAAGGTTTTTAGCTTCATTTAAATATCCTGTGTCAGATACTATCTCTATAGCCTTGTCTATGATATCCTCACCGGCGGTAGTATGCTTCTTCATCTCTACGAATTCTTCATCAGTAAGCTTGCCCGGTTTATTGAGTATAACATCAGATACCTTTATCTTACCTATATCATGGAGAGGTGCGGCGTGTTCAACATCAGATATGAATTCATCTGTAAGCTGATCCGGATATATTCCCTCTTCCTTCATCTTATTCATTATAAGCTTCGCATAAGCAGCCGTTTTTCTGACATGATCGCCTGTACATTTGTCACGACTTTCCACAAGATCAGCAAGAACCATGATAAGACCATTCTGCATGTTGGATATCGTCTCTGCCTGCTCCTGAATGTCTGTAACATATTTCATACTGTCTTCCGTTGTTTTAACAAGAGCCTTATACAGATTCTCTATCTCATCACCTGTATGTATATCAAGTTCCCTTATCCTGTCTACACTTTCAGTTCGAGCTTCATCACTATTGTATGCGAATGAGCTTGCACTTATCGCCATAGTATTTACAGGATAGATAATGTAAAACTCAGCAAGCCACAAACCTACAGTAAGTACAAATATAAAGAACCCTAAGAACAAAGCTATAAGCTTAGCGAAGAAACTATGTTGATCATCTCTAAGCTGATTCATGGAAATATCTACAGCCGCATAACATTGACATACACCATTACTGTCATACACCGGCTGATAGATAGTCATAAGCCATCCATAAGTCTCGTCAGATATGATAGGGTCAATCTTCTCCCCTGCCAAAAGCGCAGGAAGATATTTGGAAAATGCATCATCAAATTCTATTATGTCACCCGGTTCTGAACCTTTTAAATCTGCTGTATCAAGGTCAAACACAACATGACATCCATCTTCCATTATCTTATATACATATATATATTCTATATCATACGAGCTATTTCTTATATTATATAATCGTTGTTCCGTATATGAATATCCGTCCGCCGCTTCCCCAAGCTCGATATATTCATCCACACGGTCAGCATCTATAACGCTTCCGGCAAGATATGCAACTCCTCTACCAAGAGTTATATGATCCTCTATAGTAGAATTTCTAAAAAGAATAAAACTTATAATGGTAGATACGGCAGCAAGCATAAAGCACGCTACTGTAAGCAACAGCAATATCTTGGTACGCACAGACATGGTTCGGTTTTCTGTATTTCTTGCAGCCAATCTTGCTTCCTTGGAAAGCGGAGTCTGCTTCCAGCCGTCTATCTTCAAATTATCCTTTATCTTATCAGGTACAAGCTGCAAAACAATTATTAAAATAATAACCGTAACAGCCTTATCTGCCAAATCAATCAAAAAATCCGCCAGAAGCTGCGCCTGAAACATATTAAATGTTCCGTTATTATACAAATACTTTACTATAGGTACTGAAATACCCTCACCTGCAAATCCATATAAGAACCATGTAATTATGGCACTGATTACACCACCTATTAATGAAAGCGTGATTACATATACAAAGAGCATATATATCTTTTTAAGGTATCCTTTTTGCACAAAGAATGCAGTAATTACAGCCAATGTCACATTTATAAAACCATAATATATAGATGCACTGTCAGATATAATTGCCTTAACTATATTCGAAAAAAGTCCAACTGTAACACCGGGCAGATATCCGCCCAATCCGGCTGTTATGACTGTACCTACAGTATCCAAAAAAAGAGGGAGATGAAGTACATCTGCAAGAGCTGCTCCACCAAGATTAATCAGAATACCTGCTACACACATTACAAGCATCTTCAGAAGCTTAATTCTCTTATATGATTTATCTTTATAGTTTGCCTTATCCATAATCTTCCTCCTAAGAATTAAAAAATATAATCACTAATATTTCATATTAAGTATATTACACAAACACTCTATCTTAACATCCGTCTCATCTCCGACATATTCTCCGTCAGCATGTAAAACCGATGGTTCTTTTACCCTGACAATAACCTTATTGGCATCCAATAGTTTAAAGCCCTTTATCTTCTCCTGCTTAGCCATGACAAGAAGCGGAAGCTTAGCAAATGCGCTTAGCTTCGATATATCTGAAGCAATACAAAGCGATAACTTTCCATCATCAAACTTAGCATCCGGTGCCATAGGTACTCCGCCTCCTTCAGCTTGCACATTCATAAATGCTGCAAATATCATCCTATTAAACTTCAATGTATCTGATAGGTTGTCTTCCTTGTCATATATTTCTATCTCAGTATCTATATAGTCCATGGTAAAAAGACTTATTACAGTCAAAATTAAATACGTGAGTGAACCAAGACCGACTTTATTAAGAACATTCTTTATCTTTGATGAAAGCGCCTTCTTGCACACTATTGCATCAAGTCCTATACCACTGCTGATACCAAACAATCTTTTTTCATCGTTTATCGTTATCTGTCCTATATCAATTTTCTTATATGGCTTATCTGACAGTATTATATCAAGAGCATTTATACAATCCTTAGGTATACCTAAGCCACGAGCAAAATCATTTGCTGAACCCGAAGGAATCACGCCGAATATCACTTTTTTGAAATCATCAATTCCATTCAGACATGCATTTATCGTTCCATCTCCTCCGACCACTACTATATTAATATTATCCTCATTTAATTTAGACAACTTATAAGCAAGGTTTTTTGCATGTTCTGCATTCTCGGTCTTAAAAGCCTTATAATCTATTCCTCTTACATTCAATTCATGCTTTACATTATGCCATATCTTTCTTACTCTTCCACTGCCGCCACTCATATTCACGATAAAATAATATTTATTATCCACTATACGTATCTCCATTATCTTACTATACATTTTCGCTTTTTGAAATAGCATTCTTGAAAGCCTTAATCCTTGCCTTCTGTGCTTTTTCGTATAAATGTTTCACTTACCCTCGATATTATAGCATATATGAAATATTTTCAAAAGCAACATATTATACAAAATATGTAAAAATTTCAAAACTTTATAATATATACACTCTGTCCTTCCAAGATTTCATCGCTTAATTCAATCTTTGTATCAGCAGGAACACAAAATGCCGGTCGTATTCCTCCGGAATACGGTCCATCCATACCGTTAACGCCTCCTATGCCTGCCACACCATTATCAGCAACTCCGAATATGGTATCTCTATCCTGAAGCGCCGCACTTCTTGTAAAATACTGACACGCATTTCCTTCGGAATCATATGCCACGCGAGAAGTATTTGGCTTAAAATAATCAAGCTCCTTGGTTGAATGATGCAGTCAAAATAAGTCTTGTTTAAAATATCATAGATTGCATTCAAATGAAACTGATTATAACCTTTATCATCACTGCTTTTTCCTGCAATATATGTAAAAAAAAATTAAAATCCGCTAAAATAACGGACTGATAAAAAAAATATATTTTGAGTGCTGAAATCAGAAAAAAAGCCCGATTTGTGCATTTTGTACAAATTGGACCTTTTTATGATACTATATTGTTATAATTATAGATTAAGAAAATTTATCAAAACTAATATCTTCATCATCATTGCCACTTTGTTCATCACTGCCACCTTGCTCATCACTACCATTTGGCTTTTTTCTGTTTGCTTTAGATAGATTTTTAACCTCTTCCTCTATATCAACATCTTCTTTTTCAGATATTATAACATCTTGTTCTTTCTGTATAGGTATATTATTAATATTATTTGCTTGTACAAATGATTCTTTATCTATTTGTTTTATTATGTTTGATAATTCTTCATTTATTATACCTAAATTATTTATTCTATCAGAAAAACTTTTAGAATTTAAAAATTCTCGTTCTTTATCACTTATAGATATTATTTCATGGTTAATAATCTCCAAAGAGGATTTGATTTCTGATAAAGGAGTTTTAAATATATCTTTTATTACATATATATTTAGCATTTTCTCATATTCTGATAAAAATTTATCATTGCTCATACACTGACTAAATACAGTAAATTCATTTAATGGCTTTTTATCCAAATTACTTCCTATTCTATTAATTTCTTCTATTCTTTTATAACTAAGAATATTTATTAAGTCATCATCATTTGTAATGAGCCTTTTTATTTCATCTAACCCCAATAATGTGTTAATATCATATAGGTGTTTTGCAACATCAAAGTATTCTTCTCTTTGATAATAAAATTCAGCAGCAAGCATTTTATCAGCAAGCATTCTTTCCAAAGTTAGTGTGTTAATTGAAAATTTTCCTACATTATTATCTTGTAGTAATTTATGAAATTCTATATCATCTGTTAGAGAATATAATAATGAAGCAATTTCATATTGTTGTGTTGGCTCACTTACTGTAAATGAAGTTGTTTCCACTTTTAACTTTTCAAATCGCTGTAATGGATCTTCTTGTACTTCACAAACAGAATCATAACCATATACAGCAGTAATAGAACCTTTTTTATTTTCTTCCATCAAATCACCCTTTAGTCTATTCAATGAGTTAAAATGATTAGATGCTAATTCAAGAGTTTTTTTAGCTTGGCTTCTTGTTTTTCCTTTTATTGATACTGTCAAATCAATATCTTCAGAAAATCTTCTTGGTTCATTCAAAATCTTATATAAGGCGGTTCCTCCCTTAAAAAACATTGGTATCTCTATTTGCTTGGATGATATTTCCGAAAGCATAAGTGTAACATAGTAATCTTTTTCTAATATATCAGCTCTTATTCCTGATACCATAGAAATCTCATGTAGTATTTCTTTAAATTCAACTTTGTTATCATGTAGCATGGCACACCTCCCATTTTGCAGCTTCATATATTTTCAAAACAACACTTTTGCTATAATACTTCTCTCCTAATTCAAAAAGTTTATTATAATCAACTCTTTTTTCTTTTATGAAATTACAAATTATTTTATAAGGTTCAGTTGTATCAACTGCCAGAATATCCATATTATCAAGAACATTTAAAATTCTTAGTGTATTTATATTTTCTTTATCTATTATTATTGGAGAAGGTAATAAAACACAATTACATTTAATAGTTTTTTCTTTTACTTTATTTGTAATTACATATCTTTTATTACTCATCCATGATGATAAACCTATTTTTCTAATTAATTCTGCTCCAGCTTCAAACCCCTCACTATCTCTTAGATATAAATAATTTATCACTTCATCTTCACTTGGATAAAACATTTGTTTTATATATTTGCCTTTAAAACATATTCCATATATTCCTTTTTCATATCTATGAATATAATTATCATTACATAATCTTGCCATGACTGTATTAAAGTATGATTTATTATCAATATTTAAATCTTTTACTATTTGTTCAGTTGTAAATATACGATTTAAACAAGCATAATCAATTATTGTTTTTTTATTCATGATATTATCTCCAGTTTTTTTCTGATATTTTTAAATACATAATATCACATGTTATATAAAAAGTCAAATATAGCATATATAATATGACAAAAAAATGTAGAGTTACAATAAAAATACAAGAATATGTTAAAATATATTTTGGTTTATTTTACTGATAAATTATTTTTTTGATGGCCAAAAAAAGACACCCCTTATTATTATAAACAATAAGAGATGTCCTAATCATTCTTCTACTAACAGCTTAACTTAATGACATTGCTTTAAAGCCTCTCTTTTTTAATACATCCAGCCCGTATTTTAGCATTATCTTTGCGATTCCTTTATTTTGCTCATCGGGTAGAACCGCAAGCCTTGCCAGTTCATATGTCTTAAATTTATAATATCATATAAAAATCTATTATGACATAGTTATATGATTTAATTAAATATCCCTTGACATATTATCTATATTTATATATAATATTCCTTAAAAGGAATATATTAATCAACGTATTATCAAGGAGTAAAATATGCGAACATCTGAATCACTTTTCTTTAACAATAATGAAGAATTAATAATTGATATTGAAACAATGGAGTTAGAAGAACAAATCCGCCGCCTACTTGTATTTACAAGATTATCATGCAATATGACTCAAAAACAGCTTTCAGAAAAATCCGGTATACGTCAATCAAATATAAGCCGTATTGAATGCGGTAGCTGCACACCTACACTTGAAACATTAAAAGAACTTGCATCCGCTATGGATAAACGAATTAAAATAGAATTTATATAACCAAAATATTATACATAATTTGGCAGGTACATTATGGAAAAAGGATATATCGACACTTCTCAATTAATCACTCCTCCAGAAAATCACGAATTAGAAACAGCGAAGTTCTTTGCTGATTTAGGAAAAATATTGACATTTTTAAAAATTATAGTATTATATTAATAGATTCGAGCCACTACTGGAATTGGTGGAGGCCCGAATCTATTTTTTTACATCGGCTTATGCTATAACAGTCATTCAGCATTTCACCTGTCGGCTCGGTCTCGTACTGTGCCATACAACATAACAAAAAAATACGTCCACTCATGCAAGCATGGTGAACGCATTTTTTATTCTATTGCACGGCTGTTAGCCTATTTATACAATTTATACTACACCCTGTGCGATCATAGCCTCTACAACCTTCTTGAAGCCTGCGATGTTAGCACCTGCAACGTAGTTGCCTTCCATACCGTATTCTTTAGCAGCATCATCAATGTTGTGGTAGATACCAACCATGATTCCCTTAAGCTTAGCGTCAACCTCTTCGAAGCTCCATGAAAGTCTCTCTGAGTTCTGGCTCATCTCAAGGGCTGAAGTTGCAACACCACCTGCATTTGCAGCCTTACCGCCTACAAATGGAACATTGTTTGCCTGGAAGTACTCAGTTGCTTCGATAGTAGTAGGCATGTTAGCACCCTCTGCTACGTACTGAACACCATTTGCAACAAGCATCTTAGCATCCTCGATATCAAGCTCGTTCTGAGTAGCACATGGAAGAGCGATGTCTACCTTGTACTGCCATACACCATGCTCACCATTTTCCTTTGCATGATACTCTGCTGATGGACGAGCTGCTGCATACTCAGTAAGACGAGCACGCTTAACTTCCTTAACTTCCTTAAGAAGTGCAACATCAATTCCTTCAGGATCATATATCCAGCCTGTTGAATCAGAAACAGTAACAACCTTTGCACCTAACTGCTGAGCTTTCTCAGTAGCATAGATTGCAACATTACCTGAACCTGAAATTGCAACAGTCTTTCCTTCCATCTTATCGCCATGGCACTTAACCATTTCCTCTGTTAAGTAAAGAAGACCATAGCCTGTAGCTTCTGTACGGGCAAGTGAACCACCGTATGTAAGTCCCTTACCTGTAAGAACTCCCTCATAGAGTCCCTTAATTCTCTTGTACTGACCGAACATGAAACCAATCTCTCTTGCGCCTGTTCCGATATCTCCGGCAGGTACGTCCTCATCAGCACCGATATACTTTGAAAGCTCTGTCATAAAGCTCTGGCAGAACTTCATAATCTCATTGTCTGACTTACCCTTAGGGTCGAAGTCTGAACCACCCTTACCACCGCCGATAGGAAGTGTAGTAAGTGAATTCTTGAAAATCTGCTCGAAACCAAGGAACTTGATGATACCAAGATTTACTGAAGGGTGAAGTCTTAAACCTCCCTTGTAAGGTCCGATAGCGTTATTGAACTGTACTCTGAAACCTCTGTTTACCTGTACATTTCCGTTATCATCTACCCAAGGAACTCTGAACATAATCTGACGGTCAGG
>JAFTFE010000018.1 GCA_017449765.1 Lachnospiraceae bacterium | reverse complement strand
TCTATTGGATTCGATCGAGCTGTTTTAAATACTGACCTTACAAATCTGACTTATAACTTATTGAGGTACGAACAAGTTAAACGTTTAAATCTCAAAACATGGAGGTAATCTGTCTAAAATAAGAATAAACAGTCAAGTGGCGTCTGTAACATAAAGAAAAACACAGTAGACCATGCTTAGTTTTCTGGGTTTTTTTCTAATTTCATTTAGAGGTGAATTAATTGGTAGTTATTAGAGGTGCCCTTAAATAATTAAAGAGAGATTCAGCTATAAGTTATAAAAAGTACTATAATTTTTTTAGTAAATCTTGTAAATAGAGTGCAAGATGTTCATGGGCAAAAAGATTAGCACGTTTTTCAGCTTCGGGATTATAATTTGTATTAGTATTCACATCGTAAACATAGATTTTTCCGTTTTCAGATTCTATCCACTCAATTGCTGCCACATCAATTTTTGCTGAATTCAAAAATTTTTCGAACATATTCTGACGTTCGAGAGGAAGTGGGTCAGTTATTTCGAATTTATTTGATATTTCTAACTGTTCGGAGCGACTTTCAATATTACATTCATCCGCAGGACAAAGTTGGAAACCATCAGATGAGTCAATTGATACTGTATATAGAAATTTTTGATTAATAAATTCAGATCTTCTAATTCTACCGTCTGTAGGTTTTACATATTCTTGTAATAAAGTAATGCCATCAATTGAAGGTTCGAAAAGAGGTCCTGTAACATAGTTATTTAATTCTTCTTCATTATTAAATAGTTTGACACCTAATCCTTTACCAGCTCTATTATGTTTAGTAATTAAAGGATAAATATTTAATTTTCTTGCTGCTTCAATTATGTTTTTTGAACCAAGGACAGCAATTGTTTTTGGGGTTGTAATTCCAACTTCATTTAGCTTTAGATACTGTTTAACTTTACTAACTTCAAGATTGATTGCATCGATACTATTTATGACTTTTCTATTATGGAATTCTAACCAAGAAATAACCTGTTCAGTGTATTCTGGAGCATAGCGGTGATTTCTTGTATGTGAAGATGCGGACATCCTATTATAAAATATTCCTTTAGGAGGTTCTTCTTGAAGATTTAAATATCCGCTAGATAGATCCCATAGATCATATGGAATTTCATAATGTTCCAACCAATTTACTAAATGTTGAGTCCATTCTAAATTTTCATGTATTATATAAACTTTTGAAGTTTCCATTTTGTTCTCCTTTAAAACTTTAAAATAAATATTTTTTATTCAATTTCTCAATAATTAAAACTGTCATTCCTTGTCCAAGGACATTCAAAGCTGTTCTGCCAGCATTGACAAAAAAGTCAACTGCAAAGATTAATGCAACACCTTCTTTAGGAAGTCCTAACATTGTTGCTGAAGCAAGTAGAACTACAATTGCGCCGGAAGGAACAGTTGCTGCAGTTTTTCCGATAAGTGAGAGTATAAAAATGGTATAGATTATCTGAGAAGTCGACAGATTTATATTGTATACATTAACAATAAAAATTGTGGCCATTGAAAAGTATACAGCAGCTCCCTGCAAATTAAAGGTATAGCCTAGGGGAACAACTAAGTCAGTAATATTCTCGTCAGATCCGTTATTTTTTAATCTTTTAAGAAGTTCAGGAAGGACTACACTCGAACTCCCTGAGATAAATGCAAGTAGTAAAAGATTCCGTATACTTTTTATTAATTGAAAATAGTTTAATTCAAAAATATATGCAAGTAATGGGTAAAAAAACAAAGCTAAAATGCTATAAGCAACATAAGTACCAATTACAAATTCGCCTAAACTAATTAATTTTTCAAACCCTGTAGTAGCGACATCGCTTGCAATGAATCCGAAGACTCCGAAAGGGGCCCACTTAATAATTAGCTCAACTATCTTGTATATAGCATCAACCCATACATGTAAAGCGTTGATAAAAATTGAATTTTTCCTATTTTCTAAACTGCCGATTCCAAAGCCAAGGAAAATTGCAAAAACTACAACTGGAAGGAGAGAACCTTGTGATAATGAATTGAATATATTTGCAGGTATGATTCCAAGTAAGAAGTCGTTTAAGTTAATGTTGTTAGTAAGGTCATTTAATGATGTCTTTTGTTGACCGATATCAATTCCTTGACCAAATTTTAATAGATAAGAACCAGTTACGAATATTCCAGTAATAATTGTAGTAATGATAAAAAAATATAGGATACTTTTCAAAATTAGTTTTCCTAATGATTCTTTATTAAGTATTTCAGCAACAGAGAGGACAATGACTGGAAATACCAATGGTAAGATGACCATACTGACCAGTGATATAAAAGCTTTCTCCAGAAATTGATATATACTAGAAAATTGAGGAAGTAGAGAACCAAAGATTGTACCAATAATAACTGCACTTATCATCTGTAACCCAATGGAAGATTTGTATTTATTATAAAAATTATTCATTATTACTCCTTTCTATTTACCAATAATTATACATAGGCTAGAATGAAATGTATAATATATATTTTATATCACACCTATTAGAAAATCGTATGACAATATCTAAAAAATTGTTATTCATGTGAATGTATAGGGCACCTCTAATAACTACCAATTAATTCACCTCTAAATGAAATTAGAAAAAAACACAGAAAACTAAGCATAGTCTACTGTGTTTTTCTTTATGTTACAGACGCCACTTGACTGTTTATTCTTATTTTAGACAGATTACCGCCATGTTTTGAGATTTAAACGTTTAACTTGTTCGTACCTCAATAAGTTATAAGTCAGATTTGTAAGGTCAGTATTTAAAACAGCTCGATCGAATCCAATAGAACGTAAACTAGAACCATGCATTGAATTTTCAACAAAGCCAAATACATGTTCAATACGGACACGTATTTTCGAAATGATTTTATTAAACATTTTATCGTCTGCCTTAAGAGATTTAGAACGTGTGTTTTTAAGACAGATAAAAAGTTCAGCACCTTTAGGTGTTGCTTGATTTTGATAAGCTGAGTCTGCTAAGGTGATCTCATCGGGATCAACAAGAACGCCTATTACTTGAGAATCATGCACATTTGCAGGCGTTGTTT
>JAFTFE010000183.1 GCA_017449765.1 Lachnospiraceae bacterium | reverse complement strand
TCAAGCCGGCAGCGGGGGCTCCGGCTATTTAGCTGCATTCAGCAGTTACAACTAAAATAAAGAGAATCCACATGATTTACACAAATAGTTAGTTATGAATAACTAACTAAAATGAATATTATCACACTTATTCTTATATGTCAATAAATGAAAAAATATTCCTGATTTGATATATTTATATTTAACTCATTAGGAATGTGGTGAATTGCGATATTTGAGCTATATAACATTATATAATATGTATATTAATATATTTGACAATATTTAACGTATTAATTAATATTGAAATATATGAATTGGGAGGCAGAAAGTATGAGATTGACTCACAAAAAAATTATTGTATCAATATTAATAGCTTGTTTTTTGATTTCCATATATGGTTGCAGCAAAAGTTCTGAAGCAGAAAGGCTTTCTAAAAATCTTTCGGATTATAAACTTGTTGCCGAATATGTTTTAAATAACTGTAAAAATGATAAATACAAGGTCATTGATGGCAAAGCAGAACGATATGTCGTGGTCTTATCTGATATTGAAGATATCGCTGAAATAAAGTCATGTGTTGAAATTGCACAGCAGGATTTTTCATATATTTGGATTGAAGATTCCTATGTAATATTTTGGAACGATGAAACAAAAACAATGGGATTATTGTATTCTGAAAAACCAAAGAAAGCAATTAAATCTATAAAGACATGGTACACGACTATGGATAGTGAGAAGATTAACAAAAACTTCTATATAATCGGTACTTGGCAGCATAAATAAAATTTTTTTACGCGCAGCGTGTCGGTTAGACGGTATGCCCTGATAGAAGCTGTGTTAATTCCGGCAAAATAAAAGCAGGCAGTTATGCCAACGATTCGCACAATTTGTGTCAAATCAGCAACGAGAATTCGCATAGGCTCGCTCAGAAACAGACTGTCTGAGCGAAGCGAGTTGTCTGTTTCGTGCAGAGCGTAAAGAATTCAAGTTGACTGATTTAACAAATTGATTGCGTGTTGGCAAACTGCCTGCTTTTTATATTGTCGGTCTTAATTCCAATTACCTATCAGGGCATACCATACAGTCTAACCGACCTTGTTACACATATATCGGACAGTTCTACTCTCCTATGAGGATATTCAGCACTTCATTGCTTCTTGCTACAAATGCGGTCATCGCCTCCGGTGCAAGAGGCTTATTGGCAAGCACTGCAAGGTCGTAAAGCTGGCAACATACTGTATTCGTATGCTCACCCTCCGGATTGTCAAGCACATACTTGACAAGCTTATTATTGGCATTAAGTACGAGAGTTTCTCCCTCATCACCGAACATATTCGGATCCATGCCCGGCATACTGTATGCCTTCATCATCTCAGCCATACGGCGTGACTCCTCTGATAATGTAATCATGGATGATACATTCTCATTCTTAAGACTCTCAACCTTGACAGTAAGCTTATCCTTGCCTGTAGCTTTCTTGAAGGTCTCGGTAAGCTTATCCGTATATTCCTTAGTCTGTTCCTCGGTAAGCGCTTCGCCTACGAAATTATCCGCAAGGTCAGCATCTATACGCAAGAATTTAACATTCTCATTTTTGCTCTCAAGGTGAGTGATATACGGATTATCAATATTGTGAGTAAGGTAAACTGCGTCTATGCCCTCTTCCTTGAACATATTGATATACTGTGACTGTGCAATCTCATCACTCACATAGAATACCTTGTTCTCGTATTTTTCTTTGCCTGCCTCAAGATAATCAGGAAGCGTAATATACTTACCCTCAAGGTTCTTGAACAGCATATAATCGGTCATTTTTTCACAGAACTTATCGTCTCTTAAGCAGCCGAATTTTATAAACGGACTGATATCATCCCAGTATTTCTCATATTCTTCTCTATCTGTCTTGCACATACCGGACAGCTTATCGGCAACCTTCTTCGTGATATAGTCGGAAATCTTCTTAACCGAACCATCATTCTGAAGAGCACTTCTTGATACATTAAGCGGTATATCAGGACAGTCGATTACACCCTTAAGAAGCATAAGGAACTCCGGTATAACCTCTTTGATATTGTCAGCTACAAACACCTGATTATTGTATAATTTAATCGTTCCCTCAAGCTGGTCGTACTGCGGATTAATCTTAGGGAAATATAAAATACCCTTTAAATTAAACGGATAATCCATATTAAGATGTATCCAAAACAAAGGCTTCTTAAAGTCTAAGAATACATGCTGATAGAAATCAACATACTCCTCATCAGTACAATCCTTAGGATTCTTGAGCCAAAGCGGATTGGTGTTATTAAGCGGAGTCTCCTTCTTCTCGTTTTCTTCATCGGAAGAAACTTCGCTGCTCTCTGCATCAGTATCAGCCTTATCCTCCGCATCCTTCTTATCAGCAGTATCACCTACAAGATCATCCTCCTCAGTTGTGTCAACCTCGATAACCTTGTCCTTCTTCTTGTCTTCCTCAGCCTTCTTCTTAGCCTCTTCCTCAGCCTTGTCTTCGTCGGTAAAGTAGATATTGTAAGGCATAAAAGCACAATACTTTTGAATAACCTCTCTTACACGGTATTCATTTGCGAACTCATAACTGTCCTCGTTAAGATATAAAGTAATTGCCGTTCCTCTGGTATCGTCATCGCTCTCGGTCATGCTAAATTCCGTACCGCCGTCACATTCCCAGAATACAGGTACAGCATCCTTCTTATATGAGCAAGTCTCGATAGTAACCTTGTCAGCTACCATAAATGCTGAATAAAATCCAAGTCCGAAATGACCTATTATCTGGTCATCATTTGATTTATCCTTATATTTATTGATAAAGTCAGTTGCACCCGAAAATGCAATCTGATTGATATACTGCTCAACCTCCTCAGCAGTCATACCGAGTCCGTTATCAACGAAGGTTATTGTCTTATCCTTTGGAGATGCATAAACATCTATTCTGTACTCCTCTCCTTCAACCTCCTCAAACTCGCCCATCATGGCAAGCTTCTTTAATTTCGTAATTGCATCACAGCCATTTGAAATAAGCTCTCTTATGAAAATGTCGTGGTCTGAATAAAGCCATTTCTTGATAATCGGGAATATATTCTCGCTGTTAATTGATAAGCTTCCCTGTTTTTCCATTTTAACATTCCTCCTAAAATTTGTTACGCCCCTCACATTCGTTCGGCGGCAAATCGTCGGAACGCATTTAAAAGTATGCCGCTTTGCGGCATAGGCGTTCCTCCTGGATTTATTTTATATTGATTATATAATAATACTGTTAAAATAGAATGTCAAGAAAAAATTAGCACTCACTTTTAATGAGTGCTAATTATAATACTTCTCCACTGTCTTATCCCACAGCTCTTCAAGGCTTTTATCTAACGTAAATACATTTAAGGATGTTCCGGTTGTTACGGACAGCTTACCGTCATAATAGTTGATATTCAGGAACAACGCCCTTACATTATCGGGATGTATGGGCAGATTATTCATTTCAATAAGCCGACCAATATTATCATTATTAAACATAAGTATAATCTTAAGTTTTATCGGAAGTCTGTCTGCCTTTATATATTCAAGCAGCTGTCCTTTTATATCATGCCAGCTTATATAATCCTTATCGATCAGCGTCTCGTATTCCTCTTTATCATAAAAATCCTTGTTGATTTTTCCGTTTATATAATAGGAAACCGACACATCAGCCTTAGCTTCAAAAAGATAGAAGCTGTCATACTTTTCATTTGTGAATAACCCATTTAAAAAGGATTTTACCTCATCCCCTGTATATTCAAAATTCTTCACCTTATACACCTATCTCTTATTCAAATTAATAGTCATTACACTATATGGACCATAGCTCTCCGGTATATATGTAAATCCATATACACCATCAACATTAGCTATCTTCGACATGTCATAATCAGAGGAATTATAATCAGTAAGTACATATTCTATGATTGCATTTCGGTTACGCAACGCCATAAACTCAACCTTGCTTTTAAAAGCATCATAGTTACCGATCATACCATTAAGCTGAAAATAATTATAATCCATGCTGTCGCATGCCTCATAATCATCCACTGTCCAAATATGTGTATCATCCATGATTTCATCTGTCACATTCATAAAAATATGACCTGCATATCCTATCCTGTCCGGAACAGGATCATCCCATGTTGAATCAACCTGATACCACTTGCCATCAAGCTTAACCCTGTTCCATGCATGAAGTTCTCCATCAGCATAGCCTGTCATTATTTCATTTTCGACATCAACACAGTTAAGAAGAAGTGCCATTGCTTCTGCATATCCGTTACATACAGCCTTTCCATGCACAAGTACACCATATGCTCTGAAAGCATATTCATTAGCACCATCCGTATATCCGTATTCACAATGAGTCACAATATAATCATGTATTGCAAGTTCTTTCTCATAATCCGACATTCCCGGCTTAATCACCTGGTTAATAACATAAACCATCTGCTCGTACAGCTTTTGAGCTGCCGGTCTGTCCACAGGAATATCCATACCATTCTTATACTTCTGATATGCATAATAATTATCAGATATTTCGTATTTGAACTGAACCTTAAGTTTGTTATTTCTTTTATTAAGCACTATGTACTGGTCTACACTTCCGTTTAGGCTTATTATATAATCATTTATATTAGTGATTTCATCGATACTGATATCGGACAGATAAAAAACTCCTCCGGTTTTTCCGCCATCTATCTCATCCGAAATCATCTTTGAAAGCTCTGCCATATCTGAAGTAGTCTGTTCCGGATGAAAATGTGCTCCTATCTCCCAGTTAAAAAAATATGCACCAAGCACAACAACTAATACAAGCAACGGAACAATCCATAAGACTTTCCCTCTATCTTCATTCATAAATATATTTTACTCCTCATCATCATCGTCATCATTATTGTTAAATTTCTTACCTGTAACTATTAATACAACAGTCAGTATAATCGAAACAATAAGACAAATAGCTATAAGAAACGGTTTACTGTTATCACCTGTAGCCGCCATAAGCATCATCAAATTCTCATACATTTCACATGCCTCCTAAATAATTAATCCTTTCATCATTTTAATAGATTAAGTTAAAACTATCAACTGTTTTTTACTTGATACATTTAAGTCCTTGATGTAAAATGTTATATAAATATATATTTTGCGAAAAGAAAAGATAGTGAGGTAAATAATATGGCTCAGCTCTGGGGTGGTCGTTTCACAAAGGAGACAGACCAATTGGTTTATAATTTCAACGCATCAATTTCATTTGATAAAAAATTCTATAAACAGGATATTAAAGGAAGCATTGCACACGTTACCATGCTTGCCGCATCGGGAATACTTACTGACGAAGAAAAGAATCAGATTATAGACGGACTTAACGGCATACTTGATGATGTGGAAGCAGGAAAGCTTGGAATCACTGACAAATACGAGGATATACACAGTTTCGTCGAAGCCAATCTTATAGACAGAATCGGTGATATAGGAAAAAAGCTTCACACCGGACGTTCAAGAAACGACCAGGTAGCTCTTGATATGAAGCTTTACGTACGCGATGAACTTACATCAGTAAAAACTCTCGTTATTGACCTGCTAAAGACACTTCATAAACTTATGAAAGAAAATACCGATACCTATATGCCCGGCTTTACGCATCTGCAAAAAGCACAGCCAATCACATTTGCACATCACATAGGTGCATATATGGAAATGTTCAAACGTGACCTGTCACGGATAGATGACATCTACGAGCGAATGAACTACTGTCCTCTCGGTGCCGGTGCATTAGCAGGAACAACTTACCCTCTTGACAGAGAACTTACCGCAAAGCTTCTTGACTTCAAAGGACCAACCTTGAACAGTATGGACTCTGTATCGGACAGAGATTATGTTATAGAGATGTTATCAGCCTTCTCAACTATTATGATGCACCTGTCAAGATTTTCAGAAGAAATAATTATCTGGAACTCAAATGAGTACCAGTTCGTAGAGCTTGACGATGCCTACAGCACCGGAAGCTCCATTATGCCACAGAAGAAAAATCCTGACATAGCCGAGCTTGTAAGAGGTAAAACAGGACGTGTATATGGTGCTCTGACATCAATTCTTACCACCATGAAAGGTCTTCCCCTTGCATATAATAAGGATATGCAGGAGGATAAGGAGCTTACCTTTGATGCAATAGACACAGTCAAGGGATGTCTTGCTTTATTTACAGGTATGATTTCTACTATGAAACTCAATAAAATAGCAATGGAAAAAAGCGCTATGAATGGATTTACCAACGCAACAGATGCCGCTGACTATCTTGTAAATCATGGTGTGCCATTCAGAGATGCACATGGTATAGTAGGTCAGCTTGTACTCTATTGTATCGAGAAAAATATATCGCTTCTTGATATGAGCTTGGACGAATATAAAAAGATAAGCCCTGTATTTGAGGAAGATATATATGAAGCAATAAGTCTTAAAACCTGTGTTGAAAAGAGAAATACAATAGGTGCACCCGGACCGGAAGCTATAAATAAAGTTATAGAAATTAACGATAAATATATTGAAAGCTTAATTTAATTATTTTCCAAGGAGATTATATAAATGAATAATACCGATAAAGCAAAACTTGATGTTGCAAGAAGAATGTTAAAAGGAAAAATCGAGGTTGATGAGGTTGTCCTTATGACCGGACTTGATAAGGCAACAATAGAAAAGCTTGATGAAGAAATAAATCCTAAGAATTCGGATGCCGCCATACTCCAAAATTTAGACAATGTTGATCTTGATATAGGTCAGCTCCTGTATGACGACCTTCCTGCCGAGGATGAGGAGCTTGAAGGATTTCATGAAGTAAATAAAGAAGATAATAATTAATTGTTCTATAAAATCGGGGAGGGATTATATATGACAATAAAAAATAACAACAAGGGGTATTCTCTCGTTGAACTTGTAATAGTAATAGCAATTATGGCTATTTTAGCCGGAATAATATCAGTAGGAGTAATCAGATATATCAGTAAAGCACGTAAAGCGCACGATATAGAGACTGCCGAAGCTATCGGAAAATCTCTGCAGGCCGCTATAGCAGGTGATGAACAGCTTTATGATTTTGTGATGTATGCTACAAGCACATATGGCAACAATATGGAACAGAATCCAAGCGACAACAAATACTACCGTGTGTTAGGCTTTGCAAATGTTCCTACAGGCTCACATGCCAAATATGCTATGGATTTCCACATTATTAACACTGCCCTTCCTGACGAGCTTAAAAATATTGATTTGGCACCACTGATAAAAGAATATATTGATTCAGATTTGGTTCCACTCAAATTTGAAAAAGACAATGTTCTTGACGAATGGATTATTTGCGCTGACAAAAGCCAGAATATATATATTTTTGTAGGTGCGGGAATGAATGATAACCGTTACTTTATGTCTAAAAACGGCGTAAATGATATGGGAAAAGGAAGACAATGCTATATGATATGGCCTGAGGTCGACCCGGCCTACGAAAATCTTGGCAATCCGGATGATGCCAAATAATAAATAATTATATGCGTAACAGGTCGGTCAGAGGATATGCTGTTCATTAAAGTATACCCTCTGACTGACCTGTATTTGTATTATTATTTAGGCATTCTGCATCGCACGTTTTGCACGCATACGCTGTGTAGGATCAAGAATCTTCTTCCTGATACGGATATTTGAAGGTGTAATCTCAAGAAGTTCATCAGTATCAATAAAGTCAAGCGCCTGCTCAAGACTAAGAATCTTAGGAGGAGTAAGCTTAAGTGCTTCATCAGAGCCTGATGCACGCGTATTAGTAAGCTGCTTCTTCTTACATACATTAACTTCGATATCCTCTGTCTTTCCACACTGTCCTACTACCATACCTCCGTAGACCTGCTCACCCGGACCGATAAACAAAGTACCTCTTTCCTGAGCATTAAAAAGTCCATAGGTAATTGCTTCACCCGCTTCAAATGCTATAAGAGAACCTTGACTCCTATAAGACATATCACCCTTGTATGGCTCATAGCCTTCAAATAAAGTATTAATAATTCCGTTACCTTTAGTAGCGGTCAAAAAATCTCCTCTGAATCCTATAAGACCACGTGATGGTATTGAAAACTCAAGTCTTGTAGTTCCATTTCCGGTAGGTGCCATCCCTTGAAGTTCACCCTTACGATTGTTAAGCATATTTATAACAGTTCCTGAAAACTCGTCCGGAACATCAATAACAGCAAGTTCAAAAGGCTCTAATTTCTTGCCTTTCTCATCTTCCTTATAAATAACCTCTGCCTTACTTACAGCAAACTCATATCCCTCTCTTCTCATATTCTCGATAAGAACTGAAAGATGAAGCTCGCCACGACCTGAAACCTTGAAGCACTCTGTAGTGTCTGTCTCTTCAACCCGAAGCGATACATCTGTGTTTAATTCTCTGAATAACCTATCTCTTAAATGTCTTGATGTTACATACTTACCATCTTTTCCTGCAAGCGGAGAATCATTAACCATAAAATCCATTGAAATAGTCGGCTCAGAAATCTTCTGAAACGGTATAGGCTCAGGATTATCAGGAGAGCAAATTGTATCGCCAATATGAATATCCGATATACCGGATATTGCAACTATGGAACCGATATTTGCCTCGTCAACCTCTATCTTATTAAGTCCGTCAAACTCATACAGTTTTCCGATCTTAACCTTAACCTTTTTATCAAACTCATGTGCATTTACTATGACACATTCCTGATTAAGTTTTAAAGAACCGTTATCAACCTTTCCTACTCCTATTCTACCTACATACTCGTTATAATCAATCGTACTTATAAGAACCTGTGTACCTGCATCAGGATCACCTGTAGGTGCAGGGATTGACTTAATTATGGTTTCGAATATAGGTTTCATATCAGTTCCGGGCTCATCCGCACTGTAAGATGCAACACCATCCCTTGCCGATGCATAGACAAACGGACAATCAAGCTGCTTTTCATTTGCATCAAGTTCAAGCAGAAGCTCAAGCACCTCTTCTTCTACTTCTGCAGGTCTCGCCTCTGGTCTGTCTATCTTATTTATACATACGATAACATTCAAATCAAGTTCTAATGCTTTCTTAAGAACAAACTTTGTCTGTGGCATAGCTCCTTCAAATGCATCAACCACAAGTATAACTCCATCAACCATCTTAAGAACACGTTCAACTTCTCCGCCGAAGTCAGCATGGCCCGGTGTATCAATTATATTAATCTTGGTATTTCCATAAGTAACGGCAGTATTTTTGGAAAGAATAGTTATACCTCTCTCCCTCTCAATATCATTTGAGTCCATTACCCTCTCGGCAACCTCCTGATTTTCACGAAATACACCGCTTTGCTTCAAAAGTTCATCTACTAAAGTTGTCTTTCCATGGTCAACGTGAGCAATAATTGCAACATTTCTAACATCTTCTCTTGTTATCTTCATAATTACATCCTCTTTTATCAATTCATAATTATACATTTCAAACTTAGCTATTGTACCACAGCAAATCATCTTTTGCAACACCCAAGGCGAGGTGCTCACTTCATCTTCTTTAAAGACGCGAGCACCTCGTCTTTAAAGACGTGCTCACGTCTTTTTCCCAAGACGTGCTCACCTCGTCTTCGCTTCGCTCGACTCGGTGTAGGGCTTTCGCCCTATAAAAATAAAAGAACAGACAAACTCACCTGTACAAGTACATTGTTTGTCTGTTCTTTTATTTTTGCACGTCTCAATGCTTTACAACTTAAAGAAGGAAATCTGTTTTCTAAGCTGTTCTCCAATTGACTGAAGTTTAACTGCGTTATCAGTAATAATATGGAAGGTTGCATCAAGCTCTTCCATAGAAGCATTTGTCTGCTGTGTAGCTGCTGCATTTTCTTCTGATATTGCTGAAAGTTCTACCATAATATTTACAAGCTCATCTTTTCTGTCATTCATGGTGTTTGTCTTAGTCTCTGTATCTTCTACAGAATCCTGAACCTTCTTTGCATCATCCGATAAAATACCCATGTCATCCTTTGCAATCATAATCTGGTCTGATTGTGTCTGGAACTGTCCTATAAGCGAATCAACTATCTGAACTGAGCTTATTGAATCATCAACCAACTGCTGAGTCACTTCTTCTATCTTAACAACTGCCTCCTGAGACTGGATTGCAAGATTTGAAATCTCTGATGCAACTACCGCAAAACCTCTACCTGTCTCACCGGCTCTTGCCGCCTCTATTGTGGCATTAAGTGACAAAAGATTAGTCTGATCAGCTATTTCCGAAATCATCTGAGTCATATGTGATATATGCTGTACTGAATTTGCAGTATTCTCAATGGCTGCACGTATGGAATCAACAGCTGTAGTAACCTCTTTGTTCTGCTCAAGCAATCCATCCATAGCGGTCATAGTTCTGTCACTTGCCTCATACATACTGTCAACCAAAGTGTTAAGCTCATCAATATTTTGAGTTATTCCCTCTATATCTTTACCAATATAGTTTGTATTGTCTGAAGATGTCTGTACACTCTCTGCCTGGGTCATAGAGCCCTTAGTAATATCCTCTACGGCAGCTGTAACCTGCTTTGAAGCTTCTGCGGCATTGGATGCAGATGAAGCCAAATCATATCCTGCTGTCTTAATATTTTCAGATAACTGCTTGGCATTTCCTATAACATCACTTAATTTATTTTTTAGCTCTGCTACAGCTTTTGCTATAGTACCAATCTCATCCGGTCTTTTAGTAAGTACATAATCAATTTCTTTATTAAGATATCCGTCGGCAATCTCTGATATTTCATCCGCAAGCATATGCATCTTCTTTGATACAAGATTAGCAAGATAAAATCCACATGCACAGCTTATGCCACTAAATAAAATTATTGCTATGATAACCTTTTTAACAATTCCGTTAATCTCATCCTTGATATCTGCCTTATTACGACCGACAAAAACCATACCGGCTATGGTTCCGTCATCATTCTTCAAAGGAGTATAATACGCATTGTAATCCTTGTTATCTATCCTTACATCAAAGGCTTGAAAGTCAACTCCTTTTTCAAGAACATCGAGTGCACCCTGAGTCTTAATCTCAGTTCCGACCATTCTATTACCTTTTGAATCCTTAAGAGTGGTTATCGCTCTTATATTACCCATAAAAATAGTATATTCAAGGTCTGTTCTTTCATGTATGGAATCTAACTGTTCTTCCAACTCGGTACCGACCTCAATACCGCCCTTATACAAAATTCCATTCTCAAACGACCATTCACCGTCATATTCATTCGATACTTCATCCATCATCTGATATGCACTTACTTTTAGCTCTTCAGCATTCAAATTATATATAATATTTTTGGCTTTTATAATTGCTATTGTTCCTACCAGTGCAGCTGTAAGAATGAGAAATATTGCTGAAAGAGTTATCACTTTAATAATTATTTTTTCGTTGACCTTTTTAATGATTTTCATACATGCGGTTCCTTTCCAAAAAGATTTTTATCAGAATCTATATAAGTTTAATATATTTGAAAATATTACACGTTTTCAGTATACCATTTTTATACAAATTTGTCATCAAAAAATTATTGAAATATAAATAAAATATATGGCTGAAGTACAAAATACAACAGCCATATAATATTATGAAAAATACTCAACACCTGACTCAAATATCTTCTGATCCTGTTCGCCATAGATATTGATTGCAACAGCATCTCCCCTACGCTCCGAGTGAGCCATCTTACCAAGCACACGTCCATCAGGACTTGTGATACCCTCTATAGCATAGTAAGAGCCATTTACATTGTAATACTCATCCATAGTCGGATTGCCGTCTGCATCAACATACTGTGTAGCAACCTGTCCGTTAGCAAAAAGCTTTTCAAGCCATTCCTTGTTTGCGACAAATCTACCTTCACCATGTGATATAGGTACAGTATAAACACCTCCAAGCTCAGCCTTCTTAAGCCACGGGCTCTTATTTGTTACAACCTTTGTATATACCATCTTGGATTGATGTCGTCCTATACTGTTCATCGCAAGTGTAGGTGAAGACTCTGACTGAGGTCTGATTTCGCCATAAGGTACAAGCCCAAGTTTTATAAGTGCCTGGAAACCGTTACATATACCAAGCGCAAGTCCGTCACGCTCGTTTAAAAGTTTCATAACTTCATCAGCAATCCTTGCATTTCTGAATGCTGTCGCGATAAACTTACCGGAGCCATCCGGCTCATCACCTGCAGAGAAACCGCCCGGGAACATTATAATCTGACTTTCACTTATAGCTTTAACAAAGGCATCGACAGAATCTCTTATATCCTGTGCATCCTGATTTTTAAACACTATGGTGGTCACTTCTGCTCCGGCTCTTTCAAAAGCTTTCGCCGAATCATATTCACAGTTAGTACCCGGGAATACCGGTATAAATACCTTTGGCTTGGCAACCTTATTCTTAGCTACAAGAATACTTCCCTTATCATATATTGATGACTTAACAATTCCGTCCTCTATCTTTAGACTATCGTTAATCCTATCCTCCTGAGATACATTTGAGTAATTCGGAAATACTTTTTCCAGGCTTCCGGTCCAAGCGTAAAGAGCCGAATCCATGCTGATTACCGTGTCACCATATCTGAACTCAGGCGCATCAATAACCTTACCGATAACTATACAAGGGATTCCCAAATCATCCAAATTTTCCTCTTTTATCTCAAGGATTATTGAACCGTAATCCTTGGAATAAAGCTTATCGGCCGGATAAGCTTCCTCTATCTCTACACCAAGCTTATTACCGAATGCCATCTTGCTTACCGCTTCTATCACACCTCCAAATCCGACAGCATACGAAGACTCAACAAAACCATTCTTAATAGCGCCATAAAGCTTTCCGTACTTATCAAGTGCATCCTGATAGCTCGGTATATCGAATTCATCTTTATCAATGTTGAACTTTACTAAGATATTTCCTGCTTTTTTTAGTTCAGGAGTTACAACATTCATATAGCTTGCAACATCAACCGCAAAAGAACACAGAGTAGGCGGAACATCTATATCGTTAAAGGTTCCGGACATGGAATCCTTTCCACCTATTGACGGTAAGCCTAATCCCATCTGAACATCATAAGCACCAAGAAGTGCTGCAAGAGGCTGTCCCCATCTGTACGGATCAGTACCAAGTCTCTTAAAATACTCCTGGAAAGTAAGTCTAATCTTGCTTACATCTCCACCGGATGCCGCTATCTTGGCAACAGATGTAAGAACTGCATATATTGAACCATGATATGGACTCCAGCTTGATAAATACGGATCAAAACCATAGCTCATCATAGTAACCGTATCTGTCTTTCCTTTAAGAACAGGAAGCTTTGCAATCATCGTCTGTGTAGGTGTAAGCTGATATTTTCCGCCGTATGGCATAGTAACCGTTCCGGCACCTATAGATGAATCAAACATCTCAACAAGACCTTTTTGTGAGCAGACATTCAAATCCGAAAGTATATCAAGCCAAAGCTTTTCTATATCCTTTGTATCCTTCTTTTCTTCAAAATATTTAGAACTTTCATCAGGCATTTCAACCTTAACCTCTGTCTCCTGATGAGCACCGTTCGTATCAAGAAATGCTCTTGATAAATTAACTATATCCTTGCCTCTCCAGTTGAGGACAAGTCTTGGTTCTTCGGTAACTACAGCCACAGGTACAGCCTCAAGGTTTTCTTCCTTTGCAAATTCAAGCATAGTATCCACATCCTTAGGATCTACAACTATAGCCATTCTCTCCTGTGATTCTGATATTGCAAGCTCAGTACCATCAAGACCGGCATACTTCTTCGGAACCTTATCTAAGTCCACATTAAGTCCGTCTGCCAGCTCACCTATAGCCACAGATACGCCGCCTGCACCGAAATCATTACACTTCTTTATAAGTGATGCTACTTCTTCACGCCTGAATAATCTCTGAATTTTCCTCTCTGTAGGAGGATTACCCTTTTGCACTTCTGCCCCACAGGTTTCTATTGAGCTTTCGGTATGAGCCTTGGAAGAGCCTGTTGCTCCGCCACAGCCGTCTCTTCCTGTACGACCTCCAAGAAGTATAATTATATCTCCCGGGTCTGAGGTCATTCTTTTAACACATCGTCTTGGAGCAGCCCCCATTACTGCACCTATTTCCATACGTTTAGCAACGTAATCCGGATGATATATTTCATTTACAAGACCTGTTGCAAGTCCTATCTGATTACCATATGAGCTGTAGCCCTGTGCTGCAACTCTTACAAGTTTTCTCTGCGGAAGCTTACCCTTCATGGTATCTTTAAGTGATACTGTCGGATCGGCAGCACCTGTTACACGCATAGCCTGATATACATATGAACGACCTGAAAGCGGATCTCTTATAGCACCGCCAAGACATGTTGCTGCGCCACCAAACGGTTCTATCTCTGTAGGATGATTATGAGTTTCATTCTTAAAACTTACAAGCCACTCCTCTTCCTTACCGTCTATAGTTACAGGAACAACGATTGAACAGGCATTTATCTCATCAGACACTTCCATATCTTCAAGCTTACCTGCTGCACGAAGCTCTTTCATAGCCATAAGGGCTATATCCATCAGACAGACAAATTTATCATTTCTATCCTTGTACATAACCTTCGTTGCATCCACATATTTTTTATATGTTTCTGAAATTATATCCTTATAATATCCTTCATCAAATTCAACATCTGTAAGTTCTGTTGAAAATGTAGTATGACGACAATGGTCAGACCAGTATGTATCAAGAACCCTTATCTCCGTCATGGAAGGATCTCTGTTTTCCTCATTTTTAAAATAATTCTGTATGTGAAGAAAATCTTTGAAGGTCATCGCCAGCCCGAGCGAATTGTAAAGTTCGTTAAGCTTGTCCTCCGCCATATCTTTAAAACCATCAAATACTATAACATCAGCAGGTTCTTCAAACTTTGTCGCAAGAGTCTCCGGTTTAGTCTCATCAGTAATTCTCGAATCTACGGGATTTACAACATACTCTTTTATCGCCTCAAGCTGTTCATCCGTTATATCTCCCGATATAATGTATGTAGTTGCGGATTTAATAAGAGGATTTTCCTCCTCATCAAGAAGCTTAACACACTGTTCAGCCGAATCAGCTCTCTGATCGAACTGTCCCGGAAGATATTCCATTGAAAAGCATTTGTCATTATCTCCAAGCTCAAAACCTTCTTCATAAACCGTATCAACAGGAGGCTCCGAGAATACCGTCACCTTAGCTTTGGCATAAGTCTCATCGGATACACCTTCCATATCATAACGCACAAGGACTCTTACATTGTCAGTTTTAATACCTAAGTAATCCTTGAACTGCTGCTTAAGCTCTTTAGCTCTTACTGCATAATCATCCTTTTTCTCGACGTAGATTCTTCTAACCTTACTCATTTTTCTTCCCTTTCCGTCATCTTTATTTTATTATTCCACTCATAAATTATGTAAATCAAATCTTTTAATATCGCTAAACATTAATAAGTTTATACTTATTTCACTGATGCAATCTTTTGATTATTTTGTAACATACAGTATTCTGGAACACCATCGGTGCATCCTGTACAAAGAATACTATGCCATCAGTCGGTGATACTATACTCGTCTTCATCTCACCGGTCATCGGATCAACAATCTCCGCTAATATCTGTCCTCTGGTTATCTCCTGATTGGTTCCTACCAATCTCCTGAAAAAGCCGGAACTTTCTGACTTGACTGATGCCAGAGAATCTTCATTAATTACACTTGAGATATATCCCCCATGACAATCATACTTAATAATACCCATTCTTGTCAAGAATCTAAGTACCGATGAAACTGCCATATGAGCACTTTCATCATCTATCCAGTTAGTAGTCCTTGAATATACGGAAAATGCCTGTACACCTGATTCCTGTAAATTATAATTTAGTGTAGATGAATCAAATGCCCTTGTTATTCCTGATACGACATAAGGCATACCGAAAAGATTAGCCAGACTCGTACTCTCCTTACCGGTTTTCATCATCCTGATGTGTGGAATAAGCTCACCATCCATATAAAAGCTTGGAAATTGTATACCATACAAATATTCCTTTGCAATCTCCAATACTGTAGCAGCAATCCTGCTTGTCGCAGTTCCCTTGTAGTTGCCCGGAAATGACCTGTTAATATCAGAGTCATCCGCTATCCATCTAACCTTATTAGCATTCATCGAACTATAGTTAAGAGTTGGGACAAGCAGTATCTGCTTACCTGATGCTATATCCCCCTTCGCCTCTATCTCTGCAAGTTTTTCAGCCAAAAGAGAACATATATATAGCTGCTGATATTCATTTCCTCTCATTGCGCCTACTATACAGGCGGTTTTTTCACCATGTCCATACGCAAATCCATGAATTTCATACTCACCTCTCAAGGCAGTATTCATAGAAAAAATAAGTTCTTTATTCATCTTTTTCACCACCCACTATACGTGCAATCAAAGACCCCTCTTCAATAACCGGATAATCTCTGAGTGAGCATATCATACCCTTGCTTTCAGCATATATAACCTCTTCAACCGAACCGGTTATTACATCGACAACCTTTCCAATCTCATCACCTATGCAAACCCTGTCATATAAATTCACATTTGGAATAAATATTCCGCTGCTTTCCGAATTCATATACACCATATCAACATCATTAGTTATACTCGGAACATGAGGTACTATAACATCCCCCTTCCATATTCCCATATCACTCATCAGGGCAAATATTCCATCAATAATCTTCTCACAAAAATCTTTGTTAATTCTATAAGCTTCTCCCGATTCAATTACCAAAGACTTAACACCTGCTTCATTTAATGCATATGCAAGACTTCCGTTAAGTACGGATGTACTTGGATGAATCCATATCATATCTGTATTCAGACACTTTGCTATCGCAAGAAGTTCATCTACATTACCATCATTTAATCTTACCTGAGGTACTTCCTTTAAGTAGAGATTACTGGCATGCAGGTCTATACATATATCTGAGCCCTTAATATCATCAAAGATGCACGACGCAGAGTATTCTCCGACAGCACCTGATTTCGATCCCGGAAAAAGTTGATTCATATCTATGTCGGAGTCAGGTATATCCCTGCTTCTTGAATCAAGGCCTATAGGATTTAAACATGGATAAATATCGACAATTCCGTTTAAATTATCAAACTCTTGTTTAATTCTTCTGATAACCTCATAACATATATACTGTCCCTGGAGTTCATCACCGTATATTCCTGATACTATACATAGTCTTTTTTCATCTCCTGACAACATATCCGGCGCAAGATGATTTTTCCTTATCTTGAGTTTTTCTTCTATCATCAAATCAACGGATACCACCGTTTCAATCATATAAAATCCCCCTATTCAATCAAATCATCAAACCTTCTCCCTGTCTGATGATAACACAATAACGCATACGAAAAGGCACTCTAAACAAGAGTGCCTTTTACTCTTACATACATAGTTATGATTCCAATACATTTCTAACAACTTTCTTAATTGCATCCATCTCAAACGGTTTGGATATAAACTCAGCCGCACCATTTTGAACTGCCTCTATCATATTATGCTGCTGGCCCGCAGCAGAAACCATTATAACTTTAGCGTCAGGAAATTCACCCTTTATCTTCTTTAATGCATCAACGCCAGTCAAAATAGGCATTGTGATGTCCATAGTAACAAGATCAGGTTTATATTCTGCATACAGGTCATACCCCTCTTGACCGTTTTTTGCTTCGCCAACAATTGTATGTCCTTCTTCTTCAAGTATACCACGTAAGATTCTTCTTGAAGTTCTTGAATCGTCAACTATTAATATATTAGCCATACCTTTTCTCCTTATTTAATATTCCATTTGGTTTCCATACATATAATCAAGTCTGCCCTCTGCTCACGAATGAAGCAAGGAAGAATAAACATCATACCATCCGTATCAATATTTGTAACATCATTATACATCTCAGGCGGAAGCATATCAACTGTTATCTCTTCCTGACTGAGCTTTGATGCAAATATTCCATTACTAACATTGATGAACTCGCATACGGAATCAAGACAATCTTCATCTATCTCAGGAAATTCTTCTTTGCCAAAGGATTCGCCGATAACCTTGTTGCCATCACCGCCTATACCGATAAACAACTGATAATCTCCGGAGAAGCACTGAGATGCTATATGTTTACTGGTGTATGAATGAATCTGTTCCAGTCTTTCGAACCTCACCTTATTATCTACAAATCTTACGATATTTCTTGCCATAAGAGAAATATAGTCTTTGATAACAGCAGGTGCTGTAGACTCTCTTAAAAACACCTGAATTATCTTATCAATATCAGAGCTTTTCAAAGCATCTATATCAAGAGAAGTAAATCTTTCCGACTTTTTATAATGATTAATATGCTGTTGGATTTCATCAAGAGATAAAATATCTCTTTCGAGCAATTCCTGTACAAGTAAAAGATATGAATCCCCTTGTTTCTTAAGTAAGTCCCCTACCTGTGAATCAGTAAGATATCCCTTTGAAACTGCTATATCACCAAAACGCGCATCCTGCTGTGCCTGTATTCTGTTAACTTCTTCTGCCTGTTCTTTGGTCATAAGACCATCATTAACCGCTATAAGACCAAGCTTAACTCTGTTAACACGATTAGCCTCTATGATATCATTATATTGCTCGCCTGTTAAAACCCCTATATCCTGCAAATACTTTCCAAAATATACGTCAAACATTTCACTCCTCCTCTATTAAAAAAAATCCTGTTTCAATTATACACAAATTCAATTAATAAATCAACTCAATATATGTAAATATTAACAAAAAAATTTTAATTACCGATTGATTAATATACAAATTTTATATATAATAATTTGTATATTTATACCTATATTAAATGGAGAAAAAATTATGTCTATTAAAAAATCACTCAGATTGTCATTAATATTACTGTCAACCTTGCCTATCATTATTATGACAATCCTCATATATATAATAACTTATAACAGATATCTGCAATTGGCAAAGAATTCCGCTACAGAGCTCGCCGAAACCTATGCAAACGGTTTTATCGCCCAGCTCGATGTACAGATATCAGAGACAGAGGGACTTGCAAATTCAACCGATATTCAAAATATTGCATTGGAAAGCTACAACGGTATTGTATCAGGTTCATCTCCTTCGCATCTCGGACTTGTAGATGAAATACTTGAGAAAAAATCATTTTATACCAACAGCTATACCAATTTCTATATGTATGATATAAACGGTTATCTTATCTCAAGTTCGGACGAGAACGCAAATGGTGACTGGGAGGAATATATGCAGATTCCGGTTACTGAGATAAAAGAAACGACCATAATGAACTCGTCAAATATTAACAAGAATAACAACAGTATTGAAATAATTGCTCCTATTATTGTTAAAGGCACAGTAGTCGGTATTATTCGTGCAAACATACCGGCAGAGTATTTTGGTGCATTTATGCCTGAGAACGGAAATGCTTTTCTGCTTACCGCTGACGGCGAATATCTGTTTAACTCGGTAGGCTTTAAGGATATGCCGGATATGGAGCGCGAAGCAATTTCAGTGTTAAGAGACGAATATGAAAACGGATTTTTAAGCACAGGCGTATCATCCGTAAAAAACATTTACGGATATTACAATATTAAAAATCATAAATGGTTATACATCATTAAGCAGGAAGGAAACCAATACCAGACCATTCTCTCCACTCTTCCTATAATACTTATTATAACACTTATTATAATCTTGGCTATAGCTATATATATAAGTCATTATCTGACTCACAAATACACTGACCCTATAGTTGAACTGATAAGTGATATGAAACAAGCTGCAGACGGTGACTTAGACTTGCGCTCAGATATTGATGAAGACAATGAATTCGGTGCTCTTGCAGATATGTTTAATAATATGATGGATATCATTTCCGGTAACTATAAGCAGTTAGATGAGTCCAATAAAACTCTTGCCGCCAATGAAATCGAATTAAAGAAAAGCTATGCCAATATTGAACAATTGGCTTATCATGATAATCTTACAGGACTTTATAACAGAGTCGCATTTACAAAATTCTCTCATGAAGTCTTCGATAAAGACGGCACCAATCTTACTCATCATGCCGTATTCTTTATTGACCTTGATAATTTTAAAAATGTTAACGATACTCTCGGTCATGATTATGGAGATATGCTTCTTATTAAATTTGCTGATTTACTTAGAAAATACGCTAAGGAAGATGATATCTTATGTCGTGCCGGCGGTGACGAATTCCTTGTATTCAAATCCACATATGATACAACTGACGAACTTAAGGAATTTGCACATAATATAGTCGAACAGGCGAACAAACCATTTGATTTAAACGGCGAGACCGCACACATCTCAACCAGTATAGGTATTGCACTCTTCCCGCAGAATGGTCTTGCAATCAGCGAGCTTATCAAAAATGCCGATATAGCAATGTACAGTGCCAAAAATTCAGGTAAGAACGAGTTTAAATTTTTCGAAAGTTATATGGAATATGATGTATCACGCAAGAACGAATTAAGCGATATGCTCTCAAATGTAATAGAACGTAAAGAGGTTTATCTTCTCTATCAGCCTCAGGTTAATATGGCAACAGGTGAGATAACAGGTTTCGAGGCTCTTATGCGTATTAATTCTAAGGAGCTTGGATTAATTTCTCCTAACGAGTTCATACCTATAGCAGAGGATAACGGACTTATCAACGAACTTGGCGAATGGGCTTTATATGAGGCATGCCTTTTTAACAATACAATAATGAAGAACGGCTACGGACCTTTTAAAGTTTCCGTAAATGTATCCACCAACCAGCTTAAAAAGGATAATCTAATTGACATTATTAAGTCTATTCCTGCAAAAACAGGTATGAGTCTTGAATATCTTGAGATAGAAATTACAGAAAGTATCCTTATGAAATCCATTGACCATAATCTTGAGCTATTAAGACAGATTAAAGAGCTTGGTGTATCAGTTGCTTTGGATGATTTCGGTACAGGTTACTCCTCATTTAATTATCTGACGCAGCTTCCTATCGATACGCTTAAGATTGACAAGTCCTTTGTAGATAATATATCAAGTAACGAAAATGATAAATATATAGCTAATACCATCATATCCCTTGCACATCAGATGAATATCGCAGTTGTAGCCGAAGGTGTTGAGAACTACGACCAGCTTTCCATACTGCAGGGTCAGCTATGCGATACGCTGCAGGGATATCTTTTCTCAAAGCCTATTACTGCAGCCGAGCTGGTTAAAATAATTACAGAGAAGAAAAAGCTGATGCATTAGTTATTAATATATTTTCATCACATTAAGGGCGTGGTGAATATGACTATTGTACTGATATAGTTTAATGATTGTATGTCATATGCCTACGGCTTCGGTGTTATGGGTTTGCCATGAACCCGTTCTCACTCGGATAAAAACGTAGGAGATACTAAAATCAAAAGAATTGGAACATATAATTGCTTTTTGCAAAATATGTCCCAATTCTTTTTCTTTAAGTACTCACGTTTTTATACGGTTCATTTGCAACCCCATACCCCCTGCGCCTATTGACATATGACATACAAATTTACTTCATAAAAAGCTTACAATAGTCACATCCACCTCACCAACTCGAACATCACAAGCAAGTTGTGATATTCGAGCTGAATTAATTTATTTAATAAAAAAAGATTTTCTTTATTATTTTTATATTATATTTTGTAATTCTATTTCTCAGATAAAATATATTTGAAAAACATATTGACTCTGACGTGGCGTTATAGTTTATAGTTGGTTATATCAAGAGATAAAGGAGATTATAAATATATGAAAACAGTCAAAGAAGTATCCAAATTAACAGGCATCAGCGTACGTACACTTCATTATTATGATAAAATAGATCTATTAACTCCGTCCTTGAAAAGCGACGCTGGATACAGGCTTTATGATGATACAAAGCTTGAAATTCTTCAACAGATTTTGTTTTTTCGCGAGTTTGATATTTCATTGAAGGAAATAAAAGCGATTATCAATAATCCCGACCTTGATAAATGCAAAATTCTTACGATGCAAAAGAATATGCTTATCACAAAAAAAGAACGTATAGAACGTCTGATTGAAGGCATTGATGAAGTTTTAAAAGGCGAAACCTCAATGGATTTTTCTATTTTTAATAAGTCTGAATTAGAAGAAATGTTTTTAATAATGACCAATCGTATGCCAAAAGATATACAGGAATTGGCGATTAAAGAATTCGGCAGCATTCAAGAATGGAAAAAACACTATATTGAAATTCTTTCTTCTAAGGAACTGCAGGAACAATATGCGGAAATTGTAAAAATGTATGGAAATAAGGATAACTATTTATCTTTTCTCAAAGAAAAAGTTCCACAAAAAGAAAATCAGGAATTCAAGCAATGGGAAGATACAATAATTACAAATATTATATCACTGAAAGACAGCGGAAATTCACGTGAAATATCAAAATCAATCTCAGAATACGGTGCAGGATGTAAAAAATTCTATCGAATGAAAGACGAAAAAGCAATGATGTTATCCTTAGCAAAATCATTAAGAAACGAAATGGTATATAAAAAGATTGATGAAAAACTGGGCAATGGAGCATCTGACTTTCTGGCACAGGAGATAGAAAAGGTATATCAATAAACGCGCAGCGTGTCGGTTAGATATGGTATGCTTTAATGGTATATTATGCTGAGACCGGCAGGCAGGAAGTAGGCAGTTATAGCAACGATTTGCACGATTTGCGTGAAATCAAAAACGAGAATTCGAATAGGCTCGCTCAGAAACAGACTGTCTGAGCGAAGCGAGTTGTCTGTTTCGTGCAGAGCGTAGAGAATTCGAATTTACTGATTTAGCAAATTGCTTGCATGTTGCGTAACTGCCTGCTTCCTGACTGCCAGTCTCAGTGTGATATACCATTAGAGTATACCTAAATATCTAACCGACCTTATTTTTACAAACATTATGCCTTCAAGGTCCATTTTATTGTAACCTTTTCTTTATCCTTGCTTAAATCTATGCTGTTAAAGGCTTCAAGGAAAGCTGTCTCTACCTGCTTCATAGTTCCTTTATAAAAGTCCGGTGTCATGGCCACGTAAGGTTCAGCTTCTCCTAATTTTACTGCGGTGAATTCATAGAATTCCCAATATAGCAATGCATCATCTATGGTTTTAACCATTTGTATCTCATATGGAGTAAGCGGTGAACCTAAAAATTTCTCATAAATGAGATTCTGTAAATGCTCTTCTATCTCCATATATCTGTCGAGATTCTTCTTAACAGGCCTTGTTATGTCAGAAAGATAAGCTTCTGATGCATCATGCAGAAGACATGCAAGCTTAACCCTCTCACTCTCCTGTCTGGCTACTGCTTCATCATAGCAATTTATCGAGTGTGCTCCGACCGAATAAAACTCACTGTAGTGTCCGTTTGCCCTGCACATAAGAGACAAAGCATGTGCAATATCCTCGATTTTAATATCATCAGGCTCAGGCTCAAGAGGTGTAAAATTAATCTTTGAATATGTTGTTATAAAATCCGCCATAATATATCCTCAATTACAATCTTTTTTCTAATCGTTAATGTTAAACCTTTTATTTTGCTCCATATTGCTCATAATACGCATCTATAGCGGTTTTTATTTCATCATTAATAATAACTTTTCCATTAACTTCTTTGTTGTATAAGCATTCAACCACATCTGCCATGGAAACAATGGCATTCGCTTCAAATCCATATTTATCCTTAATCTCATCAAGAGCGGACTTATTTCCATCCAAGCCCTTCTCCATCCTGTTAAGCGAAACCATAAGACCTTTTATAGTTACATCTCCCTGAGCTTTTATGATAGGAAATGTCTCCTCGATAGATTTACCGGAGGTTGTTACATCCTCGATAATTACCACCCTGTCTCCATCCTTTATCGGACTTCCAAGCAAAATACCTGCATCTCCATGGTCCTTAGCTTCCTTTCGGTTAGAACAATATCTGATTTCCTTTCCATAAAGCTCACTATATGCTATAGCTGTAGCAACACTAAGAGGGATTCCCTTATATGCCGGTCCGAACAAAACATCAAAATCATCACCATAATTTTCATGTATTGCCTTAGCATAATATTCACCTAACTTCTTAAGCTGACTGCCTGTTACATATAATCCTGCATTCATAAAAAATGGTGACTTCCTTCCGCTCTTCAAAGTAAACTCACCAAATCTAAGTACATCACTGTCTACCATAAACTGTATAAATTCCTGCTTGTAGCTTTCCATATCATAATTCTCCTTTAATACTGATTTATATATTAATCTAACATATTACATATCTTTTTTCAACATTATTAAAATTAAATAAGGACTATCGTCACAGACGATAGTCCTGTAATAATTTATTCAAGTATATATTATTCTGTAATGCCCTTTGATTTATAGTACTCTTCAAAAAGCTTGTTAGCTGCATCTTTTGTCTGACCTGTTATCTCAGGCATTTCTTTGCCCCAAGACTTAGTTGCTTCCTTGAAGCCCTTCTCCATAGCCTTCTGCATAGCCTGCATAGTCTTTGGATCATCGCCTGCAAGAGCACTTGCAAAATCAAACAATCTCTGTGAAGTCTGCTTTACGCCCCAGTATCCATCTTCTGATATGTCTTCCTGAGCCTGCTTCTTTGCTGCCTCACTGACAGTAACCTTGCCGCTTGCGAACATTCTCCAGATAGAATCATCACCTGTTGCTATACCAAAGCTCTTAGCCTGCTGTCCAAGAGTCTTGCTCACAAGATCTGTAAGACTCTGCTGTCTTGCAGTCTGATCTGCCTTAAGCTGATCTACTAATGCACTTCTGTCACTTGCACTCATCTTATTGATAGAATAAGTTGCCTTAGATGTGCTGTCACCTGCTGACTTCTCATATACTACATCTGATGCCGCCTCAGCAGCCTTAGCAGTAGTATCTTTACTTACAGCTTTATTATCTGTATAGGTGCTATAAATGTTATTAGCCGCCTGATTAGTAATTGAACTTATTGCCATTCTTCATCCCTCCTTAGAAATATCACAAACAATTAAACCTCTGTTTCAAACATAGAAGAAAATGCTGATGGTAAACTGCTTCCACTATTCGTGTATGTTGTAGCAGAATTAGATATAGCCTTCGTTATGGCATCTGACATTGTTGATATTCTGTCAGCAAATGAACCTGAACCGTTAAATACTGACTTTAATGTACTAATATCAGCCTCTTTAAGCTTATCTTCATCAACTGTCAACTTATTATCCTTACCAACAGTTATACCAATCTCTGAGAGCAGTTTACTATTTGCCTTTGTTGCAGATGTCATATGAAGAGTGTTTCTTAAAACACCATTGAGATTTGTATCTGCCGCATCGGTTATAACACTGTTATAATCATCAACAAACGACTTAACAGCCTTAGTAATTGCTTCCCAATCATAGTCTTCTTTCTCAGAAGTTTCACCTGTTTTCTCATCCTTAGAGCTGATTTTCTTCTTCTCGAATAAAGAATTACTCATCAATGCTTTCACGGATGATGAAAGGGATTCTGAACCGTTCTTTGTCAAGGTCAGCTTCTTATCCTCAGCCTTTGCATCTGCTTCGGACTTAGTATCACTTGCATAATACTTCTTTGCAAGTTTCTTATAAGTACCATTTTTTATAGATGCATAATCGGAAAGGATAGTTGAACCTGAGTCCGAACCTGACGACCAAATACTCTGGCTTTGATTAGTGTTAGATGTTCCGAAGAAACCTGATAATCCTATAGCCATTTACTTACCTCCTTCCTTGATGGTAAAAACCACATCCATGTGTAATTTTGACAACGAGTTACATAACTATGACATTTATAGTTATCTTATTTATAACATATTGCACCATATGTGTCAAGGCAATTCACACCCGAAAACGCCTTATTTACAACAATTTAAGAATTATTAATCAAGCAGTTTAGTCATACTTCTCACGGAAAAAACAAGCGTTGAAGAATTATGTAAAAACGCACTCGTTGTAGGAGCAATAACACCTGACACACCAAGCAGTATAAATCCTGTATTGAAAAATACAATCTGCCGGTAATTCCTCCTTATACGCTCCATAAGCGCATCACTTAATTCCTTCAGGGTAATAAGTCCGTATAATTCATCCGCACCTATGGTTATGTCAGCTATTTCTCTGGCAATGTCTGCCCCCTCACTTATCGCTATACCAACATCCGCCTCGGAAAGTGCAGGTGAATCATTGATGCCGTCACCTATCATTATAACCTTGTGTCCCTCTTCTTTAGCTCTCCTTATATATCCTGCTTTATCCTCAGGAAGAACCTCTGCGTAATACTCATCTACGCCTACCTTAGCAGCAATAACCTTAGCAGTCCGCCTGTTATCCCCTGTCATCATTACAAGTTTCTCAAATCCCAGCTTATGAAGTCCGTCTATAACCTCATGAGCTTCTTCTCTAAGCGGATCTTCTATGCAGATAACCGCTATAAGCTTCCCTTCCATAGCAAGATAAAGCTGTGAATACTCTCTTGGAATACTATCAAAAAGTTCCTGCTTATCAGGTGGTATTATACATGCCTCATCTTCAAATACAAAATGATAACTGCCTATGATAGTCTTTTTTCCATCAATCGTAGTTACAATTCCATGAGCAACTATATATTCAACCTTAGTATGCATTTCATCATGCACTATACCACGTTTTTTAGCCTCGTCCACGACTGCATTTGCAATCGAATGCGGAAAATGCTCCTCAAGACACGCAGCTATCCTTAAAAGTTCTTCTTCATCCCTTAAGTCATCAAAGCTTACAATCTTTGCAACTGTCGGTTTAGCTTTCGTAAGAGTGCCTGTCTTGTCAAATACTATCATATCCGCTTCTGATATAGCCTCAAGGAATTTGCCGCCCTTCACCGTTATCTTCCTAAGTCCCGCCTCTCTGATAGCCGATAAAACCGATATCGGCATGGCAAGTTTAAGAGCACATGAATAATCAACCATAAGTACGGATATGGCTTTTGTAACATTCTGAGTAAGAAGATATGTTATGGCAGTTCCCGCAAATGAATACGGTACCAGTTTGTCAGCCAAGTGCTCAGCCTTACTTTCAAGATCAGACTTAAGCTTCTCGGACTCTTCTATCATCTTTACAATCTTATCATATCTTCCCGAACCTGATACAGCCTTAACCTGTATAACTATCTCGCCCTCTTCTATTATTGTTCCGGCATATACATATCCACCTTCTCTTTTTTCTATAGCGACAGATTCTCCGGTAAGAGATGCCTGATTAACCATAGCCTCACCTGATACGACAACACCGTCAAACGGTATAGTCTTACCCATACGGACTATAATCTCATCATCTTCTTTTACCTTGGAAACAGGTACAGAAACCTCTTTGTCATTAGTTTTAACCCATACCTCTCCTATATTTAACGACATAATCTTCGCAAGATCATTTACGGATTTCTTATGTGTCCATTCCTCAAGAAGCTCTCCTATACCAAGCATAAACATTACACTACCCGCTGTATCATAATCTCCGCGAATGACCGATGTACCTATCGCCACAGCATCAAGTACAGGCACCTCAAGTTTCCCGCGCCACAGACATTTTATGCCTTCCTTGATATATTTAAGTGAATTCATAACCGTCACGGCATATCTAAAAGGTGCCGGTAAAATCCATTTTTTTACACACCTTACAGCCACTCTGTCAAAAAGCTTATCCTGATACCTCTGATTAAGCTCCCTGCCCGAAGCTGAATATACACTGTCAGACACCTCATACTCTTCCGGTTTTAACGAAGCAAGCAGGGCTATAATCTCATCCCTGCTTCCTTTATATTCAAGAACAACATCCGCTGTTCTCTCATACACTTTGACATAGCTTATTCGTTCGTCACTCTGAAATATATATTCCAGCCTGTCAGCATCATTTATACTAAGACGCTCTGCCATAAGATGTATTCTTATTCTGTTTTTAGTTTCATGCTTTATAACACATTTCATAGATTATTCCTCTGTCAATACACACTTGTATATACTACATAGCTCATATGTTGATATACCTTTATACCTCTGCTGTAACGGCTTCTTTCTCATCATTTACTACATCAGCTATAATCTTGGCTGCTTCATCAGCCTCACGATCCGCATTAATCTGCTTAGCCTCTGCATAGATGTCATCACAGTTTTCCTTTACAGTATTGACAGTCTTCATAACGCAGTCCTTAGCACGAAGTGTAGCTGCTGTAGCATGTGTATAAACCTTCTTCGCATCCCTGCTTGATAAAACCTTAATTCCGGCTGTACCGAATAAAACTCCTGCTGCAAATGTACATAATTTTCCACAATTAAAAGCCATAATTTTGTCCTCCTTAAATATGTTAAATATTATTTATTCCCCGCTTTATTAGCTTATATTTTATCACTTTTATGGGGTGTTATTCAATGGTAACTTTGGATTAAATGTGTCGAATTATAATCTTTTTTATTTACTTTTGTCATCTGATAATATATAATCTTCCCATAAGCAAGTTAATATCTTTATACAATCCCCCACTTATTCTAAAAACCTTTTTCTTGTTTACTTACCAAAGAAAAAAATTATTAAGACTATACTTATAAAGGAGGATTCTTTATAGGTTTTATTTTGTTGTAATTACATATGCATGATGTTACAATGTCTGTAACTATATAAGATTTCTCCTTTTGATAAAGGAAGGTCTTTTAGTGACTTTCTCTAATTTAATATTTTAGAGGAAGGTGATTTTATGAAAAAAATAAATCGTCATTTAGATGATAATGGATTACCATATTTATATCCGGAATATTGGTTAAATCCTGATGAATACAAAAAAATTTATAGTGAAATCAATAGCATATATGAAGTTCAGTATAAAAACAAGCCAATCTGTGCACATACTTCATTTGATATAAATGGTTCATCATATATATATTGGTTTGAGAATCATGGATTTAATAACTATAACATATATCTTAAAATTCCAAATGATTATTAGGAGGTATCCGAATGGAAGAATTTAAAAAAACTTTAGAAAATATAGAAGATTCATATTATGGCTTTGTTGCTGCTGTCATCACATATGTAAATAAAAAGCAATCACGTTTTGATGCAGTTAAAACATTTATTATAAATAATCCCAAAGCTTTAACATCTGATATTTTACAGTTCATATCCAATCAGCCTGATTTTTTTGAGGATGCATATAGGCAGTATATTCCATCAGAAAATGCAATATAAACGATAAAATATGAAGGAGTTTGATTTATGGAGTTATTCATCAGAGGTTTTAGTATAAATTGGGACAAAATCAGTGAATCAAGCTATGTAAGAAAAATTGAATCTATAGCAAATATTAATCAGTTTTCATTTAATAAACCTGTAACCTTCTTTGTAGGAGAAAACGGAAGCGGAAAATCCACTCTTCTTGAAGCGATAGCTATTGAATATGGATTTAACCCTGAGGGCGGAACAAGAAACTATAATTTTTCTAATTGTGATTCACATTCTGAATTATGTGAAGCTATCAGATTAATAAAGGGATATAATAAAGCTACGTGGGGATATTTCTTAAGAGCCGAAAGCTTTTATAATGTTGCAACGGCTGAAGCAGAATATAATCAAGGTTGTTCTATCGGTTTACATCTTCAATCTCACGGAGAAAGCTTTTTGTCTATGGCACAGGAAAATTTTAAACCTAATAGCTTATATATTTTAGATGAGCCTGAAGCTGCACTTTCACCGCAAAGACAACTTACCTTATTGCTTGAGATAAACAGATGTGTTAATGATGGCTCACAGTTTATAATAGTCACACACTCCCCTATACTTCTCGGTTTTCCTGATGCGGAGATATTATCCTTTGATAATGGAACAATTCACATCTGTGAATATGAGGACACCGACAGTTATCAGGTAACCAATATGTTTATAAACAATAGAGAACAATTTATAAAAAGATTATTTTATGAACATCAATAAAATTAATCTTATGATATACTAAAACAACCTTTATATTACTCTATAGCTAATCACCTGATGTCAGTAATAACCCAGTCATGCTCTTCATGCAAATACACATTATTGCAGTACGGACATGCTTTTACATTTCGTGCATCAAAGCTTGCACCGCACGACGGGCAGCTTACGGCTGCAAAAGAAAAGCTAAGATCGGTTTCGTTCTTTATGTGCTTTCTCACACGCATTTTGAACTTATCCGTTTTGCTTTTGATTTTTCCGTTATTGTAATGAAGGCAATCAAGATAAAGTATTACATCTACATCACATACCATGTCTTTTATTTTACAATCGGTAATACTGAAATTGTAAAGCTGTGCTTCAATGATGTCTGCCGCATTTTCGGGGCACTGACACTTACAGCAGGCAAGCTCTGCAGCGTCCTTGCTGTAAACAGCCATTCTGAACAGAGACATTATTTTATCACGAAAATATTCGGATGAAAACTCAGGATCATTCTTTTTAATCTTATTCGCATAAACCAGAGTTGATGCTGTTTTTCCTCCGCCCCTCAGATCCTTGCCCATAAGTGCAAATACCTCAAACATCTTTTTGAACACGAACAGCATGATACCAATCATCCCTCCGCATAATAAACCACCAAAAATTTCGCTGACAATATTCATTGTCGGACTTTGGTTTTGACCTGCGAACAGGCCGAATATCATCCCGATTATTATCATCGGTATGGCGCTCGCTATTATAAATATCTTCAGTTCTCGCTTGCTTTTTGCATCCTTCTTAGCTTTATCCTCATTTTCAGAAACAAAAAAGTTCATGACTTTCGGATAAAGCTCGCTCATTAGGAAATGCGTGCCACAGTATTTACAGCCGGATTCGAGTTCGCCCAGTGTAGACGGCGCACCGCAGTGTGGACAGCACAATGCCATTGAAGCGTTTGGTTGGGCATCTGTCTTCAAGCTCTGGATTACCGTACTAAGGCCGATATCCGTTGTATTTTTATAGATTGAGCCCTGATTGCTGCCAATGCTTCTTGTTAAATTCATATTTCCGCCGATGATGCTGTTTGTAAATATTCTGTCGCTGAAAGAAACGCCCCCGACATTGATTTGATTTGATCCCTCATTTTTGAGATTGCATTGCATATCAAGTCCAAGCGATTGCATTTTCTGTCTTTGCAGTTCTAAAGTAAATCGTAAATCCTGACCTGCAAGTTCGGGAAGTTCTCCTCCGTTGTACCAGTCCGACATCTGCCTTACAAATGCTTTATAAGGCTCTGCCAGATCAGAGTGTTCAGTTATATGAAAGTCCGGTATATTCATGTGTTAATCCTCTTTTCAAAATATTCCCTTCAGCCTCTCCATTGCCTCGGCTGTCTTTTCATGATTGGAAAACGCAGTAAGTCTGAAATGTCCTTCGCCGTTTTCGCCAAAGCCTGCACCCGGAGTTCCAACGATATTGGCTTTTTCAAGCAGTAAATCAAAGAAATCCCAGGACTTCATACCGTTAGGACAGGTAAGCCAAATGTACGGTGAGTTCTTGCCGCCTGTGTATTTTATTCCAAGCTCGTCAAGAGCTGACATGATTATCTTGGCATTTTCTCTGTAGTAATCTATGTTTGCCCGTATCTCCTTTTGTCCTTCCTCTGTAAATACCTGCTCGGCACCCTTTTGGACTATATATGAGGTTCCGTTAAACTTGGTGGTTTGGCGTCTAAGCCAAAGCTTGTTAATGCTAAAGCCGTCAAAGGAAAGCGTATTAGGAACAACTGTATATCCGCATCTTGTTCCGGTAAAGCCTGCTGTCTTTGATAAGGAGCAAAATTCTATGGCACAGGTCTTTGCACCCTCTATCTCGTATATGCTTCTTGGAACATCCTCATCAACTATAAATGCTTCGTATGCCGCATCGTAAAGGATGACAGATGAATTGGCATTTGCAAAATCAACCCATTTCTTAAGCTGCTCACGGTTATATGCTGCACCTGTAGGATTGTTAGGTGAACAAATGTAGATTATGTCAGCCTTCTTTTCTTCATCCGGCAAAGGAAGAAATCCGTTATCTTCATTGGCATCGATATATATTATATTTCTTCCGTCCATGGTGTTGGTGTCGACATATACAGGATATACCGGATCGGGAACAAGTACTGTATTGTCCTTGTCAAATATATCAAGGATATTTCCCACATCACTCTTTGCACCGTCTGATATAAATATCTCATTTGTCTCAAGTGATACTCCGTAGCTTTCATAGTATCTTTTAACTGCCTCCTGCAAAAATCCGTATCCTTGCTCCGGTCCATAACCCTTGAAGGTTTCCGCAGCTGCCATATCCTCCACTCCGCTATGCAACCCCTTTATCACCTCACTACATAGAGGAAGTGTTACATCGCCGATACCCATACGGATAATGTTGGCTTCAGGGTGTGCAGCCTGATACTCCGCAACCTTTCTCGCTATGTCTGCGAAGAGGTAGTTTTCTTTGAGATTACCATAATTCTTATTAACCTTAACCATAATCAATTCTCCTTATCATAATATTTCAAAACTTATATTCAATAAACTTGTGCGCTGCATCCTGACAGATAAATCATTAGTCAGGTACTCTGAGTCCGCCGGTACTTAGCGAGGTATTTTCGAGCTTAGTACCGCTGCGTGACGAGGGTAGCGAAAGCGTGCCTGACGATGATTTCATCTGTCAGGATGCAGTTCCACAGTCTATGCATCTATCGTAGAAATACCTATTGTAATTTCCTCAAGTACATCAAGTAGCACTCTTACTGTATCAAGTGAGGTGAACATCGTTACGTTGTTCTCACTTGCGCAGCGTCTTATGGATACTCCGTCGCCGTAGTGGATTCCCGAAAGTATCGCACGGGTATTTATTACGTAGCTTACATAGCCCGAGCGGATAGCCTTCAGTATTTCCTCGCTGCCCTCACTCATCTTACCTCTCACTCTGGTTCTTATGCCGTGTTCCTTAAGAAATACTGCGGTTCCGACGGTAGCCTCTATGTTAAAGCCCATATCATAAAATCTTCTGACTATCGGGAGTGCCTCTTCCTTGTCCTCATCGGCAAGAGTAACCATTACGGTTCCGTAATTTTGAAGCTTTATTCCGGATGCGACCAACGCCTTATACATGGCTCTGTGAAGCTTATCGTCATAGCCTATCGCCTCGCCTGTCGATTTCATTTCCGGTGAAAGATATGCATCCATTCCTCTCAGCTTTGAAAATGAAAATGCAGGTGCTTTTACATACCAGCGCTTTTTCTCATTAGGATACAAAGCTATATCTCTTCCCTTACCGAAATCTACTATGTCACTTTCTTTTATTATCCCTTGTTCTTTAAGGCTCTTGCCAAGTATAACGAGAGTTGCGATATCGGCAAGACTATAGCCGGTTGCCTTTGACAAAAACGGAACAGTTCTTGACGAACGCGGATTAACCTCAATTATAAACACATTATCATTTTTATCAACTATGAACTGTATATTAAATAATCCGATAATTCCTATTCCAAGACCGAGACGTTTTGTATAATCAAGTATGGTTTCCTTGACCTTATCGGATATGCTGTAAGGCGGATATACGCTTATGGAATCTCCCGAATGAACTCCGGTTCTTTCAACCAGTTCCATGATGCCCGGAACAAATACATCCGTTCCGTCACAGATGGCATCCACCTCGACCTCCTTACCCTGTATGTACTTATCTACAAGAACAGGCTTATCCTCATCTATCTCAACCGCATTTTTAAGGTAATGTGTCAAATGTTCTTCCTTTGCCACTATCTGCATGGCTCTTCCGCCAAGCACAAAGCTCGGTCGCACAAGCACAGGATAACCTATCTCCTCTGCCGCCCTAAGTCCTGCTTCTATACTTGTGACTGCCTGCCCCTTCGGCTGCGGTATATTTAACTCAAATAACACCTTCTCGAAAGCATCTCTGTTTTCAGCCTTTTCGATAGCTTCGCAGTCTGTTCCGATGAGCTTAACTCCCCTCTTCATAAGCGGCTCCGCTAAATTTATGGCAGTCTGTCCGCCTAAAGAAGCTATAACACCTTCAGGCTTTTCGTGGATAATAATGTCCATAACATCCTCCACTGTAAGAGGCTCAAAGTAAAGCTTATCAGATGTGGTATAATCCGTTGAAACGGTCTCGGGATTGTTATTTATTATAATAGCCTCATATCCGTATTCCTTTATGGTCTTTATTGCATGTACCGTCGAATAATCAAATTCCACACCCTGACCTATGCGGATAGGTCCGGAACCAAGAACTATGATCTTCTTTTTATCGGATATAATCGACTCATTTTCATCCTCGTAGGTTGAGTAAAAATATGGTATATAGCTGTCAAACTCCGAGGCACAGCTGTCAATCATCTTATATACAGGGAATATACCTTCCTTCTTGCGATATTCAAAGACCGCATCCTCATCGCACTTCCAAAGGTCAGCTATTATCCTGTCAGAAAAGCCCATCTTCTTGGCAAATACTAATTCTGCCCTATCAAATGCTGCATTGGCAAGTACATTTTCTTCCTCCACAATATTTTTAAACTTTCGCAGGAAAAGCATATCTATCTGTGTCTTTGCGGCTATTTCCTCTAAAGAAGTACCGATTCGAAGAAGTCTTGCTATGGCGTATATTCTGTCATCCGTTCCGTCACTTATATAATCAAGAAGCTCTTCTTTGGAATATCCGTCAAACTTCTTCATGTAAAGATGATATACGCCTATCTCAAGTGAACGGATAGCCTTAAGTAAACTTTCCTCTAAGGTTCTTCCGACACTCATAACCTCGCCTGTAGCCTTCATCTGGGTTCCGAGATGATTATTGGCATCGGCAAATTTGTCAAATGGGAAACGGGACATTTTCGTAACCACATAATCAAGTGCCGGCTCAAAGGATGCCGGTGTATTGGCAAGCATTATCTCATCCAAATCCATACCTATGCTTATCTTTGCCGATACTCTTGCTATCGGATATCCACTTGCCTTTGAAGCAAGTGCCGACGAACGTGATACACGCGGATTAACCTCAATCAGATAATACTGAAAGGAATGAGGATCAAGAGCAAACTGAACATTGCAGCCGCCCTTTATCTTAAGCGCTCTTATTATCTTAAGTGCACTGTCTCTTAACATATGGTATTCCTTGTTGGTAAGTGTCTGTGAAGGACAGACAACTATGGAATCACCGGTATGTATGCCGACAGGATCAATATTTTCCATATTACAGATGGTAATTGCGGTGTCATTTGCATCACGCATTACCTCATATTCTATCTCCTTATAACCCTTTATACTCTTTTCCACCAGCACCTGATGCACAGGTGAGAGCATAAGGGCATTTTTCATTATCTCTCTAAACTCTTCTTCATCCTTCGCAAATCCTCCTCCGGTACCACCGAGAGTATATGCAGGTCTTAGAATAATCGGATATCCAATCTTTTCTGCTGCCTCCAAGCCTTCCTCCATGGAATTAGCTATAAGTGAAGGAAGCACCGGTTCACCAAGCTCCTCACAAAGCTCCTTAAACAGTTCTCTGTCCTCAGCCTTTTCAATACTTTCGCTGCTGGTTCCAAGAAGCTCGACGTTACATTCTCTAAGTACACCCTTTTTCTCAAGCTGCATGGCAAGATTAAGTCCCGTCTGTCCGCCTAAGCTTGGAACAATGGCATCCGGTCTTTCATATCGAATTATCTTTGCCATATATTCAAGAGTTAAAGGTTCCATATATACTCTGTCTGCAATGGCAGGGTCAGTCATAATAGTTGCAGGATTGGAGTTACAGAGGATAACCTCGTAGCCCTCCTCCTTAAGTGCAAGACAAGCTTGGGTTCCCGCATAGTCAAACTCTGCTGCCTGACCTATAACAATCGGTCCCGAACCTATAACAAGTATCTTTTTTATATCAGTTCTTTTTGACATTTTAGCGACCCTCCTCTATAAGTTCTATAAACTCATCAAAGAGATATGAGCTGTCCTGAGGTCCCGGTGCACTTTCCGGATGATACTGCACCGAAAAGACCTTGTCCTTTACGCATCTTGCACCCTCTATGGTATCATCAAGTATATTTATATGTGTCGCCTCAAGTTCAGTGTTCTTAAGGCTCTCCGCATCTACCGCAAAGGAATGATTCTGTGAGGTAATCTCAATCTTTCCGGTGATAAGATTCTTAACCGGATGATTGCCGCCTCTGTGTCCGAACTTGAGCTTGTAGGTTTTTGCTCCGTACGAAAGACTTATAATCTGATGTCCGAGACATATACCGAAAATCGGATATTTACCTCTAAGCTTTTTTATATTTTCAGTAACCTCCGGAACATCTGTCGGATCTCCCGGTCCGTTTGAAATAAATACTCCGTCAGGATTTAATTCAATTATATCCTCTGCCGGCGTATTCCACGGAACAATGGTTACATTACATTTTCTGTTATTTAAGGAACGAATGATATTTTGCTTGATTCCGCAGTCGATTGCAACGATATGATATCTTGCATCAAAAACATTTGAACGCCACTTACTCTTGCAGCTAACCAACTTAACCGCATCATGCTCGTAAGGGTTCTCCTCGATTATTTTAAGTCCCTCCTCCACGGAGGTATCTAATCCTGTTATAAGCACTCTCCTTGAACCAAGGTCTCTGATAGAACGTGTAAGCTTCCTTGTATCAATACCGGAAATGCCTGTTATATGGTACTTTTCCATAATCTCGGAAAGAGTTCTCTTACTTCTGAAATTAGACGGAAAATCATTATACTCTCTTACTATAAGACCGCCAATTGTTGGTATATCAGTCTCATAATCATCGTTAGCAATACCGTAATTGCCGATAAGCGGATAAGTCATAACCACCGACTGATATGTATAGGACGGGTCGGAAATAATCTCCTGATATCCAACCATGGAGGTATTAAAAACAATCTCCGTCACCTTATCAGAGATATCACCAAAAGCATATCCGTAATACTCGCTTCCATCTTCAAGAATTAACTTTCTGTCAAACTCTTTTCGTTCCATCTTTTTCACCTTCTACTCATTAATCAGCTACCGCCATGTAAAGAATCATCTGTGCGGTTTCAACCATTGTATTTCCCGAATCCATACTGCATTTTTGTATATAATGATATGCCTCCGGCTCAGTCATATTGTTACGCTCCATCAAAAGAAGCTTTGCATTGTTGACATAGTTTTTGCCATGCTCACCACGTTTCCTGCCCTTTTGTTCTTCGATTTTTTTCTTAATCTTAAGGCTCTGCTGCTCTAATATCATATTGACCGTATTAACTATATCACTCGACTTACAGGGCATGGCAAGCGTCACGACACCGTCCGGGCACCTTGACAGATTCTCCCTTGATGTCATAAGAACCAGCGCAAAATTATCCGGAAGATACGTAAGAAGCTCCTTTGAGTGCATATCAGGAAAGCTGTGTCCACATATTACAACTCCCGACTCAAGCTGATTGACATTGGACAAAACCGATGCAGCAGCACTGCATATGGCAAAGGTTTCCAATCCATATCTTCCAAGTAAGGCACTGATTTTCTTCGAATCATTCAATTTAGGCAATGCTATAATAATACTGCCCATCTATATACTCCTTATATTCTGTAAAGATATTTCTGAAGCTCCCAGTCTGAAACCTGACTCATATACTCATTCCATTCATTTTCCTTAGCTATAGCATATTTTTCCGCAAAATCTGCTCCTAAGGTATCTGTTGCAAGCTGACTTTTCTTAAATAAATTAACAGCAGCAAGAAGATTTGCAGGTAAGCCATCAGCATACAAACTTTCATCAGGTACAAGCTTTTCATCAATACCTCTAAGACCTGCATTTACAAACAATGCAAATGCAAGATAAGGATTTGCTGAAGGATCAGCAAACGAAAACTCAAGCTTCACATCCTCTCCCTTTCTGCTGTGAAGCTTAGGCGAATTATTAAAATCTCTCTTATATGAATTAACTATCGGATTGGTTATGGCACACATTTCCTTCGCATATTTCATAATACCGCCTGCAAACCATGCACCCGGATTATCCTTGTCACCATTTGCATAATCCTTAAGTATATTTCTATCATCTTTGTATACTGATATATTAAGATGCATACCTGAGCCTGCCTGATCCTGACGCGGCTTAGGCATAAATGTAGCATGAAGCCCGAAGGTTTTTGCAACCGAACGGACAGATGACTTGAACGTAATCATATCATCAGCCATACTAAGCAATGTTCCTTCCTCAAAATCAATCTCATGCTGGGCTGATGCGCTCTCGTGATATGATGAATTTATGTTAAAGCCCATCTCCTCAAGCATAAGCACTATATTTCTTCTGGCATTCTCTCCAAGGTCAACAGGTCCTACGTCCATAAGTCCCGCATGCTCATGACTAAGTGTAGTAGGCTGTCCATTTTCATCTGTATGGAAAAGGAAGAATTCGCACTCAGGATTAATATAGAAATCATATCCCAATTCACGAGCCTTACTTATGGTATTTTTAAGAATAGTTCGCGGGCTGAAATCAATCTCGTTACCATCACCGTCGCATACATCACATATAAGTCTTGCGACACCGCTTTGCTGTGGTCTCCACGGAAGAATAGCAAAGGTATCAAGATCGGGACGAAGATAAAGCTCATCCTCATATATCTTAAATATCTTTTCATTTTCAAAGGCATACTGATTATCCAGTACCTTCTCAAGTTTACGCGACGTTACCGCAACATTCTTTAAATTACCGAGTGGGTCAGTAAACTGAAGCCTTATAAACTCAATATCCTCTTCCTCTATCAAATCCAATATTTCCTGTTTCGTACGCATAATATCTCCTTTCCTACATCTCATAGCAGGCATCATTTTTAATCTGATTTCTATCAAGCACATATTTTAAAAATAATTGCGAAGCTTATATCATATTGCTGTTGGCATAATTTGACAGTTTCATAAGCAAACCGTATGTAGGCGTTGGTACTTAGTGATTTGTGCGTAATTGATAATTACCTTTACAAAGTAAAAAGGTAATTATCAATTGCAGACAAGAGCTTAGTACCGCTACGCCGAAATCCGAGCGAAAGCGTGTTTGCGATGAAACTTGTCATATGTGCCAACATCGTTTCATAACGCTAAGCATCACAATTATTTCACAAATTAGAGTATCCCATCAAGGATTCATCTACTTCTTTTGCTGCAGCCCTTCCTTCTGCGATAGCCCATACCACAAGTGACTGTCCTCTGTGCATATCGCCTGCCGTATATATATTATCCTTAACGGTCTTATATGAGCCTGCTGCCGTCTTGACATTAGTTCTTCCATCACATTCTACACCAAAACCCTCGGTCACGTAAAGCTCACTTCCGAGAAATCCTGCTGCGATTAAACAAAGTTCACAAGGAAGTTCTTTCTCACTACCCTCTATCGGTACCATATTGTATCTGCCTGATTTCTTGTCAAATACAGATTTTAATTCAACTGTCTTTACTGCCCTTAAATTACCTTTATCATCCTTTAAAAATTCAGAAACTGTCGTGCAGTATATTCTTGGATCATGTCCGAATTTATATATAGCCTCTTCCTGACCGTAATCTGTCTTACAGACTCTTGGCCACTCCGGCCATGGATTACTTTCTGTTCGTGTATCAGGTGCCTTCGGCATCATCTCAAGCTGGGTTACACTCTTTGCACCAAGTCTTATTGAAGTACCGACACAGTCATTTCCCGTATCACCGCCGCCTATTACTATGACATTCTTATTCTTGGCAAGCTCATACGGAAATTTCTTAAAATCACTGTCAAGCAGACTCTTTGTAACCTTTTTTAAGAATTCAACCGCGAAGTAAATCCCGTCTGCATCCCTGCCCGGTGCATTTATATCGCGAGGATTTGATGCACCACAGGCAAGGATAACCCTATCATATCTTTCCTCTAATTCTTCTGCTGTTATATCCTTTCCTACATTCACATTACATATGAATTCTATGCCAGCCTCTTCCATAAGCCTGATACGTCTGTCAATTATCCTCTTGTCAAGCTTCATATTCGGAATTCCATATCTTAGTAGTCCTCCGATTCTGTCATTTCTCTCATATACGGTAACTTTATGTCCTCGTTTATTAAGAAGCTGTGCAGCTGCAAGCCCCGATGGTCCGCTTCCTACGATAGCTACACTCTTGCCTGTACGTACATCTGAAGCTTCTTCTTTGACAAGTCCATTCTCATAAGCATATTCTATAACTGAACGCTCATTTTCTTTAGTAGATACAGGAGCTGTATGAAGTCCGCATGTACACGCCGCCTCACAAAGAGCAGGACATACTCTTGATGTGAATTCAGGAAAACTGTGAGTCTTGGCAAGTCTCTTGTATGCTTCCTCCCAGTTGCCATGATATACCATATCATTCATTTCCGGCACAAGGTTATGCAGCGGACAGCCAGAAGCCATCCCCGATATCATAACGCCCGCCTGACAGAACGGCACTCCACAATCCATACATCTTCCGGCCTGTAAGCATTGTTCCTCTGATGGAAGTAATTTATGAAATTCTTCAAAGTTGGTAATACGTTCTTTTTCACTTATAACAGGTCCGTCTGTTCTTTCATAATCCATAAATCCAGTTGCTTTTCCCATTTATACCACTCCTTCCTAATTCATAAATTCCGAAAATGCTTCTATCTGTGCCTTTTCTCTGCTAAAGCCCTGCTCCTCGTATTTGGCGGTAAGCCTAAGCATCTGTTTATAATCGCCTGCAATTATCTTCTTAAACTTAGGGATATAATCATTGAAGTTATCAAGTATCTCCTGTCCCTTCCTTGAACCTGTGGCAGCTACATGCTCACTTATCAGTTCCTTAAGTTCCTCCTGATCTATCTTGGTATCAAGCTTTTCTGTAATAACGAGCTGTTTATTTAAGTTCTTATATAAGGTGTTATGCTCATCTAATACATAAGCTACACCGCCACTCATACCTGCTGCGAAGTTTTTACCGGTAGGACCGAGTATAACTGCCACTCCACCGGTCATATATTCACAACCGTGCTCACCCACACCTTCAACGACTGTGGTAGCTCCTGAATTTCTTACGCAGAAACGCTCACCTGCCATACCTGCTATAAATGCCTTTCCTGATGTTGCACCGTATAAGGCAACGTTTCCGATAATAATATTTTCCTCTGAATTATAAGCGGCCTCTTTAGGTGCTTTTACTATAAGTTTTCCTCCGGACAATCCTTTACCGAAATAATCATTGCTGTCACCCGTAAGATCAATCGTAAGTCCCTTAGGAATAAATGCACCGAAGCTTTGTCCTCCCGCTCCCTTACAATCTATAACTATGGTATCATCAGAAAGTCCGTCAGGATGATTCCTTGTAATTTCAGCACCAAGCAATGTACCAAAGGTTCTGTCAATGTTGGTAAGTTCAACATTTAATCTGATATTATTGCCTTTCTTTATTGCAGTCTGAAGCTTCTTATCAAGCAAAAGCTTTTCATCCTTAGTCTCCTCAAGCTTAAAATCATATGCTCTGTCAGCATGGAAGGTCATAAGTTCATGGTCTATATCTGACAGGTCAACAAGTATTTTACTTAAATCTATCTTTGACTCATTTTCGTTTAAATTATCCTTCTTCTTAAGCAGGTCTGTCCTTCCAACCATCTCATCTATGGAGCGCATTCCAAGCTTAGCCATATATTCTCTGAGTTCTCTTGCGATAAACCGCATGAAATTCTCTACATATTCTGCTTTTCCAATGAATCTCTCACGAAGCTTTGGATTCTGGGTAGCAACACCCATAGGACATGTATCCAGATTACATACTCTCATCATCACACATCCAAGCGTTACAAGCGGTGCTGTCGCAAATCCAAATTCCTCCGCACCCAGAAGGCATGCTATCGCAACATCTCTGCCACTCATAAGTTTTCCGTCTGTCTCTATAACAACCTGATTACGAAGACCGTTCTGAAGTAATGTCTGATGAGTCTCTGCAAGACCAAGCTCCCAAGGAAGTCCTGCATTATGTATTGAGCTAAGAGGTGCTGCACCTGTACCGCCATCATAACCCGATACAAGTATTACCTGCGCACCTGCCTTTGCAACACCCGCCGCAACCGTACCGACTCCGGCTTCAGATACAAGCTTAACAGATATTCTTGCGTATTTATTGGAATTCTTCAAATCATATATAAGCTGCGCCAAATCCTCGATCGAATATATATCATGATGAGGCGGTGGAGATATAAGACTCACACCCGGTGTTGAGTGTCTGGTCTTGGCAATCCAAGGATAAACCTTTTTTCCGGGCAGATGTCCGCCCTCGCCCGGCTTTGCCCCCTGAGCCATCTTAATCTGTATCTCTCTTGCACTAACCAGATATTTACTGGTTACTCCAAATCTACCACTTGCAACCTGTTTTATGGCTGAGCTTCTGTCATGGTCTGAACCTGCAGATGCAATTCTTTCATCACTTTCTCCACCCTCACCGCTGTTTGATTTACCATGCAGGTGATTCATAGCTATAGCAAGTGCCTCATGAGCTTCCTCTGATATCGAGCCATATGACATTGCACCCGTTTTGAATCTTTTTACTATTTCATCCTCTGACTCAACCTCATCAATTGGTATACCGTTTTCAGGATAATTAAATTCTATAAGGCTTCTTAAGTAACCTGTCTTTTCACTGTCGACCATACTTGTATATTGCTTAAAATTATCATAGCTTCCTTCTCTGGTTGCAGTCTGAAGCATATGTATGGTCTGAGGATTATATCTGTGTGCTTCACCCTGACTTCTCATCTTATGCCTGCCAACTGAAGAAAGAGTAAGGTCACTGTTTAATCCAAGCGGATCAAAAGCCTTGGAATGTTCTTTATCAACCTTCTTAGCTATATCATCAAGAGTTATTCCGCCTACACGACTTACCGTACCTGTGAAATAATCATCTATAACCTTTTCTGATATACCTATTGCCTCAAATATTTTACTGCCCTGATATGACTGTATAGTAGATATTCCCATCTTGGAAGCAATCTTTACTATACCATGTAATACTGCATCATCATAATCATTTACTGCTGCATAATAATCCTTATCAAGCCTTCCTTCATCTATAAGCTCCTGTATGGAAGAATGTGCAAGATACGGATTTACGGCACACGCACCAAAACCAAGTAAGGTGGCAAAATGATGCACCTGTCTTGGCTCACCTGACTCAAGTATAAGAGACATAGCTGTGCATTTCTTAGTCTGTACAAGGTACTTATGAACTGCTGCAACCGCAAGAAGTGAAGGTATTGCAACATGATTTTCATCCACGCCTCTGTCTGACAATATTAAAATATTAGCTCCCTCTTTGTATGCTTTATCAACTTCTACGAAAAGATGGTCTATAACTCTCTTCATTGGAGTGCTCTTGTAATAAAGAGTTGACACCTTAGCCACTTTGAATCCCGGCTTGTTCATCTTCTCAATCTTAAGAAGGTCAAGGTCGGTAAGTATAGGATTATGGATCTTAAGCACCTGACAGTTTTCAGGTTTTTCTTCAAGCAGATTACCGTTCTTACCTACATAAACCGTCGTCGAAGTAACTATTTTCTCACGCTCTGCATCTATAGGCGGATTTGTAACCTGTGCAAAAAGCTGTTTGAAGTAATAGAATAACGGCTGATATTCTTTTGAGAGTACGGCAATCGGTGTATCAACACCCATTGCACCTATTGCCTCGGCACCGTTAAGAGCCATACTCCTTATACCTTCCTGATAATCCTCATATGAGTATCCGAATGCTTTCTGTAATCTCTCTCTTTCTTCATTGGTATATGAAATAACCTTTTCATTTGGAATCTTTATATCATGAAGCTCAAGTAAATTGCTGTCCAGCCATTCTCCGTAAGGTTCTTTTCTTGCATATTTCTCTTTTATTTCTTCATCGGAAAGAATCACTTTTTCTACCGTATCAACAAGAAGCATCTTACCGGGATGAAGTCTTTCTTTTTTTAATATGTGTTTTTCATCAAGAGGTAGTACACCAACCTCTGAACTAAGAATCAGTCTGCCATCATCCATGACATAATACCTTGACGGTCTTAAACCATTTCTGTCAAGGATAGCGCCCATCACATCTCCGTCTGAAAAAAGGATTGATGCAGGTCCGTCCCAAGGTTCAAGCATAGTTGCATAATACTGATAGAAATCTCTTTCCTCCCGGGTAAGGGTATCATTATGAGCCCATGGCTCAGGTATCATAATCATAGCTGCAAGAGGTAAATCCATTCCACTCATAACAAGGAATTCAAGTGTATTATCAAGCATGGCTGAGTCAGAACCGCTCTGTGATATAACCGGAAGAACCTTGGTCATATCATCTGCCGAAAAATAATCCGAATGCATGGTTTCTTCTCTTGCAAGCATCTTATCGGCATTACCCTTAATCGTATTAATCTCTCCGTTATGCACTATAAATCTGTTAGGATGTGCTCTCTCCCAGCTTGGATTGGTATTGGTTGAGAATCTCGAATGAACCATAGCTATAGCCGAATCATAATCCTCATCCTGTAAATCATTGAAAAATGTCCTAAGCTGACCAACTAAAAACATACCTTTATAAACTATAGTTCTGCACGAAAGCGACGGGACATAGGTATTGTCATTACTCTGCTCAAACTCTCTTCTTATCACATAAAGCTTCCTATCAAACTCAAGGTCGGTCATAGGCGATTCCGGTCTTTTGATAAATGCCTGATATATCGACGGCATACACTCTCTTGCTCTGTTTCCCAACACATCAGGTTTAACATCTACCTTTCTCCAGCCGAGGAATTCAAGCTTATCCTTAGCCACAATTATTTCAAACATCTTTTTTGCCTGACTTCTTTTTAGTTCATTTTGCGGAAAGAAGAACATACCTACTGCATATTCTCTTTCATTGCCGATTTCTATATTATTCTGTTTGCATATCTTCTTGAAAAACCTATGTGAAATCTGTGTCAGTATTCCGACACCGTCACCGGTCTTACCCTCAGCATCCTTACCTGCACGGTGCTCAAGATTTTCTACTATACTTAAGGCATCACCGACTACTGCATGGGATTTTATGCCGTTTATATTGACGATTGCACCTATACCGCAGTTATCATGCTCAAACTGTGAGTTATATAATCCGTTTTCTATAATTTGTTGGTTCATATGGTTTCCTCCCTTTTATAAGTACTTGCTCAGATATATAAGTCTATCGCAGGCACGCCAAAGTTTTTTAATTTATATTGATTAAATTTATAAAGCTATTAATCATTTATTTAAAAACTGCATATATAATTCAGTTTATGTTCGATGTGTTAGTGCAGCTTCAATTAGTCCATAGAATAGTGGATGTGGATCATCCGGTCTTGATTTGAACTCGGGATGCGCCTGAGTTGCCACAAAGTAAGGATGATCTTTTAGCTCTATCATTTCTACTATCCTGCCGTCAGGTGATAATCCTGAAAGTATCATACCATTTTCGGTAAGCTTATCTCTGTAATCATTATTTACTTCATATCTGTGCCTGTGTCTTTCAGATATATCAAGCCTGCCATACAGCTTCGCTGCCCTTGTGCCTTCCTTTAATATACAAGGATAAGCTCCAAGCCTTAAGGTTCCTCCGATATTTACTACTCCGTTTTGCTCCGGCATAAGTGCTATAACCGGATTTTTTGTATCAGGCTCAAGCTCAATGCTTGCAGCATCCTTTATGCCTATTACATTTCTTGCAAATTCTATAATCGCAAGCTGCATTCCGAGGCATATGCCAAGGTATGGGATATTTTTTTCTCTTGCATACCTTATGGCAAGTATCTTTCCTTCCGTTCCTCTCGGTCCAAAGCCACCCGGAACAAGTATTCCGTCCGTATCATGAAGAAATTCTTCTATATTTTCACTCGTAAGCTTTTCAGCATCTATCCATCTTATATTTACCTCTGCATGATTGGCTATGCCTGCGTGCTTTAATGCTTCCGCCACACTTAAGTAAGCATCATGAAGTGCAACATATTTTCCAACCAAGGATATAGTAACCTTATTGTTCGGATGATTTAATCTTGAAACCATATCCTTCCACTTATCAAGGTCAGGCTCCGGACAAGGAAGCTTAAGACATTCACAGACAGCCTGTGCAAGCTTTTCCTTTTCCAACATAAGCGGAACCTCGTAAAGCGATGGTGCATCAAGATTCTGTAAAACATGCTCTTTCTTTACATTACAGAATAACGCAATCTTTTCCCGCATATTGTCATCTATCGGATAATCCGAACGACATACCAGAATGTCCGGCCAAATTCCCATACTCTGAAGTGCCTTAACACTTGCCTGTGTCGGCTTTGTCTTCATTTCTCCGGATGCCTTAAGATACGGAATGAGCGTAACCTGAATCATAATCGCATTTTCTCTGCCTACCTCAGCCTGAAACTGTCTTATGGCTTCAAGAAACGGCTGGCTCTCTATATCTCCCACCGTGCCGCCAACTTCTATAATCGAGATTGTATAATCATCATTATTATCTTTGTAAATGTGATCCTTTATCTCATTGGTAATATGTGGAATAACCTGAACAGTACCGCCGCCGTATTCTCCGCGTCTTTCCTTATTTAATACCGACCAGTATATTTTTCCTGTTGTAATATTGGAATTATGATTGAGACTTTCATTTATGAATCTTTCGTAATGTCCTAAGTCAAGGTCTGTCTCCGTTCCATCATCCGTTACGAAAACCTCACCATGCTGTATAGGATTCATAGTTCCGGGATCAACATTGATGTAAGGGTCAAATTTCTGCATTGTAACCCTGTATCCTCTTGCCTTGAGGAGTCTTCCAAGCGAGGCAGCGGTGATACCTTTACCCAGTCCCGATACAACTCCACCTGTTACAAATACATACTTAACCATCTTTGGTCCCTCCCTATTATTTATTCTTACGACATGCTACACCTCGCCTGTCGGCTCGGTGATACGACTTCGTAAATAAAGAAAAAGGCACTTCGAGTGTTAAACTCGAAGCGCCTTTGCTTCATCTCTAAATATATTAATTGTTTGGTCGTAAAATGTCAAGGGGAAATTTACTATGATAACATTTCCTCTTTTTCAGCAAGGAGCTTTTTCAATCGCTCTATCTCCTCACGAGATTCTTTTCTTCCCTGCTCTATGCCATCACTAAGACCAATATCATATCCCTCTTCGTAACCTTCCTGCAAAAGTGTTTTCTTATGTAATTCTTCATCATATTCAAAAATACTCATACTCACAACCTCAGCTTTATTCGCCAGCAAGAAGTCTTTCAATATGTCATTACTTATACAATACTCTATTGCCTTTGGTACTGCCTGCTCAAGTGGATAGGTTTCAAGATTTTTTCTGACCTCATCCAC
>JAFTFE010000182.1 GCA_017449765.1 Lachnospiraceae bacterium | reverse complement strand
TTTTACATAGGAATGAAGGTGATGAAAAAGCATACGGTATCTTCCGTTTGGAATCGGCACATTGTTATTATAATTCCTGTAAGGATTTACACCAAAACCACTTAATGTATAATTGTATTCACCAAGCCAATTCTGAATGAATTCATAATAAATCTTAAATCTTTTTTCAATAGTAAATAATTCCTTCTCCTTACCCATAGAAAGTTCAAGATTATTATATGAACAGTCATAGGAATATACATCCCCAGTCTCCTTATTCTCAGCAGAATATATATTATCATTTTCATCATATCCCAACGCTTCAAAGGAAAATCTTTCAAGAAATTCCCCCGTAAGCTTATGTATGATATCAAAATCAACCGGCTTTTTATTAAGATTTATAATCGGCATCTCGATTTCGATTCCGATAAAATTATCCCTTTCTTTCTTAGTCGGCTCAATGTATTTCTCATACAAACTCTTTTTTATAGTTTCTTCATTTAATACTGCCATAATTGTACCCTTATAATTTATCCCTTCTTAAACTTATATTGCTAACCCTCCCCCCGTAACAATATTAAAATATTTACAGCTCTGCAAATATCTGATATAACATCTTCACATTTTCTTCATTCTCGATATATTCATTGCCATGATTTGTCCCTACATACAAAAGCTCTCCATCTTTATAGGCAAGCAGCTGCGTAAACGGAACCTTCTCCCATTCTTCATCACTTACCGGTGAAGTGGCAACAATTACCGAGCCATCCTTCTTAAGATAATGCAGCGAACCGGCGAAATTCGTGTGCACATACATAAGCTCATTATCGTAAAGCATAAGATTAAGCTTATTGTCCTTAGAGATATCGACTATTATTTTGTCAATTATATTGAAGCGTTCCTTAGCACTAAGTCTGCGGTTTGCTCTGCCTTCCTCCTCGTTTATTACATCAATGATATAAAGAAGAATTCTCTCGCTGTCCGTATCTCCATCCTGAACATACACATACTTTTCAAGCGGCTTTGCTTCGAATATCGTTCCGTTATGAATCAACGTCCATCTTCGTCCGTTATTATCTACCATTGAATACGGATGGCAATTTTTATATTCCACATGTCCTATAGTTGCATATCGAATATGAGCAAACAATGTCTTCTCACTTATCCGCTGTTTTAATCTCTCCTTAAGATAAGTGCTTTTATCAGCCTTTACAGGTTCTTTTTCGATAGCCGCATCATTTCCATGCAGAATCCCCAGCCCCCAGCCATGCGGATGCGCATCACTATGACTGTAAAACTCCTTCAGATATTCGTTTAAAAAAATATTTTCCTTAGAACTTACCCCTAAAATCTCGCACATCTCTCTCAACCCACTTTCATCCTGTCCGTTAATATCAGTTTCAACATATAAATCATACCATTATTATATGAATAAAAAAACTCCGAATAAACTTTAATCAGTTATAGTTTTATCCTATAGATAACATATTTCATTATATGTTATTTTTCATTAATTTCAATATTCTGATATTTCAAATATACATTGAAAAACCTATAGTTTAAATATATAATACATATTAATAAAAATCAAAAGATAAGAGGAGAAAATTAAGATGGTTATTTCAGAAAAACAATTAGAACAGGTTAATGACAGAATAAATGCACTCGTAGAATCCGGAAGCTTCTACGGACAGAAATTAAAGGATGCCGGCATAACCAATGTCAGCTCACCGGAGGAATTCACTAAGCTTCCATTTTCAGAGAAAAAGGATTTACGTGACGCATATCCACTCGGACTTATGACTGCACCTGAGGAAGATATAGTAAGGATTCACTCTTCATCAGGCACGACAGGTAAGCCGGTTATAATCCCTTATACCGCAAAGGACGTTGACGACTGGGCAATAATGTTCAAACGTTGCTACGAGACGGCAGGCATAACCAAAAAAGACAGAATACATATCACACCGGGATACGGACTCTGGACGGCCGGAATAGGCTTTCAGAATGGCGCCGAGAAGTTAGGCGCTATGGCTATTCCTATGGGACCGGGTAATACTGACAAGCAGCTTGAAATGATGATGTCTATGAAAAGTACGGTACTCTGTTCTACTTCATCTTATGCCCTGCTTTTAGCTGAGGAGATAAAAAAGCGCGGCATAGGCGATAAAATACATCTTAAGAAGGGTGTTATCGGTTCAGAGCGTTGGGGAGAAAAGATGCGCGACAGCATATCTAAAGAGCTTGGAATAGAATTATACGACATCTATGGTCTTACGGAAATATACGGTCCCGGTATCGGAATAAACTGTCCGCACGGAACGGCTATGCACTATTGGGATGATTATATATATCTTGAGATTATCGACCCTGAAACCGGAGAAAATGTACCTGATGGTGAGCTTGGCGAAATTGTCATCACTACCCTTGTAAAAGAAGGTGCGCCTCTTATCAGATATCGTACTCATGACCTTTCAAGAATTGTACCGGGCAAGTGTCAATGCGGAAGCTGCTTCCCACGTATAGATGTAATAATGGGACGTACAGACGATATGATGAAGATAAAGGGTGTAAATGTATTTCCAAGCCAGATTGAAGAAATACTTGGTTCTTTCCCTGAAATATCAAGTGAATACCAGATACGTATCTCCCACCTCGACGGCAAGGATACAATGCGTATATATGTAGAAACCAACGGAACCGTCGACTTCAATGAATTAAGTAAAAAAATTGCCGACAAGGTCAAGAGTAAAATCGGTTTTACACCTATTGTAAAGGTTGTGGAAATCGGTGTACTTCCACGAAGTGAAAAGAAGACACAGAGGGTAATAGACGAAAGATATAATTAAGTATTACATATAGGGGAAAAGGTATGATTGAACATTATAATGCTTTTATTTCATATAAGCATGCAAAAGAGGATATAAAGGTTGCAGAAGCTATTCAACATGGACTTGAACATTTTCATATTCCATCGAAAATACGCAAGAAGACAGGTATTAAGCGTATACAGAGAATATTTCGTGACAAGGAGGAACTTCCTATCACAAGTGATTTGAGCGACGATATATCTTATGCACTTGAAAATTCCGACTTTTTGATAGTCATATGTTCAACAAACACAAAAGAATCAATTTGGGTTCCGAGGGAGATAGAATTCTTCCTCAGAACCCATACCAAAAGGCAAATATTGACTGTACTTGTTGACGGTGAACCACAGGATGTAATCCCTGATATTCTTCTTCATGAAGAGCGTATTGTAACGAATACTATGGGAGAGCCTCAGACAATACAAGATGCGAAGGATGGCTCTTGCTTTTTCATCTGTTTTGGCTGTTGCTCTTGCCGCACTACCTGCTGATGATAACGATGACAGACCTGTTACAGCCGAAGCCATGAGGGCTCTTACAGATGCCACCCTTGCATATACATCATTATCGGGAAATAACATAAGTGCAGTATGGAATTATCAGATGCCAAATCATAAAGCATCCGTATATACAGTAAATTCACTTTCTTGTCTGTGGGATTATGCTCTTAATGATGATACATTCAGAGACAACATATTACAGCTTTCTGATGATGATATTATATTAAACACCTTAGGAAATCAGCTTATAAAATTAGATGCATTTGACGGTTATCTAAAAGACACATATAATCTTCCTGATAAAGAAAATGATGTTGACCTTGCATATTATGAATTAGCACTTTCCCCTGATGATAATAATGTTGCTTTTCTGGCATATTACGGCTATGACAAATATGTTTTGGGAACATTTTCTTTAAAAAACGAAAGCTCAGATATAACAGCTCCACAGGAAGATCGATTAAAGGATATTTATTGGGCGGATAATAATCATTTAATGGCGGCATATACAGAGAATGTTTATTCGTCAAATATGTCTATGCTCAATAACTCCTATCTCTCAACGGACCATACACATATTTTCTGTCTTAAGCCGGAGAATTTAAGCGAACTTTGGAATTATGATTTTACAAGTAACGAAGTTAATTTATACAGTAGATTTTTCGCTCTTCCAAAGCATCAATCATAATCAATAAATTACTCTTTTTTATTTTATTAATGCCACGATATATAAAGCGTGCTTCTTTATTCATTTTCTTAAAATACCAATAAAGCGCATATCCGGAAGCAAGCGCATCTGCATCCGGATTATCATGGCACTGTATAACTATATCATTATATTTTAATAAATCGCTTAATCTCATATTTCCCCCTACAATAACTTTATACTACTTTTCTCTTATGCTTCCATACAGATGGAGAAAACAAAAGCAGTATAGGGAACAGCTCAAGTCTTCCTGCCAGCATATCAAACATAAATACATATTTTGAAAACGTCGAATAACAGGTAAAGTTCTGTGTAGGACCAACCTTACTAAGTCCCGGTCCTATATTGTTAAATGTCGCTGCAACTGCAGTAAAATTCGTTGTCATATCTTTATTTTCATAAGAAATAAGAAGTAAGGATATTGCAAATATAAATATATATGTCATAATGTATACATTTATGGAACGAAGTGTATCATGCCCTATAACCTTATCTTCTATCTTTATCTTTTTAACACTCTTAGGGAATAAGAAGGAAATGATTTCTTTCTTAACAGTCTTTGCCATAACTATTATACGTGATACCTTGATACCACCGCCGGTACTGCCTGCACAGGCACCGATGAACATAAGCATAACGAGAATAGTCTTGGAAAGTGCCGGCCATGCATCAAAATCAGCAGTTCCATAACCTGTTGTGGTTATTATCGAGCCAACCTGGAAAAATGCATGTCTTATTGTTTCTCCTATAGTAGCAAATTTATCATATATGTTAATACTGATAATTATTATCGACACAGCTATTATTGCAAAATATACTCTGACCTCTTCATACTTAAATGCCTGCTTAATCTTTCCGGTAATAATCAGGAAATAAAAAGAAAAATTCACTCCGAAAAGTATCATGAATACACCTATAACCCATTGCTGAAACGGAGTACAGCTCGTAATGCTGTCATTCCATATACTAAGTCCTCCCGTACCTGCCGTACCGAAAGATATGGTAAGTGATTCAAAGAAATTCATTCCGCCGAATGCAAGTATCACAACCTCTGCCATAGTCATAACAAAATATATGGCATATAAATCAAAAGCCGTATCCCTGACCTTAGGAACAAGTTTACCTACAGATGGTCCCGGGCTTTCCGCTTTCATCAGATTCATATGTGAACCGCCCGCCATAGGAAGTATGGCAAGTAAGAAGACAAGAACTCCCATTCCGCCTATCCAGTGTGTAAAGCTTCTCCAGAAAAGACTTGCATGTGACATTGCTTCAACATCATTAAGAATTGTTGCACCTGTTGTAGTAAATCCTGATATAGTTTCAAATAATGCATTATTAAAATTAGGGATATCCCCATTTAAGACAAAAGGAAGTGCTCCTAACACAGATAATATTATCCAACTCAGTGCAGTAGCCACAAAACCTTCTCTGAGATAAAACCTCATATCCTTTGGTTTTCTTAAAATTATAATTGTTCCAACGATAGCACATCCGATTAAAACATATAGAAATCCTAATCCTTCACTTTCACCGTAACATAATGCCACAATACACGGTAAAATCATTCCTACTGCCTCGATGTCCATAATCCAACCAAGTATGTATATTACTGCACTGTAATTCATTTCTTTATCCTCTGATTACTTCAAAATATCTTTTAAATCTCTAAAACCTGTGTGAGTTGTAACGATAACAACCTTATCATCTTCCTGTATATAATCATCACCCTTAGGAATGATGATTTTACCGTTTCTGTTAATACATGCTATAAGAAGATTATCCTTAAGCTTAAGTTCCATAATCGGCTTGCCTACCACCGGAGAATTTCTCTCAGTATTAAATTCTATAGCTTCCGCCTTATTATCAAATATATGATATAAAACCTCTATATTGCTTCCTATACCATTTTGCGTAGCCCGCACATGACCTATAATTGTCTCTGCCGTCATATATCTCGGATATATAATACTTCCCATATCAAGACTGTCGATAACCTCATGGAACGAACTTCTCTTTATCTTTGTTATAACCTTCGCCGATGTACAGCTTTTAGCAAATAAAGTTATAAGAATATTCTCTTCATCAAGCCCGGTAAGAGGTACAACCGCCTCCGCCTCTTCTATACCCGACTCACGAAGCACCTGCTCATCCGTACCGTCTCCGCATATAACAAGAGCCTGAGGAATAAGCGCACTAAGCTCCTCACACCTCTTCATATCGATCTCAATTATCTTGACATCAATGTTCATCTCAGTAAGTTGTTTTGCAAGATAGTACGAGGATTTTCCGCCCCCAACTATAATACAGTTTCTTACCTGATGTGTATCAATATTAATTTTCTTAAAGAAACTCTGCGTATTTACAGGAGTTGATATAAATGTTATATAATCCTGACCTTTTAATTCAAAATTACCATCAGGAATAACAACCTCTCCATTCCTTTCGACACCGCAAACAAGAAGTTCTGAGTTATAATGTCTTATCTCCATGATGCGTGCACCGTCAAGAACATTTCCGTCAGGAAGCTTGAACTTTATAAGCTCTGCATGTCCCTTGGTAAATGCATTTATCTCCTGTGCTGTCGGAAGTCTGAGCAGTCTTGCTATCTCTCTTGCAGTTTCAAGTTCCGGATTAAGTATAAGTGATATACCAAGCCTTGCTCTAAGATATGTAAGCTCGGAGCTGTAGTCCGGATTTCTTACTCTTGCTATAGTTGCACAGTTACCAAGCTGATTAGCTATCGTACAACAAAGCATATTAAGCTCATCGGATGCGGTAACCGCTATAAGAATATCCGCATCATTTATACCGGCATCAAGTAACACATTATAACTTGAACCATTTCCGATGATACCCATTACATCATAGGTTTCCGATACTCTGTCTACCTCATCACTGTCAGTATCAATGACAGTGATATCATGTTTTTCCTGTGAAAGACGCTCAACTAAGGTTTTTCCAACCTTTCCGCAGCCTACAATAATAATCTTTAATCCTCTTGTTTTTCTAAATGGATTCTCCATATCACTTATCCTCGCAAAATAATAATTAACATATATCAGGATATGCTGCCATATCCTTATTAAACTCATCAGTATGAAGTCCGAAATAAGCTTCCTTATCTACAGAATCATAAGCATCCTGCATTTCACGTGCACACTCAAGCAAAGATAATGGAACTCCTGCAAGAATGTCATCTATTGATATCTCAATTTCACCATGATTGAATGCTATGGTTTCCTCAGGGATATTATATGGTTCATTAATAAGTGTCTCCTTTACAGCTTCCGAGAAATGAGGCATAGCTGCCGGAAGTGAGATAAATCTCTTACTAATTACCTTTTCCTCTGAGCCTTCTCTCAAAAGACACAGCTTCTTCTTTTCTGACTTTGCACTAAGACCTTCAGCAAATGACTTAGCAGCTCTCTGCATTATAGCATCTCTATTCTCATTAGCAGCCGAGACAAACATAATATTTGTCTCCTGCAAAGTAGGCTTCTTCTCTGCAAATGCAACAGAAAGAAGCTTCTCAGGCGCATATACACCGACACTTACAAATATATTCTTGTATATTCTTTCCATCACATCCTTAACCGGTACAGGTCGTGAACTGTCAATGTCTGCCTCATGCTCAATCATAAGATTGATAATTCCCTCTCTTATCTCATTGACTCTTGCATCTGTTATATAATCTGATGGAAGGAATTCATGTCTTACGGAATTCTTAAGTGTATAGTCTGTAACACGCCTTCCTCTGCCTGCCAAATCCTCTACTGCATTCTTAAGATCCTCGCCAAACTGAGCATATATATCATTAAGTCTCTCGGATTTCTGTCTTAACATTCTGATTATATCTCCGAATAAATCCTGGTCACTCATTCCGTCGATAATCATATTACGCTCCGTAGCAAGTGTCTCCTTGATACAGGCATCGTAATAACCATTTTCCGTCTCACGCTTAGCGGATGGAAATGCAAAGAATTTCTTGGCGACCATATCTCTGATGGATTCGATTATTCTGCTGAATTCTCCCGTAGGCTGGTATGCACTAAGCTTATTCTCAAGCTTCCTTATCTCGGTTATCATACCACCATCCTCATCTCGTCCTGCAAATCCGGCAGAGCCAATCATCTCGATAGTTAAAAACGGTCCGTATTCTCTCATATATTTGGACAAAAGTCCCTCTATATCGCTTGTCATCTTGGCCTTAATACCTTTGATTATAATAGGAATATTTTTCTCTACATCAGCAAGCTGTCTCGGCATGGAAGTTCTAAGAGTATCCTGCTTCTTCTTAATCGAACGGTAATCCGGCTTGGTAAGCTGGTTAATATTGATTAATCCCTTTACACTCAGACTAACCGGATCTCCCGGTCTGCCATCTAAGAATTCATCAACATCAATCAGGCAGTTGCGTAAATCCTTCTGTATTATCTCCTGCATATTATCAAGATTGTGGAGTTTCTTGTTAGCCTCATTAAATATCTCATACTCGCAAATATTCTCAATTTCTTTAACAGGAACCTTAAAGTCAGATTCATTAACTATCTTATAATATCCGGAACCTTCCTTATCGAAGAATACATCTCTTAAAAGCTTTCTATTGGCCATATCTTTCTCGCTGCCGATATATTTATTCTTGGAAAGCATGGATATAAAATAAGCTACATCGCTGCAAATAACTCCATCAGGCAGATAACCCTGCTCATCCTTCTTACCTGAAATAAGCATACACGCATCAAATATATTCTCACGCATAGTAAGTCTGTGCGTCGTACTTTCAAATGAGAAGGTCTCATATCTGTTGGCAAGTCTCATATAAAAATCGATTTCCTTAAGTGTTGCACAACCATTCGCATTAAGAAGTGTCTTCTTCTCCTCATCTTCATTTACCCAGGTATTTGCAAATAATACGTCAGGTGTAAGAAGGCATGCTCCAAGACGATAATTATCCCATTTCTTAGACTTACCGAATGCCTTAATGTTATAAGCAAGGTCGGATAATATACCGCTTCCTGTACCTCCTGCCACACTTGACACAATAATTATATCAAGTTTTTTATTACCTGATTTCTCATATAATTCCTCAAGTTTTTCAAAAAGGAGAATCCTTATATCCTCGTAAGCATTTGAGAACATAAGCCTTCCAATCTGACGATTGCCCTTTGCACCGTCTATGCCTATACTTATATTTGGAAAATCCTTCTTCATCCAGTTGGCAAGATTTGGATGTACAGGATTATTATCTATACCTTTGGATAGAATTGTCTCAAGGTTAGGTCTGTAAATACTCATAACCTCAAGAGCGTTGAGTCCAAGTCCCTCCTTGCTATCCTCTATGGTCTGCTGCATATCCGAAATGTCTGAATCAATATAAAGAAGATTAATATTGTCTTCATCACTTACATCATATCTTATCATTCCCTTAAGACTTGTCAAAACCTTACAGCCAATACCGCCAAGACCAATCACGAACAAATCACTGTTAAAGCTCTGCTCCTCATCATCTTTACCGAATACCCTTATATCCTTTAATTTGGCAAACTCCTCTTTTTGTGTATCAATGAAAATCATGATGCTACTCCTTCCCTAATTCTTGCGGAACTCCTCAAGTTCCAACCCCTCATTATGCTCTAATAAAAGTCTTATCGACCATTCGTTTGCAAAAAGCAAAAGCGGATTATCCTTCATATCCTTAACCCTTTTACAATCACTTATTCTGCTAATCTTATTTAAGTCCGTTGCAGGATCTTTAACCCACCTTATATAATTATATGGAAGCGGCTCCAATCTTATATCACAGCCGTATTCATTTTCCAACCTATATTTTAACACATCAAACTGTAGTACGCCAACTACTCCGACAATTATTTCCGACATTCCAAGAGTATAGTCTTGAAACATCTGTATCGCACCCTCCTGTGCAATCTGAGTTACACCCTTCATGAACTGCTTACGCTTCATCGAATCAAGATGTACCAGTCTTGCAAAATGTTCCGGCGCAAATGTCGGTATACCCTCGTACTCGAATTTATTACCCGGAGTACATATAGTATCTCCTATGGAAAATATGCCCGGATCAAATACACCAATTACATCGCCTGCGTATGCCTCATCTATAACCTTTCTGTCCTGCGCCATAATCTGCTGTGGCTGTGAAAGCCTCATCTTCCTGCCACTCTGCACATGATAGACTTCCTTGTCTGCTTCAAACTTACCGGAAGATATTCTCATAAACGCAATTCTGTCATGATGTGCCTTATTCATATTCGCCTGAATCTTAAATATAAATCCTGAAAACACGTCATTTATCGGCTCTATCATACCTTCATTTGACATTCTCGGAAGCGGTGACTTAGTCATCTTAAGGAAATGTTCAAGAAAAGTTTCCACTCCGAAGGTAGTAAGTGCCGAGCCAAAGAATACAGGTGTAAGTTCACCCTTATCTACAAGCTCCTGATTAAACTCATCACTTGCACCATCTAATAATTCAATTTCTTCCATAAACTGACTGTATAATTCTTCTCCGACTTCTTCCTTTAATGCCTCATCATCTATATCATAATCGGTTTCCTCTGCTCCCTTTGCACCACCTACTGATACTGCACGGAACATTGATACTTTCTTAGTATCTCTGTCATATACGCCCTTGAATCTCTTACCTGAACCAATAGGCCAGTTAATCGGGCATGTCCTAATACCGAGCACAGTCTCTATATCATCAAGAAGCTCAAAAGAATCTCTGGCTTCCAAATCCATCTTATTAATAAAAGTAAATATTGGAATATGTCTCATCACACAGACCTTGAAAAGCTTAATCGTCTGTGCCTCAACACCCTTAGAAGCATCTATGACCATTACCGCCGAATCAGCAGCCATAAGAGTACGATAGGTATCCTCCGAAAAGTCCTGATGTCCCGGAGTATCCAAAATATTTATACAATAACCATCATAATTAAACTGCAATACTGATGATGTAACCGATATACCTCTTTCCCTCTCTATCCCCATCCAGTCTGAGACAGCATACTTTGAATTCGCCTTGCCCTTGACAGAGCCTGAAGTATTAATCGCAACGCCATATAACAAAAATTTCTATGTAAGAGTTGTCTTACCAGCATCCGTATGTGAAATAATCGAAAAGGTTCTTCTTTACTCTATCTC
>JAFTFE010000017.1 GCA_017449765.1 Lachnospiraceae bacterium | reverse complement strand
TATATCCTTTACAATCGGCTTGCCGTTATATCCGACTGAAAGCTTCGATGTCTTTAAATAATAATCCATTTTCTACTCCCTCTTGCTGCCCTTAATCAGCATCGCAATAACTATCGGTGCACCAAATACCGCCGTAACCGTGCTTATATTAAGCTCTGTCGGTGAAAATGCAGTCCTCGCTATAAGGTCACATACCATGCAGAATATACTTCCACCTATAAAGCAAGCCGGTATAACAATTATCGGCTTGGAAGTACGAAGCCCTCTCTTTATAAGATGAGGCACCGCAATACCGACAAAGGATATAGGGCCTGCAAAAGCTGTCACACATGCTGAAAGAACGCTCGACAAAAGAATAAGCACAACCCTGAATACCCTTATATTTACACCTACACTTTTTGCATAAGCTTCTCCGAGCAAAAATGCACTTATCGGCTTTGCAAGTATAAATATAATAATCGATGTAATCGTTACTATAACAAATGCTATAAAAACATCCCGCCAATTAGAAGCCGAAAAGCTTCCGAGTGACCAGCCGTGAAGATTTATAATATCCGAATCGCTTGCAAAGGTTATGATAAAATCCGTAATAGCAGAGCAGATATAATTAATCATTATACCGCCGATTATAAGAACCGACATAGACTTAATGTATCTGGATAAAACAAGAATAAATGCTATCGAGAGCATAGAACCGGCAAATGCCGCAATTACAAGAGAAATGGATGAAACTCTTCCGAATCTCTCAAGAAAGAAAACAAGAGTAAGCGCAACCACCATCTTAGCACCTGAAGAAATACCAAGTATATAAGGGCCTGCGATAGGATTATTGAAAAATATTTGAAGCAAAAGTCCGGACAAAGAAAGTGCTCCTCCTAAAATCGCAGCCATGCAAATCCTCGGAAGTCTGATATGCCAGATAATATTATAATAACCCTTTTCTCCCTCTCTCAAAAAAATAATCTTAAAAATATCCGGTACTGAAATATCAACCGAACCGATATTAATATTCAAAATAGTAATAATTATAAAGAGAATAAACATAAAAACAAAGAAAAAAGAATATCTAATTTTACTATTCGTACTATGTTTTTCAAAATTAATCGAATTATCTTTTTTTACCATACTTCATATCCTCAAATAAATAGTACATATCAAAAATAATTATATCTCTTTTCACTGTGTAAATCAAATTGAGTGTGTAGACAGTTTCATAAGCAAACCGTCTTTTTTACGTCGGTACTTAGCGAGGTATTTTCGAGCTTAGTACCGCTACGTAAAAAATCGAGCGAGAGCGTGTTTGCGTTGAAACTTGTCTACACACTCAATTTGTCAAAACACTCTCGATTAATCAAAACACATTTAATGTATCCTATAAAGAAATTCAAGAGTTTCGGCATCATCATCGGTAAAAACAGTATGGAAATCACCGATTATATTTCCTATAACATCCGTAGCCTGAAACATATTCTTTTCCGTACACCACACATTATCATTTTTAACTGCTTTAAATTCTGCAAAAAGTGCATTTTTATCAATTAATTCATCTATACTGTGAAGCGGATTATCTATAGTGGCGTTATATATTAGATAGTCTACATCCTTCGCAGTATTGTAAAACTCTTCCATAGTAATATTCGTACTTGATGATGCCTTTTCATCATCAGCTCCAAGGTCATCAAATATGTAATCTCCGCCTGCTATCTCAATCATCTTTGGTATGTAGTCAGAGGTCTTTCGCACGACAACAGAGCCGGATTCATTTATATAAAAATATGCTACTGTCTTTCCTGTGCTTTCATAATCCGAAAGTTCCTCAACATATTTTTTCTGCTCTGCAAAAAATGCATCTGCCTCGTCCTGTCTGTCTGTTATCTCTGCATAAACCTTTATCCATTCGCTTCTTCCGAGAGGATGATCCTCATAGCTTGAGCAGTCGATAAAAACAGTAATCCCAAGCTCTTCTAATTTTTCCTGAACCTCAGGGGTATGAAGAATCATTGTATTTTCTATTGCAAGCTTACATTCATCATCCATCAGATACTCATAATCAGGCTCCGAATACTTACCTGCAAAGACAATCCTTTCCTCCTCCATAGCTTCCTTTACGGCATCTATATGCCAGTCATCAGCATTAAGAGATGTGGTTCCTACCATATCAAGCGCATCCATAGCGTTAAAGAGTGCCATAGTTGAGGTTGAAGCAAGATATATATCAGATACAGGCTTTTTAATTATATAATAATCCTTAGCACACTCAGGTACATCCTTACCCTCCGGCACAAGTAGATAATTTCTTCCGTCACTTATACTGATAAGAGAATAACCTTCCTCATATCTGTAAATAGTAAAACACTCCGCATAATCAAGCGGAACAATTTCCTTAAAATGAAGCCCCTCTATCAAAGGGGCTTCTTCATTAATTGCATCTGTGTCACTGCTTACTTCGTTATTACTTTTTTTATTTGCTCCGCAGCCTGTCAACATAAGCGAAAAAATCAACAGAATGCATAATATTAAATTAATACTTTTTTTCTTATAATTAATCATTACTATTATCCTATAACTGTTATCTATTAGTATTAATTATTTAATTTCAAATCACTATCACTTCATCATGATATGTATATTTAATTTTATTTTTATATATTTGATAAATCAAAATCCTAAAATTACTTAATTGTCATCGAATCAAAATAAAGTGTATATTCTATCTCATGAGGCTCACTCATAGCAGTTGTATCTGCTATAACCTTCATGTTCTTATCAAATATGGTTACAGGTATCTCAAATACAGAATTACCCTCTGTATTAACAGGCAGATATTTCTCACCGTTTACAACCATGTAATCATAATTAGGACTGCTCCATACGATAGTTGCGATACATTCTCCATTTTCTACCTTAATGTCAGCAGGTGAATCAACACTTGCCTTACCTGAACCGCCTGCAAGACTTACCTCTACAGAATAATTTCCATCTGAAAGCCCAAGAGAATCAACAGTTGTAAATACACCTTCTTTAAAGGCATCTATAGGAAGTGAATCCACACGGAAAAGTATGGTTCTGTCGTACCATTTTTCCTTATTCTTGCTGTATGCAGCACAAGGTATACCCTCATCTAAAGCTTCTACTGGAAATTCAAAGCTGTGTGAACCGTCCTCCGCTTCATCAAACGGGATGTAATCAGCTTCATCTGCATCTACTGCTTCTATACCTGTTCCCGGATAGAGATAAAGATAGCTTGTACCACTCATATGCATAGTCGCTGTCATCTTGCCATCCTCAACAGTTAATTCACAGCTTACAATCTTAAACATAGACGAGCTGGAAGATACAGTAACATCATATACACCATCATTAACCTGGTCAGCATATACAGGAACCATACCCTCTTCTACAACCTCATCAATAGTTGTCATCTCAGAAGCATCTGCAACCTTATCCGAAGAATCCGAAGACGTTGCCTCATCTGTATCAGCTTCCTTATCTCCTTCAACTGCTTCCTCTGTAGTAACTTCCTCAGTCGCATCCTCAGATACTATTTCCGTCTCACTTACAGCAGTGGTATCATCCTTCTTTTTATCAGTACATCCGGTCAATCCCAATACCATGATATATGAAACAATTATAATCTTACCAAATGTTTTCTTCATCATAACTTTCCTTTTTATCATTATTTCTAACTTATGCAACATGTGAGCGAGCAGCGACAGGTGTCTTTGCAACATTTTACCCGATTTGTGTAAAATCAGCAATATGGCATCGAATATATTAGCTCAGAAATCGATATGTCTGAGCGAAGCGAGTTTATCGATTTCGTGCTAATATAGAGATGGCATATGCCCTGATTTAACAAATCGTTGGTAAGTTGCAAAGACACCTGTTAGCTGTTTGCTCACATGTTATGTATAAAAATTAATTAAGCTTATCTATAGCCTCCTGAGCATGTTTAATATAAAGCTGCCGGATATCAGGAAACTCACCAAGACCTCTTAATACACATACAACCTCATATCCCTCTGCTTCAAAGGTTGATTTCCATGAATCCTCATCATCACCGGCCATATCATTGTTAGCATGGTCACCGGCAACAACCATAAGCGGCTCAAGAACTACTCTTTCGTAATCACCCTCGCCTACTGCAGCTATAAGGTCATCAAGGCTTGGAGTTGCTTCAACAGTACCGATAAAATAATTCTCATAACCGAGTTCATCTATAATCTCCTGCATATGTGCATATACGCCGTTTGAATCAGCCTCGGTTCCATGTCCCATAAAACAGATTGCAGTCTTGCCATCGTCATACTCACTTGTAGCCGCAACAATAGCCTCTGCAACAGCCTTAAAATCCTCATCTGTAGTAAGAAGCGGCTCACCTATACTTATTGTTTCAAATGCATCCGCATACTGGCCGATTTCATCAACAAGGTCGTTATACTCATAACCATCCATAAGATGTGTAGGCTGAACAACAAGTGTCTTGACACCATTTGCCACAGCTCTGTCAAGAGCCTCTCCTACATTATCTATTTCCTCACCGTCACGACTCTTTACATGGTCGATTATAATCTGACTTGTAAAGCCTCTGCGAACGCTGTAATCAGGAAATGCATCAGCAAGTGCACCCTCGATGGCACCGATTGTAAGTCTTCTGTTGTCATTGAAGCTTGTACCGAAGCTTACAACCAAAAGCTCTGATTCACCTATATCATCCTGATTCAAAGGATTATCAAGGCTTGCATCACCTGTAGTATAATCCTCATCTTCCTCTTCTGCATCATCAGAAGCTTCCTCCGTAGCCTCTTCGGTTGCTTCCTCAGTTACTTCTTCCGTAACTGCCTCTGTTGTTGTCTCCTCTTTTGTTGTAGTAATCTCCTTGTCAGTATCATCCTTACCACAACCTGTAGCAAGTACCATACAGCCGGCAAGTGCAAGTGCCAAAAGTTTCTTTTTCATAAATAAATGTCCTCCTTCTATGTAATACAATTCAGTACGAAAATAAAATCCACTTATATCCGTTTGTTTTCTCATTAAAATAAAATAGTCTCCTACATAAAAGTAAAAGACATTAAAAGAGAAACCCGAAATAATTCGTGTTTTAACGGTACGATTAATGCCTCGTAATCCGGGATTTTATCCCTGTACCCTAAATAATCGGCAGGTTTCCTGGCTTAAGAATCATCATACAGAATATACCTTCCCAACAAATCAACTGTCAGTGGCTGCAAGAATATGCTGTTTGAATACGCATATTATTGCACATACCCTATACTCCTCTAATACAGTGACGAGATCGTGCGGGATTCACACCTGCTTCCCTTTTAACTTCAAGACTTTTCGTACGCAATATCCAACATGCAATAATGATATAATCATAATCCAAGTCTATCGGCACCGACTACCGCATGTATCTAATTTTCATTCGCATATATTAGCACAATTTATGACATAAATCAATCTTTTTGAACATAATTAATTATCATCACATTCAAGAGTGATTTTAACCTGAATATTTTTATTCTACCTTCCTGCCGGAAGCCACTTCAAAGTGGTACTTAGCAATTCCTAAATCAACCTTAACACAAGGTCCTCTGCCTGATGCTACAGCGACAGGCTTACCATCCTTTATTCCAAACTTAAACTTCTGTTGATTAACAGCAGTCGGAGCAAGAAGTGCTGCTTCAACTCCCTTTTTAAACCAGTCCGGCATTTCTCCCTTAGATGCTACAACTTCTTCTATACTCTTACTCTTTCTCTCTGCACCATCCGTCTCACCATATCCAAAAGCGATAACTATACAGAGTTTTTCTCCCTCATCAAGCATCTTTCTTACTTTACCTCTGCTATACGTAAGAGCCGCCCAACAGGTATTAAGTCCCAATGTCTGAACATATAATGCTATCTTTTCGCCATAATATCCGCACTTCTCATCTATATCCTCATTCTTATTCCCTGATAAAATTATCACGTTATTGGCATTCTTGAAGCTTCCGTAATGAGCTATCCCTGAACCAAAAATTTCGGGAGAATCATAAGCAATCCTTATACCAAGTCCACTTTCCTTCCTACACTCCTCAACGAATGCATCAAGTTTTTCTTTTACATCCTCAGCAATAGGCTCATCCTTATAAACTCTTACTGAATGTCTCTTTTCAATAGCTTCCAAAATATCCATAAATAATTCTCCTTTTCTTTATTTTACTCGCCCCGGGGACGGGGGTCAGGGGCGAAAACTTTTCTTGCCCATATTTCTTGCCCCGGGAACGGGGATAGGGCATATTACTCTGTACGAAGTGCTGCAACCGGGTCACTTTTCGCCGCCTTACGTGAAGGAATAATACCACCAATCAAAGTTAATATAACAGAAAGAATTATTAATGCTACACCACCCGTAATCGGAAGTATTGCTCTGATTGGCTGATCCGTGAAAGACGCGATAATATGGTTTATCGGAATTATTAAAATTATCGTAACAACAATACCCATGATACCGGCGAGCAGACCTATTATAAATGTCTCGGCATTAAATACCTGAGATATATTGTGCTTTGATGCACCTATAGCCCTAAGTATTCCAATTTCCTTACGACGTTCCAATACACTGATATATGTAATTACTCCAATCATAATTGATGAAACCACAAGTGAAATAGATACAAAAGCAATCAACACATAGGTAATGGCATTCGTGATATCTGTTACGGAACTCATAAGTGTACCAACAATATCAGTATATGTAATTACCTTATCCTCATCCTCAACTTTCATACGCTCGTTATATGAATCTAATATTTCCTTGATTTTCTCCTTACTCTCAAAATCAATAGGATAAATAGTAACAGAACTCGGATTTTCAGACTTAACATAAGAAAGTTTTCTTAAGTTTCCTTCATAAGTGGCAGATTCCTCAGTAAGTAAAGCTGTGAAAAGTTCACTCATCTCCTGTTCTGACATATTTAATGTAATCGCTTCGGCAAATGCTTCCTCATCAAACGAAAAAGCATTCTCCATCTTCTCGCCCATATTGCCCATAGCGCTCTCCATACTGGTCTTTATACGACTTCCAAGAATCTCCATGGCACTCTGTAACATAGTCTCCATACCCTTTGACAGAGTCGTCGAAACCTCCTGCGAATAATTTCCCATAGTCTGCGCTAAACGACTTTCAAGTTCAGATGTATCCAAACTTTCGGCTACTCCTTTTGAGATTATTGCTGAAGCCTCCGGTGTGGAAAGGTAAGCAGAAAACGATGATAGCAGCTTTGTTGGATCAGGCATATTATTTTCTGCAGCATATGCAAGATATCCGGTATAAAGCTTTTCCATCATATTATTCAACTGTTCATCAGTTATTGGAACATACATTAAATTATTAATCATTTCGTTCTCCACCTGATTAATAATAGTCTGTGCCTCCTCTGTAGCCAAATACTCTCCTATATGTGACTGCATATCCTCAGGTGTAATATATCCGTTTGCTATAGCCCACTCAGAATATCCTGCCACAAGACTTGAACCTAATGATGTTAATTCTTCAGCACTGATAATCTGCTGTCCAGAAGCCTGCATAATCTCCCTGACATTTTCCGTAATAATCTGTCTTGCACTTTCAGTCTTTAAGTAATCGCCTATTGCAGATTGCAGATTAATATAATTTGTTGAAGGATCGCCTGCAGCATAAATAATATAACCTGTCAGGATCTGTTCAAACATCTCCTGTTGTGATTCTTGTGACATATTGAATTTAATGCCACTCATTATATCTGCTATCTCAGTTGCAGAAAGCTGCGGAAAATCCAAACTGAAATCACTTGAGCTGACTACTGCCGAAATATCTGCACCTGTCATATCAATACCGGAAAAATCGACAGCAAGTGCGCTTTCATCTATCTTAAAAGCCTCCTGCATCTTATCTTCATCTATCGTAAACATATCACCTAAATCTAATTCTTCTCTTTTTTTATCTTCGCCGAATTTTACACCGGTAAATACATCAGTCTTAGGATCTGCAAGCTGTGCCTGTACAATCTTACTCTTTCCTGCCTCCTGTTGTACATATTCTGACAAAGTATAAGGGTAATTGATACCAAGCTGAAGCATAGTAGTGACCGCATCTTCTTTCGGTTTTACCACTCCGACAATAGTCACATCCTCACAGTTACTTACAAGCTTTTCCATATATTCACTGTCTCCGGACTTGTCTGTCCAAAGATTATATTTTTCATCATACGAATAAAGATCACCCGGATTTACCAGTTTAAAGGAAATACCAATCAGATCTTCATACTTATATGTATTTTCTTCCGTATCGATATCAATCTCCTCGCCTCTGGTAAAAGCCTCCACGATCTCATCAAGCTCGGCAGGATCTCGAAGCCCCATAGCATAAGTAGCAACATCTGCCAATGCACCATGAGAAGTGAGAACCACTATACACTCATTATATTTTTCCGGCCACCGTCCAGCCATAACATCATACTGTCCCTCATAAAGATCCGTATCTTTAGGCATTTCAAAAAAGACATTAGTGCTGCTTACAGAAGATAAAATACTGCTCATGGTTCCTGTATTACCAAATCCCAATGCAGAAAACGTCTTATCGGGATTCACCTGACGTACCGTATCGCCATTTATCTGATAAAGCAGCGGAGATACACCATAAGAATACTCCACCGCACGTGTCACTTCTGCCATACCGCTTTCAGGACTGTCTATAAACTTTTTCAAGGATTCCAAATCATTTGATGTAATAGTTGCAAAAGCTCTGGATGCCATCTTAATCTCCTGAACTTCTACATCATCACGCTCCTCTGCATCTTCCGTATCTGCATATTCAGGCATAAGAGCTGATAAATCAAAGCCCTGACTGGTAATCTGCAAAGGATATTCTTTCAATGTCTCTTCTTCAACAGTCTTTATGTATATATCAACACCATTTGAAAGTGACAAAATAAGCGCAATTCCGATTATACCGATTGAACCCGCAAATGCTACGAGCAAAGTCCTTGCAAGCTTAGTCCGAAGATTATTGAAACTTAAGGATAAAGCTGTAAGAAATGACATAGAGCTTTTTCCCATATTCTTATGAACTGCTTCTCCATCATTTAATTCTTCATCAGTTACCGGATTAGAATCGGAAGTAATAACACCATCTTTAAGACGTACAATACGATTTGCATACTGTTCAGCAAGCTCAGGGTTGTGTGTTACCATAACAACCAGACGATCCTTTGCTACCTCTTTTAATAAATCCATAATCTGAACACTTGTTTCCGAATCAAGGGCACCTGTAGGCTCATCGGCAAGCAGAATCTCCGGATCATTTACCAAAGCTCTCGCAATAGCCACACGCTGCATCTGTCCGCCGGACATCTGACTCGGAAGTTTATGCATATGTTCTTTAAGTCCAACCTTAATTAGTGCCTCCTCAGCCCTTTTCTTTCTTTCCTTTTTTGAGACACCTGAAATGGTAAGTGCAAGCTCCACATTAGATAATACATTTTGATGCGGAATCAGATTATAGCTTTGAAATATAAAACCTACGGCGTGATTACGATAAGAATCCCAATCTCTGTCAGAATACTTCTTTGTAGATATTCCGTTAATGATAAGATCGCCATCATTATATCGATCCAGTCCGCCTATTATATTCAGGAGAGTTGTCTTTCCTGAACCGCTTGGACCAAGTATAGCCACAAATTCATTATCACGAAGTGCAAGGCTTACATTATTTAAAGCGAGTTGTATTCGCCCACCGGTTTTATATTCTTTTTTTATACTCTTAATCTGAAGCATAAATTTTTCCATCCTCCAAATATATCTGTAATTATTTTATTGCAAATATGTTACACTAAGATTCGCACATATTTGATTGTGCTCAATTCACTTTTGTAAAATCAATTTTAACATTTAATAAAGAAAAAGTAAAGTAATTTAATTTAACAGCAGTTCAAGCTGTTCATTAAGCACTGCCTCGTCAATAGTTCCTATCTGATAAACCTGTGGCACACCATCCTTATCTATAAAAAATGTCATAGGTATCGAAGATACTCCATACGTATATGCCCCATCATATTCTGTATCAAAACCTATAGGAAAGCTGAATCCCTTTTCTTCCACAAAATCTCTTGCACTATCAATCGTATCTCTGCTTCCATCCGTAAGGTCTATAATCAGAAAATTTATATCCTCGCCGTATTTCTGATAAGCAGTATCAAAATATGGCATCTCCATCTGACATGGTCCACACCATGTAGCCCAGAAATTAAGCACTATAGGCTTACCAAAATAATCTGACAAATGTGCTTCTTCCCCATCATTATTTAAAAACTTAAAATCCGGTGCAGTCATTACAGTCGAATTATCAATATATTCCTGTTCTGTATCTTGTGCATCATAAGCCTCTTCGTCAACAACGTCCTGCAGACTGCTTAATTCTTCTGTATCATCTGCTAAATCCTTAGTTTCAACAGTATTCTTCTTGGCTTTATTATCCTTGTATCTACCTGACAGATAACGATATCCAAATGCCGCTCCTGATAGCAGCAGCACTAATATCAACACATATATTATCACCTTTATATATTTATTCATTACTTCACCTCACAAAGACTTTAAATAACCGACAGAACTGCAAGCAGCTTATTGAGCCATCCAAATGCCATCATTACTCCAACCGCGATCAAAAAAATCCCACATATTATGTTTATTATTCTATAGTGTTTCTTAATAAAGTCAAATAAATTTTTTAGTTCATTGATTAATACTGCCGACACAATAAACGGCAGCCCCAAACCAAGTGAATACACAAGCAGCAGACTGAAGCCTTTCCATATACCTCCTGTCGTAGATGCCATCATAAGTGCCGCGCCTAAGAAGCTTCCTACACAGGGTGTAATACTTATCGAAAAAATCATGCCAAATAAAAAAGCTGAAAAAATACTTCTAATCTCAATCTGTCTGTTACTCTGTCTGAAAAAAGGAATATGAACTATCTCCATAAATGACAATCCCAGAAAAATAACAATAATTCCGCATATTATATTTACAATTCTCTGATAACGTATAAAAAGCATACCAATCGAACCTGCAAAGACCCCCAGCAGACAGAACACAAATGTAAAGCCGACAACAAAGGAACAAGCCCCAGGCAATGCTGATAGCCTGCGGCTGTTATTATCTTCTCTCATATTTTTCGATGCACCTGTAAAGTAACTTATATATATTGGCAGCATAGGCAGCATACAGGGTGATATAAATGATATTATTCCTTCAAGAAAAGTAATAAGATATTCCATATTAATTCGCTGCCTTTATCTTTGTCCAAAGCTCTGCAAAGTAAGCCTTGGTCTCTGAATCCTGATATCTGAATACCTCATCATTAGCACGCGTCATATCAGGGATATATGCATCAATTCCCTCATAATCATCTGCTGCTGCTTTCTCTCTCGCTGATATAACGGGAGAGGTATATCCAACCTCTGCAGTATTGGAATAAGCATTGTCTGCATCCAGCATAAAGTTTATGAATTGATGAGCTAGCTCTGTTTCCGTACAATCCTTTGTGATTATCATTGCATCATTCCAGATATTTGTACCTTCCTCAGGCGCATAGAATGCAAGATCTTCATTTTCAGACATGATATAAGTTGCGTCTCCTGAGTATACTATTGCAAGCGCCTTGTTGCCTGATATCATATTATCTATTACATCATCACCCGCATATACAGGCTCCATAATATCTCTCTGCTCGGCAAGCCACTCGTAAGCCTTGTCAATCTCATCTCTGTCGGTAGTATTCATAGAATAACCGAGAGCTTTAAGTGCAATCATAAAGGAATCTCTTTCAGAGTCGTACATATAAATCATTCCCTTATATTTCTCGTTCTTCAGTATATTCCAGCCTTCTTTTAAATCTGCCTCGTCTACCACAGTTGTATCATATAATATGCCTACATTTCCGTAGAAATATGGTACTGAATATTCGTTATTAGGATCACATGCAAGACCTAATACATTATTATCAAGTCCCGAAGCATTAGGAATCAAATCCCAGTTAATCTTCTGTAAAGCATCCTCCTTAATAAGTCTCTCTATCATATAATCAGAAGGAATTATGACATCATATTTCTCACCACTCTGTACTTTAGTATACATGGATTCATTTGAATCAAAAGTTTCATATACAACCTTGCAGTCAAACTCCTTTTCAAAGTCATGCAGAAGCTCCGTATCAATATATTCTCCGGCATTGTAGACTTTTAATGTTTTCTTGCTTCCGCCTCCACAGCCGGTAAGAAGACTCATACTAAGAGCCATAACCATTGCTGCACCTGTTATCTTCTTAATGAAACTACTCTTCTTCAATTCTTAATTCCTCCTTATCCTTCTTTCCTTTTTTTGCTATAGCCGGTATGACATTAACAAGTATTATGGTTATCATCAAAACTATTATAACAATCGTTGACAAAGCATTTATCGTAGGATTAGTTCTCTTTGTCATATTATAGACTACTATGGATATATTTGACACACCGTTTCCTGTTACAAAATACGATATTACAAAATCATCAAAGGACATTGTAAATGCAAGTAAAACTCCTGCAAATATTCCTTCTTTTAGCATCGGCAATATAACCTTGGTAAGCGCCTGGACAGGTGTTGCCCCCAAATCCATAGCTGCATTTGCAAGATTGGGGTCCATAGTCCGCACCTTCGGATACACACTCGTTATAACATAAGGTGTACAGAACGCTATATGTGCAAGCAACATAGTAAGATAACCCTTTTCCAGATGAAAAGCCGAAAAAAGTATCATAAGTCCAATTGCAGTCACAATATCCGGATTCATTATAGGTACGTTATTAACATTCAAAACAAGTTCTTTAATTATCCTACGATTCTTTGACAAACCTATGGATGTAAGCGTTCCAAGTACCGTAGAGATAATTGTCGCAAATATGGCAATTGAAACCGACACCCACACTGCATGCATGATCTCACTGCTTTCAAAAAGATTTTGATACCATCTTAAGGAAAAGCTGTTAAATTTCGTAAGTGACTTGGATGAATTAAACGAATACACCATCGTCACAACTATCGGCAAATATAAAAATATAAAACAAAGTGCTATATAAAGGATGGCACCTATCTTTTTTTTCTTCACAGGCTACTCCTCCTCTATCTCATCTTTGTCAATCTTCTTCATAAAGGTAATGGATATAAGTATTATAAATGCAAGTATTACCGATATTGCGCTTCCAAAATTCCAATCACCTATGGAGATAAATTGATTCTCTATCAGGTTACCGATCAGCGTATATTGTCCTCCGCCAAGAAGCTTCGGTATGACGAAGGTTGATATCGAAAGCAAAAAAGTCATTATGACACCATTTAAAACTCCGGGTATGGACAACTTAAAAGTCACATTCCAAAAGGTCTTAAATTTATTCGCCCCTAAATCATATGCCGCCTCTATAAGAGAATGATCCATTTTACTAAGAGACGTATAAATAGGGATTACCATAAACGGAAGCAAATCACTTACCAGTCCAAGCACAACAGCAAAGTCCGTATACATCATATTTACCGGCTCGAAACCAAGTTTAGTAAGTACGGTATTGATAAGTCCGTTATCTGATAACAGTGAAATCCATGCATAAGTTCTAAGCAGCGTATTAATCCACATAGGAATTGTGACAAATAATATGAGCACGCTCTGAACCTTTTCACTAAAACCGCTGATAAGATATGCCAGTGTATATCCAAGTAAAAGACATATAACCACGGAAAGTATTCCAAGCTCAAACGACTTTACGAATACTGCTACATATATAGGCTCAGTCATTCTTTTGAAATTTTCAAAAGTAAATTGTATATTTAATAATTCATTTCCGCCCTTGGTAACCGAATAAAGCAATATCAAAAAAAGCGGAAGAATGACAATAATTACAGCCCATATTATATATGGGATAATCATTTTCTTAAAATGCTTCATTTAATTACCTCCGGTTTCCCAATCCATCCTGTACATTACATGAATGTCGTCAGGTCCGAATTTAAGACCAACTTCAAGTCCCACATCAAAATAATCCGTGGTATGTATAAGATAATTTCTTTTCTTAGTTTCCACTACTATCTCATGATGTACACCTTTGAATATTATAGAAGTAACCTTACCGGTGATCTTGGCATCCTTAGGCTTAACTATATCTATATCTTCAGGACGTATAACCACCTCAACAGCCTCATTATTCTTAAAGCCTTTGTCTACACATTCGAATTTATTGCCATCAAATTCAACCAGACAATCCTTTATCATAGTTGCCTCTATTATATTGGACTCGCCTATAAAGCTTGCTACGAATCTATTCTCCGGTTCGTTATATATATCCTCAGGTGTACCTACCTGCTGGATTATTCCCTCATGCATTACCACAACTGTATCGGACATGGATAATGCTTCCTCCTGGTCATGTGTTACAAATATAAATGTAATTCCGACTTCCTTCTGAATCTTCTTAAGTTCTATCTGCATCTCTTTACGAAGCTTTGCATCAAGCGCACCAAGAGGTTCGTCCAAAAGTAAAACCTTTGGCTCATTTACAAGTGCACGTGCAATCGCAACTCTCTGCTGTTGTCCGCCGGAAAGCTTGGTAACATCCCTGTTATCAAACCCCTCCAGACCGACTAATTTAAGCATTCTCTTAACCTTGTGCTCAATGAGCTTTTTGTCCATCTTCTTAATCTTAAGACCAAAAGCAACATTGTCATACACGTCTAAAAACGGAAATAAAGAATATTTTTGGAATACTGTATTAACTTCTCTCTTATATGAAGGAATTTTGGACACGTCAACACCATCGAAGATAACCTCGCCGTTGCTTGGTTCTTCAAAACCGGCTATAATTCTAAGTGTTGTCGTCTTACCACAGCCCGATGGGCCAAGAAGTGTAAGAAACTCATTCTTATGAATATTTAAGTCTATACCCTTTAAAACCTGTTGTTCACCAAAGTTTTTACTAAGACCTTTTAGTTCAATCAAAACTTCGCTCATTTACTTCCTCCCTGCATAAAATTCCTCGAAAATCTAACACAATGAGGATATTATACAATGCTTGTTCATTAAAGTAAATAACAAGTTTACAAAATTCGATAGGGAATTCCTATTACGATAAATACGATATTATTTATTCTGTCTCCTCAACATATTCCGGATTATTTTCACATTTTTTGTTATTGCAGTTCTCACATATTCCTTCACATATCTGGTTGGGATTTTCTGTAAGAATAGCATAGAAAACCACGCTTTTCGTGGGTGTCATCACCCCATAGCTGTTAGCAGATACATAATCAGACTTCTTCTTAATCTCAGGTGTTTCTATAAGTCCAATTTCCTCCGCATATACCTTTTCCGATACATTATTATCATTGGATTCATCATTATTATCGCTTTCATCAAAATCAGATTTTTTACCATTAGCCTTTATATTTTCAAATATTTTTCTCTCGGCACCTGATTTATCGGCACTGTATATTTCATTTAAAAGCTCGGGTATTTTCTCAGTCGATATTTCATCACCTATAAATACATATCTTTTTACATATCTTCTGTGATACTTGGCATAAGTCTGATTGAATTCCACATACATATTCATAAGCATCTCATTAGTTATGCAATCCAACATATAGGACTTGTCCAACTTACCATCCTTAGTATATTTATCTTTAATCTCGTCGGGTCCATCCCCTAAAGTTAGTACGACAATTGCCGCAGGATTATCATCTATTACCTTGTATCCTGTTACACGTCGGTTAATCCTGTATGCTGCCATAGGTGCGATTGCATCACTAAGCTTCTCATATATGTTTATAAGTGTCTCTTTATCTTTTTTTTCAAAATGATATCTGTCAATTATACCATCTATAAACTTCTCAACATTCGGCTGTTTAGCTGATAGTCTGATTCTCATAAAAGCCTCCATTTATATCTTGATAAACTATTATATACCCATATAAAACCAATTTAAAACAATTTTTGTGAATAATTTAATATTTATATGGATTATTTGAGATATTTTTGTTATAATGTACTATATGATTGAACGAGACAATATATTTTTGGAGGTTATATATGCACGAGAAAAGAAAAAATAAAAGACTTCCTATCAAGCTTAAATTAGAAGTATCAAACCTTTTTAAGCAAGATGGAATACACATCGACGCACTTGATACAGAGATAGAGGTATTCGATATATCAAAAGCAGGTATCGGATTCATGTCAGTAAGCAAGCTTCCAACTGATTACTATTTTAATGCCACACTTGAATTTGATAATAGCGAATACATAATACTCTCAGTAGTAAAAATTCTGTACAGAACCCAAATCGGTGATTATGGCTACAGATACGGCTGTGAGTTTATCGGCTTACCATCCATGTATGACCACGTATTTGATGAATATGCTGAAACCCTTGGCGATGATGAAGAGCCGGCAGTTGAAGTTGAGAAAGAGTAATATTAAGAAAGCTTTATAATTAAAAGAAGCGGCTGATGCCGCTTCTTTTATTGTCTGCATTTAAGTCTTATAAGCTACAGGCTTTCCAACTTTCCCTCTGCATAGGCATTGACTGCAGCTTTTGCTCCACCATCAAAGGTATATATTTTAAAGCCTGCTTTTTTAAGCTCAAGCATAGCTTTGGTGGCATAATTTCTGCATATCAATACATCTATTGCACACTGTGTAAGCTGGTCTATAGCATCTGTCAGATTCTTAGGATATAAAGAAAGTATCTGTGTCCGAACAACCTTCTTACCATCCACTGCATATACCCAGAAAGCTTCGCCCTGTTCGAAGTTTTGTATCTCACTGCCTGTATATGGTACGGCAACTATCTCGCTTGCATAAATTCTCTTAATCTTACTCAAATTAATGCCCTCCGTTATCTGCCTAATCCAAATAAGCCTTTTTTCGTATATTCCTCACTTTTGGCATCAATACAATGATACCCCATTTCCGAAAGTCCTGCCTCTAACTCATCCTTAGTGATAGGGCTTTCACTTATAATAACCGTCTCATTTTTCTTGTGTGATGAAGAAACCTTTTTGACGTTAAATTTCTTTCTTATCATTTCATTAATATGTGACTCGCACATATCACACATCATACCATCAACTGATGCTGTCGTCTTATACATATTATTATCTCCTAAAAATGCTTCGTCATTCACTTTTTTCTTTTCTGCGTTTAACCGTAACCAATATCTCACCGTCACCACATCCGCTGCATCCGGTGCAGGAACCACCTTCACAGCCGCCACATGAGGACTCTTTCTTATGAGAACGAACGATATCCCATATACAAAGCCCCACTATCAATAAAACTGCTAAAAAAACAATCACTGTGCCCATAATATCAACTCCAAATCATATAAACATTTCTAAACATTATTATGCTTTCAAACGAATATTATGCAAATATTTTTAGATAGAAAACTTCCGGACCTATCCTGTGATAAGTCCGGAGTCCTCGTGAGTTAGGCTAAAAATTTATGAGTAAATTATTTTGCTGCATCTACACTTGTTACTGCATGCACTGAATCATCCGGCTTATATCCCTTACGGAACAAGAGATAAATAAGGGCGATTACTAATGCGAATGCTACTACAGTACCAAATCCGAATACGCCGTCTGCGATAAGTCTGCCAATCTGATATACGATAAGTGCAAGTACATAAGCCCATAAGCACATATATCCTATAGCAGCCCAAGTCCATTTTGCATTGTTCATCTCTCTCTTTATCGCACCTATAGCTGCAAAACACGGTGCACAAAGTAAGTTAAATATCATAAATGCGAATGCTGAGAGCGGAGTGTAATCCTCTGCAACTCTATCCCAGATCTGATCACCGTTTTCTTCAAGCTCTTCCTCGCCGTCCTGATCATCATAGTTATAAAGTACACCGAATGTACCTACAACTTCTTCCTTAGCTACAAGACCTGTTACTGTTGCAACTGTAGGTTTCCATGAACCGAATCCAAGCGGCTTGAATATTACAGCTGCGCCATTACCAACCTTAGCAAGAAGTGAAGCATCCATAGGTGTAACCTCATCTGCATCAATCTCTCCGGCGTCATTTGTTATATCCATTTTATCAGCGATTTTCTCAAGTTCAGCATCTGTTACTATACTTTCATCCTCAAACATATTATCAACCATACCGAAGTGTCCGTTTATACTTCCGAAGCTTGAGAAGAACCAAATAATTATTGATGAAATTACAATAACTGATGAAGCTCTCTTGATGAATGACCATCCACGCTCCCAAGTTGCACGGAGTACATTTCCGACTGATGGTACATGATATGCAGGAAGCTCCATAACGAATGGTGCAGGCTCGCCTGCAAATGCCTTAAACTTCTTAAGTATGATACCTGATAAAATAATTGAACCTATACCTATAAAGTATGATGAAGCTGCTATGGCAGGTGACTCATTGAATATCGCACCTGCGATAAGTCCGATAATCGGAAGCTTGGCACCACAAGGTATAAAAGTTGTAGTCATAATTGTCATCTTACGGTCACGGTCATTCTCGATAGTACGTGAAGCCATGATACCCGGAACACCACATCCTGTTGCTACAAGGACAGGTATGAAGCTCTTACCTGAAAGTCCGAACTGACGGAAGATACGGTCCATAACGAAAGCCACACGTGACATATAACCGATATCCTCAAGGATTGATAAGAGCAGGAACAATACAAGCATCTGTGGTACGAATCCGATAACCGCACCGAATCCGGCTACGATACCATCCTGAATCAAACCGTATAACCATGTATCATCCGCAACATTAAGTGCACTTAAAATCTTATCAAAGAGATTCGGAACCCATTCTCCGAAGATTACATCATTGGTAAAGTCTGTTGCCGCAGTACCGATTGAAACCTTCCAACCGCCCATTGCGATAGCATATATAAGGAACATTACAAGTGCGAATATAGGAAGACCTAAGATTCTGTTGGTAACTATCTTATCAATCTTGTCTGATACCGTCATCTTGTCAGAGCCTTTTTTCTTCTTAACAGAGCCTGTAATTATCTTACTGATATAATTATATCTCTCATTAGTTATGATACTCTCGGAATCATCGTCAAGTTCTTTCTCAACAGCTACGATAGTATCCTCAATACTCTTCTTTTGAGAATCTGAAAGCTTAAGTGACTCTATAATCTTCTCATCTCTCTCAAATACCTTGATTGCATACCAGCGTGCAAGCTTATCATCTATGCTTCCCTGTATGCTCTCTTTGATTGAACTTACAGCAGTCTCAACCTTTTCCTCAAATGTAGCAGGAATAGCCACGGCCTTCTTGGACTCAGCAGCCTTAATGGCTTTCTCTATAGCCGCATCCGTTCCATCATTCTTTAAAGCACTGATTTCAACAACCTCACAACCTAATTCCTTACTGAGCTTGGCAGTATCAATCTTATCGCCGTTCTTACGAACCAAATCCATCATATTAACTGCCATTACAACAGGAATTCCAAGTTCTATAAGCTGTGTTGAAAGATATAAGTTACGCTCAATGTTGGTACCATCAACGATATTAAGTATAGCGTCAGGTTTCTCATTTACAAGATATGTACGTGATACAACCTCTTCCAATGTATATGGTGATAAAGAATAAATACCCGGTAAATCCTGAAGTATAACATCCTTATGACCTTTTATCTTTCCTTCTTTCTTTTCGACCGTAACACCCGGCCAGTTACCGACATACTGGTTAGCACCGGTAAGAGCATTAAATAATGTAGTCTTACCACAGTTAGGATTGCCGGCAAGTGCAATCTTAATTGACATTTTTTATATTTCTCCTTTCAAAATCACTAAAAGCCATGTAATAATCCAAGGATTATTCAACAACTATCATCTCTGCATCAGCTTTACGAACGGAAAGCTCGTAACCACGTACAGTAAGCTCCATAGGATCACCTAAAGGCGCAACCTTACGAACGTATATTTCAACGCCCTTTGTAATGCCCATATCCATGATACGGCGTCTAACCGGTCCTTCACCTGTTACCTTAACAACCTTAACAGATTCGCCGACCTTAACATCTTTGAGTACCATCTTTGTTCCTCCTTATAATATTTAAAGATTAAACCATAATCTTATTAGCTAATTCCTTACTAAGTGCAATGCTTGCGCCCTTGACCTTCACTATCATATTCTGACCGATTTTGGAAACAACTGTTATCTTACTTCCCACACTGAAGCCTAAATCGGCAAGATGCTGTCTGACTTCTTTTGTTCCCGCAAGCCTTACTATCTCTTTTTCTTCTCTTTCGTCTGCAAATGTAAGCGGCATCATTATCCCCTCCATTTCTACTATATGAATACAAATTGTTAGTTATTCAAAACTAACCCTATCTTCAAAAAAATTAGAATTGCATAAATGCTATTCTAAAAATAATAAAAGCCGAAATTAGTTAAAATTAACTAACTTCGGCTAATATTATATGCCCGCATTCAACAAAAGTCAACATTTATTTTCATCAAAATATTCTTTTAATGCATCTTCCCACTTAGAGAACTGGAAATCAGTTGTAAGTCTTAACATATAGTTGTCAAGAACTGAATACGCAGGTCTTTTGGCAGGAGTAGGATAATCTTCTGTACGAAGTCTGTTCACCTTTACATCCATTCCGGCATATTCAAATATCTTTTCTGCAAAATCAGCCCATGAGCAGTAACCTTCACAAGTCCCGTGAAATACCCCATAATTATCTGTTGGTTCAAGAACATGAATAGCTTTTGCAAGTTCCTTCGCACTTGTCGGTGAGCCTATCTGATCAGCAACAACTCCAACCTCGCCCTTTTCCTTGCCCAGGTTAATCATGGTTTTAACAAAATTCTTACCATCACCATACAGCCATGCAGTTCTTACAATAAAGAATCTCTTTGCAAACTGCTTTACATAATTCTCACCCTCGAGCTTCGTCTTACCATATGCTCCAAGAGGCGCTACAGGTGCGAATTCATCATAAGGTGTATCAGCTGTTCCGTCAAACACATAATCTGTAGACACATGGATTAGCTTTGCACCTATAGCTGTTGCAGCAATACTTAAGTTTCTCGGTCCTATAGCATTAATCTTGTAAGCGAGATCCCATTGAGATTCACATAGATTTACATTTGTATGAGCAGCACAATTTATAATCACGTCAGGCTTTTTATCATTAATAAAATCCATAACAGCCTTAATATCGGTTATATCAAGTTCTGCTACATCTGTATTAATAAGCTCCGCCGCTTCATTTTCATACTCCTTATTTATTGCTCTTCCAAGCTGACCGTTACAACCTGTTACAAGAATTTTCTTCATTTTAACCTTCCACCTTTTTATTTAATTCTTTTTCTATCATTTCAGAAGTAATCGCCTTATCTTCGCTGTACTCATTAAACAGCAGCTTCTCTTCTTTAAATGCCTCCGTACTATCTCTCTTTAATATTACAATGAATGTCTGAAATAAAAGCTTTATGTCAAGCCACATACTATATTCTTCAATATACATTAAATCCAATATAAGCTTATCTCTTGGTGATGTATTATATTTTCCTGCAATCTGTGCATATCCGGTAATTCCCGCTTTTACTCTTAATCTGTATTCAAACGCAGGAAGTACAGTCGTATAATTGAATATATTCGCCAACATCTCAGGTCGCGGACCCACGACACTCATATCACCTTTTAATACATTAAAGAACTGTGGCAACTCATCTATACGGTATTTTCGAAGTACACGTCCCACTTTGGTAACTCTTTCATCATCCTCGATAGCGGAATAATTCTCTACATCTTCGCGCATCGTTCTTAACTTATATACAGAGAATATCTTTCCGTTTCTTGTTGCACGGTTCTGCTTAAATATTATACTTCCTTTATCCTCTGTCTTAATTAATATTGCAGCTATCAGAAGAAGCGGTGAGGTTACAACCAATGCAATAATCGATATGATTATATCCTCCACTCTCTTAATTGCCCTTTGTTCCAAAGTAAGACCTTTTGAATAATTACCATACATTGACAAATCATCCAAAAGCAGATGATGTGCATTTTTTTCAACAACATCATGCATATCCGGGTTGAAATATACATTCTTCATATTCTGATAACAGAATTCTATAATCTCGGTACGTTCTCTTATCGGTACATCATATATGAATATTGTATCATGACAGTTTATATATTTCTTTAGTTCTTTATCCCGATAATCCGCTATAATGCTGATTTTATACTGAAGCTTATATTTTCTTATTCCGACAATTACCTCATTAAGACTCCTTTGTGAAGAAGTAATAATCATACACTTCTCAGGCTCATAAATCATAAAATATAATTTATTACCGCCATAGGCAAATATCCATATTATGATATACTGTATAATCAATATCGGTATCAGTAAAAAAGGCTGCTCAATCACGAAGGATTTATTATTCAATGCATTTGTATTCATTATGGACAGCATAAGTAATGTAAGCAAATCAGTGAATATCGATGCCAAAAACAATGAATGTACTATAGGTCTGCTTTTTCTTTTACCAATATCATACCGCCCGTAAATATTTGCAAACATATATGATACTACAATATATGTTGCAATCGTTACTGCAGATGTTCTTGAAAGATTAAACAACTGCCAGTTGGTTCTTGCGTACATACCGTAAAATACAAAAAACAGCAGAAAATTAAGCGCTAACCTTATTATAAATAATATACTTGTTTCTAATTTTCTAAGATTTCTTTTCATGATTATCCTTTGGATATTTATTATAGCTCATATCCCTTTTCTTTTATAACTTTTACAATTTTATCTACACATTCTTTACATATATCATCAGTCTCTGCCTCAACCATAACTCTTATAACAGGCTCTGTACCACTTTCACGAAGTAACACTCTTCCGTCATCACCAAGTGTTTTCTCAACTTCTTTGGCAGCTGCTAATACATCTGCATCCTTCATTACCTCAGGTTTGCTCTTGACCTTCACATTTACAAGAAGCTGAGGATATATCGTAAGACCTCTTGAAAGTTCTGACATTGCGCATTTACCCTCAACCATAACTTCCATAAGTTTAAGTGAGGTTAGCACACCGTCACCGGTTCTTGCATTCTTGGCGAATATTATATGACCGCTCTGTTCTCCCCCGAGCATATAACCTTTATCCATCATGCATTCATATACATATTTATCTCCGACAGCGGTTTTCTCATACTTTATTCCTTCAGCATCAAATGCCTTATATAGTCCAAGATTGGACATAACGGTAGTTACTACCGTGTCATTGGCAAGATGTCCCTTGTCACGAAGATACTTACCACATATGTATAATATATGGTCTCCATCGACCAAATTTCCTTTCTCATCAACTGCCAGACACCTGTCTGCATCGCCGTCATAAGCAAATCCAACATCAAGATTGTTATCAACCACATACTTCTGCAAAACCTCAATATGTGTGGAGCCGCAATTATCATTTATATTTGTTCCGTCAGGTTGATTATTAATAACATATGTCTTTGCACCTAATGCATCAAATACAGCCTTAGCTATGGTTGATGCCGCACCGTTGGAACAGTCAAGTCCCACTTTAAGATTCTTGAACGCTCTTGTCGGAAGGGTCATAAGGTATCCTATGTATCGGTTTCTTCCCATCGAATAATCCGTAGTTCTTCCGATTTTGTCCTTAGTTGCAAACGGTATCTCAGGAATCTCACCGTCAATATATCTTTCTATCTCAGCCTCCACGGACGCATCCATCTTAGCTCCATGTGAATTAATTACCTTTATTCCGTTATCATAATACGGATTGTGGCTTGCAGATATCATTATACCACAGTCAAACTCATCTGAACGTACAATATAGGATACACTTGGTGTAGGTGTTACATGCATCAGATATACATCTGCACCACTTGAAGTAAGCCCTGCAACAAGTGCGTATTCAAACATATAACTTGAACGTCTTGTGTCCTTACCGATTACAATCCTCGGCCTGTCATCATCCTTCTTATCTTTAGAAAAATAATATCCCAAATATCTTCCTACCTTATATGCGTGTTCAACCGTTAAATCTACATTAGCTTCTCCCCTGAAGCCATCTGTTCCAAAATATTTTCCCATTTGACTGAGAACTCCTTTCGACACAATATAACATTATAATTATACGGCAAATTATGGAAAATGTAAAGAAAAAGCCCTATTAACGACATTATATGCGTATAATAGGGTTTTAATTCATATTCTAATCCCAGCCGTCTTCAAAATCATCACCATAATCAGCAAATGTACTTTCGTCAGATTCTTCTGCCTCATCAAGAGAGTATTCACCATTGAGACAAAGATTCAATACTTTTTGGTGATTTATAATGGTAACATCATTTAACTCGCCACCGAATTCTCCATCCAAAGTCCATTTTATTGCTTCCTCTGATTTTATTACTACTTTTGAAGCCTTTGTTATATAAAATATTTCATCCTTGTCTTCTATATTATTTGTAAGAACCTGTGTGAGTATTCTCTGCACATCAGTAACGTTTTCCGGTTTTCTAACCAACAGGCAGTCAAATTTTCCGTCATCTAACACTACATGCTTACTTCCTCTGAGTTTGAATCCGCCGACAGATAAAGAATTTGTTATCATTCCAAATATAAATTCTCCGGATACTGATTTTCCATCAAAATCGGCCTCTAATTTGTAAGCCTTAATATTTGCTAAATCCTTTATTCCCTCAATCACATAAGCAGCATGTCCCATCACCTTTTTAAGTGACTGGTCAGTACCATATGACACTTCAGTAAATACTCCAAATGATGCTATATATATGAAATATTTATCTGCAAACTGACCTACATCAAGACACTTAGGGCTGCCCTCTACGATATCTTTCGCTGCTTGGATTTTATTTGGAGGTATGGCTACTGTTCTTGCAAAATCATTTGTAGAACCACATGGAATATAGCCAAGCGAAACTTTATCATCACCCATCTTCATATATCCGCTTACAGTGTTTTCAAGTGTTCCGTCTCCGCCCGCACATACAATCAAATCATACTTTGAGCCATCCGCTATAACTTTTCTTTCTGCGTCCCCTGCATCCTTTGTAGGATATGTTGTTACCTCATATCCCGCCCTTGAAAATATCAATATTATCTCAAACAAATCATTTTTTATAGCAGTTCTGCCTGCATTTGGATTAATTATGAAGAGTAGTCTTTTTTCCAAGATATGCCTCCAGTCCCCTCTTACGAAGCTTACATGCCGGGCAGTTTCCACATCCATCGCCCATTATACCGTTGTAGCATGTAAGAGTCTTATTTCTTACTAAGTCAAATCCTCCAAGATTATCAGCAAGTTCCCATGTAGCCTCCTTATCAATCCACATAAGAGGCGTAATTATGTCAAACTCATAATCCATAGCAAGATTAATCGTCACATTCATAGACTTGATAAATATATCTCTGCAATCCGGATATCCTGAAAAATCACTCTGTGACACTCCGGTTATTATATCGGTTACGCCTTTTTGCTTCGCAAATATTGCACCAAATAATATGAACACCATATTCCTGCCATCCACAAATGAATTTGGTGGTGTTCCATCCTCAGGTGAAGAAGCATCAACCTCTATATCACTTCTCGTAAGTGAATTAGGTGCAAGCTGATTAAGCAGATTCATATCAAGTATATGATGTTCCACGCCAAGCTCATCACATATATTTTTTGCACATTCAAGCTCCTTCTTGTGTTTCTGATTATAATCAAAGGATATTGCATAAACCTTTTTGTATTCTTTCTTCGCCCACATCAGGCAGGTTGTACTGTCCTGACCTCCGCTGAATATTACAACGGCTTCATTTTTATTTTTCATTCTGGTTTCTCCTATTTAAGTAGTAACATTAATCGGTTTTGTAGTGCGGCATCTGTAAGGAATTGTCCGGAAAATGTGGTTGTTATTGTTTTGGAACTGCGATTTTTGATTCCTCTTGCGGTCATGCAGCTGTGGCAGCCCTCTATTATTACTGCTACATCCTCTGAACCGGTTACCTTTTTCATAATATAGGATATATCTGTTCCTATTCTTTCCTGAAGTTGCAACCTCTTTGCCACCATATCTGCTATCCTTGCTATCTTACTAAGTCCAAGCACTCTGTCTTTCGGAATATATGCCACAGACACTTTCATATCATACATAAGGGCAAGATGATGTTCACAGTAACTGAATACCTCTATATCTTTTACGAAGACCATATCCTGTGTATCGCTTGCCGGCTTCTCAAATGATTTGCTAAACATTTCTGCTATCTCATCATTTGTATAATTCATTCCATCAAATACTTCTTCATACATTCTTGCCACTCTGTCAGGAGTATCCTTTAAGCCCTCACGTTCAGGATCATCTCCAAGTGCAACAATTATTCCCCTTATATGTTCTCTTATTGCATCCTTATCTATTGCCATAATCATACTCCCTTCTTTTCCGGATTCCAGATATACTTATGCATCTGAAGCTGAATTCTTACTGAATTCATTTTATGATCAATCATATATTTTACTATATCCTCATTTTTTATCTTTCCGAACGAAGCCCCAAGATATACCTGTAACCTTTTGTCCAGATTATATTTCCTTATTATCTCATTTGCTTTATTCAAATCATTTTCATCAGACACAACAAATTTAACTGTGTCTGTATCTCTTAGTAGTTCATAATTACTAAGATGCATCTTGTCTTCCATGCCACTCGCCGGAAGCTTGTAATCAACTGTAAATGTAACATTTTCTCCTACGTTTATGAAGTCTGAGAGGTCAACCGAACCATTTGTTTCTATCTCAACATTTAACCCCTTATCCTTAGACAACATAGTGATAAGCCTTTTAATGTTTTCCTGAAGCAATGGTTCTCCGCCCGTAAGTGTTACGTTTTTTACGCTTGAACTTTTTATATATTCGTATATTTCTTCCTCACTTAGTATCTCATATGAAGCCTTTTTCTCATTTGCCCACCTTGTATCGCAGTATGTACAATTTAGATTACATCCCGCAAATCTTATGAAACAGGCAAGCTCACCTGCACGTCTTGCTTCACCATTGATACTGACGAATTTTTCAACAACCTTATATCTTCCCATTTTATTCCCTGAATCCAACTTATATAAATCTTATGATATTAACCGATTCTATTTTCAATAATTATTACTTTTTTAATCTTCTCTGTAACACGCACAGTTATTCTTTGTCTCATAAACTGTTGCTTCTATAACCTGATAATCTTTTTTCTTCATTTTATCAAAAAAATACTTTGCGAAATTTTCAGCCGTCGGTCTCATGTCAAGCTCAATTATCCTGAAATTTTCCTCTTTCAAAGCCTCTAAAGTTTTTTCTCTAAGACTTCCTCTCTCTATTATAAGACTATGGTCAAGTTCTTCCGTAAGTTCACGCAAGTCCTTCTTTAATTCCGCAAAATCAACGACCATTCCTCTCGTCTGATTATCTTTATTTAATTCATCGTTTCCGACAATCACCTCGACACTCCAATGATGTCCATGTATATTAGAGCACTTCCCGTCATAATCCTTTAGAAAATGCGCACTGTCAAAGCCGGCAACTGTTTTTAAAGTGTACATATTGTCCTCCTTATTAAACCTGTCTATGATAAAGCAAAATAAAACCATAGATATCACAGGGCATCTATGGTTTTTGTTTGGATTTCATAAAATCATATTTTAGTCCTGGTTTTGTTTATAGACAGGATGGTACAAATGAACTGTCTTATTTTGTTATATTCCAAGAAATTTCTTAACTTCGTCAAGCATTTCTGTCTTTTCACATACTGTATTATGGCGGACAGGTGCTGTCCTTATATCTTCGATAGCCTGCGGAATCTTTACGCCTGAGAGGCGGTTAAGCTCATCAACCAATTCAAAGTCTGTCTTCTTATCATACTCACTGTCAATCGCATTCATAACACTTCTTGTAAACTTATACGGACTCGCAGTAGAAGCTATTACTGTAGGAGTTTTATCCCCTGTTTCAGCAATATATTTATCATATACTGCAGAAGCAACCGCCGTATGAGTATCCATTATATAGTTATCACTCTCATATACCTTCTTGATTGTTGCTGATGTCTCTTCCTCTGAAGCATAGTTGCCATAGAAGTCCGAAAGTTCTTTCTTCATTTCATCAGTTATAGTGTATTCTCCCTTACCGGTGAGTGCAAGCATAAGCTCCTTATTCTTAACTGCGTTATCGCCTGCAATCTTATATATAAGTCTCTCAAGATTACTTGAAATAAGTATGTCCATTGAAGGTGAAGACGTCAGTATGAATTCTCTGTTACGATTATATGTACCCGTCGTAAAGAAATCATATAATACCTTGTTTTCATTTGATGCACATATGAATTTATTAATCGGAAGTCCCATCTGCTTTGCATAATAAGCTGCAAGAATATTTCCAAAATTTCCTGTAGGAACTACCACATTAATTTTATCGCCGGACTTGATTTTTCCTTCTGCCACAAGTCTTGTATAAGCATATACGTAGTAAACCATCTGTGGCACAAGTCTACCTATGTTAATTGAATTCGCTGACGAGAACTGATATCCCTTTTCATTAAGATATCTGTTAAGCTCCACATCAGAAAACATATTCTTAACGCCTGTCTGTGCATCATCAAAATTACCCTTTATACCGACTACAAATGTATTGTCTCCCTTTTGTGTAACCATCTGCTTCTCCTGAATAGGGCTTACACCATTCTTTGGATAAAACACTATTATTCTTGTACCCGGTACATCTGCAAAGCCTGCAAGTGCAGCCTTGCCCGTATCACCTGAAGTTGCAGTAAGAATAACAATCTCATTATGCACATCATTTTTCTTTGCTGATGTGGTAAGAAGATAAGGAAGTATGGAAAGTGCCATATCCTTAAATGCTATCGTAGAACCATGAAAAAGTTCAAGATAATAAGCTCCTGCCTTATTCACAAGCGGTGCTATCTCCTTAGTATCGAATTTATCATCATAAGCACTATTGATACAATGTCTTAATTCTTCCTCTGTAAAATCCGTAAGCATAAGCTTCATTACATTGTAAGCAACTTCGCGGTAATCCATTTTGGCGAGTTCATCAAGTGATACATCAAATACCGGTATTTTATCAGGCACGAATAAGCCGCCTTCATCTGCAAGTCCTTTTAATATAGCCATAGATGCTGTGGCTGTCTCTTCTGCATTTCTGGTACTTCTATATATAACTTCCATAACAATTCTCCTTGTATATAATTTAAAAGAAAGATGAAACATAATTCAATATACGTTCATCTTCCCTTTAATCTCATAAATTAATTATTCTACTGTACAAAATACACTGAACTGTATTGCTTTCCAAATGCAAGCGCCTCTTCATGTGTATTAAAGAATATATCAATGTGGTTACCTTTGATGGCTCCACCAACATCCTCAACAGTATATATCTGACCATTAATCATAAGCTTAGTTCCAAACGGATATCTTGAAGTATCTGCTGCAATCGTCCTTCCTGCAACAGCGGTTACTCCGCTTGATGTAATAGGATTGCTTGGGTTACTCCACTTACCGCAACATATCGCACATGGGCAATAACCTGTAAGAGTGAACTCTCCAAGATATGAATAACTTCCATTTGCATCCGCATAAGTAATCTCAGTAATCGGCGTATAAGTTGAAACCGCCGCAACAGTCTGTACTTCAGTAGGATCATAGGTATTATAATCTGCTGCAGAATAATGCTCAGCAGTAAGCTCAGCCAAAGCTGCCTGATCCTTCTTGTCCTGACTTCTTGCTGCAAGTATATCGTCAACTTGCTTCTCGGTTTTTTCAAGCTGTGCTAACTCTTCTGTCTCGTATGCAGCATACTGCATTTCAACATAAGTGATACCCTTCTCTGAAAATGTATTACCGGCAAATGCTGCTTTTCCGCTTGATACATCTGATAAGGATAATACTATACCCACTGATTGATGGGATTTATTTATCCTTGATTCTAAGGTAACAGCAGACACAATACAAAGCAGTGCCACAACTATTACGGCACCTGCAATCCTGTAATACTTACCGGCATATTCTTTGGTAACGCTCATTATCTTTTCTTTTGTTTCACCAAAGTTATTTTTCATAGTCTCACCTCTGTGTGAATTTTCTTTCTCAAAATTGTTACAAAAAAGTTACATCTCACACGTACACTGATTATAAAACAACAATTCCTAACGGTCAAGCGTTTTTATTTCAATTTATTAACATTCAACAAAATCACATCATTATTTTGTTGATTAATCACAATTTATATATTACAATTACATTAAATCCACTTTAAGGAGAACAAAAACATGTCCACAAAAACCGGTGTCTATACGACCAAAAAGAAGAACGGCAAGGTATATTACCGCGCTTCCCTTACATATAAGAAAAAGCACATAAGTCTTGGAAGCTTTGACCTTGAAGCAGATGCCAACCAGGCATACAGCGAAGCAAAATCATTAATTGAAAGCTCTGATATAAATATCGACAGCTATAATGATAATATGAAGCTTCCATATGACAAATTCATCATCATACTAAACTTCCGCGATAACAATATATATTTTTCTACCCCCATATATATATATCGGAATTATTTTGAATATTATTTATCTAAAGAGCAAATATTAAAATTTGACCGCGATGACTTATTCTTCTACGCATCACATAAAATCCAGCAAAAGGGCGGTTATTTATTTGTAAGTGACTATGGAAGCCAATACAAAATCCTTGCCAGATACGGCATCAAACCATTTGCAGTCTATGGACGCGATTACGATATGATAAATGGTGACAAATATGATTTCAGATATTCCAACATAAGAATAATAAATAACTACACCGGTGTCTTAGTTGAAGAAAAAAACGGCAAGTCAGTATACACAGCCGTCATACACAAAATAGGGAATCACATAATTGGCAGATATAACACAGAAGAAGAAGCTGCAATAGCATATAATAAGGCTGTTGATACTCTCCACAACAACGGCATACAAAAAAACTATACCAAGAATTATATTATATCTTTAAAAAGTGAAGAATATAAAAAGAAATACAACGCTGTAGTAATATCAGATAAAATATTTGAGATAAAAGCATAAGATAAATAATTATCACACGCTATAAGCAATCACGTGAGCAAATTCTCTTGCGTGATAAAAGCATAATAACGTGTGATATATTTTCTAATTCAACAGGAATTAACCTGTAATTTTAATTTTCATTTTCTTTTTTTAGTACTGTTATCATATTCTCAAGCTCATCGTAAGTTTCAACCGTATTAATCCTTGCTCGAAGCTTGGCAGAGTCCTTCATCCCCTGCGTGTACCAGGCGACATGCTTTCTCATCTCGTGTATGCCGGTGAATTCGCCCTTATACTCTATCATAAGTCTCGCATGCCTTAGCATCATATCACAGATTTCATCTACAGATGGTCTTTTCCTGATTTCTCTCGAAGCAAGATATGTCTTTATCTCGTTAAATATCCAGGGATTACCCTTAGCCGCCCTTCCTATCATAACACTGTCACAGCCGGTTTCTTCTTTTATCCTTACAACATCCTCACCTGAGGCTATATCTCCATTACCGATAACAGGTACACTTACTGCATCCTTTACTTCTTTTATTATGCTCCAGTCTGCTTTACCCCTGTAATACTGCTCCCTTGTTCTTCCGTGAACAGCTATCGCCGAAACTCCTGCTTTCTCTGCAATCTTCGCCACCTCAAGTGCATTTATACTGTCCTCGCTGAATCCGGCTCTGATTTTAATTGTTATCGGAAGCGTGCAAAGGTTTACAAGCTCATTTACAATCTCGCCGATAAGCTCAGGACTTTTCATAAGTGCCGAGCCCTCGCCGTTATTAACAATCTTCGGTACAGGGCAGCCCATATTTACATCAATAAATGCGAATCCTTTGTCCTCGATTCTTTTAGCCTGTTCCGCCATAAGACGCGGTTCACTGCCAAATATCTGAACTCCGACCGGTCTTTCCCTATCATCCGTCATGAGAAGCGGCTCAGTGTTTTTATTATTATAATACATACCTTTGGCACTTATCATCTCAGTATAGACGATGTCACATCCCTGCTCTTTGCAGAGCAAACGAAATGGCAGGTCACATACACCTGCCATTGGTGCCAATATTATTTTGTCTGTAAAATCAATCATAAATAATCTCTCTAATCTTTAACTATCGTAATAAACTAATAATGACAGATTACTTCTTAATAAATATCACTATAATTTATTGTTTATCATAGATAAGCTTAAGTCCTTTAAGAGTAAGGTTCGCATCATATATATCTATCGACTTGGTATTATCAGATATAAGCTTACCGAGTCCACCTGTCGCTACTACCTTGATATCCTTTACTCCTGACTCTTCCTTCATTCTCTTTATTATATACTCCGTACTTCCAAGATATCCGAAGAATACACCCGCCTGCATACTTGTTACGGTATCTCTTGCCAATATGGTATCAGGCTTTGTTATCTCTATCTCAGGAAGCTTCGCTGTACCCTGCCAAAGCGCACTCGCACCAAGTCTGATACCCGGTGAGGTTACTCCCGAATTAAAATTGCCACCCTCAAGTACCAAATCATATGTCGTCGCCGTACCGAAGTCAACCACGATGACAGGTCCGCCATACAAATCATAAGCCGCCACCGCATCTACAAGTCTGTCTGAGCCAAGTGCCCTCGGATTAGGAATTGTGATATTAATTCCTGTCTTTATACCCGGTGCAACAATGATTGGATTTACGTGTAAATACTTTATAATTCCACTTGTTAATGAATGCATAACATTAGGAACAACCGATGATATGATGACTGCATCTATATCATCTGCTTTCATACCTCTTACACTTAACCAGTCGCAGAAGAACATTCCGTATTCATCAGAAGTTCTTGCTATCCCTGTCGTCATACGAAATGTGTACTTCAAATCCTTATCATCAAACAAACCAACCGTAATATTTGTATTTCCCACATCAATTGCGAATAACATATTTTCTCCTTTTGTATTCATCAAAAATGTCAATTATCGGAATGATTAAAAGAACGCTTCAAAATACTGCTCAAGTTGTTCAAATAATTCCTTCTTTTCCTCCTGAAGCTGCTTGACCTTTAAAACGCTTCCTATATCGTCATATAGTAAATCTTCTTCTGCAGCATCAGTTATAATATTCAGATTGCCGTCCTTATCGAACATAAGAGTGATAATCCCACCTATATCCTCTGTAAATAAGACACACATTATCTTAAGTTCGTCTTTTACAGCCTGTGGCAATCCGTTGAAATCTTCATTTAGATAATATTTCTGTGCATACTTCGATGAACTGCACAGCACAATCTCGTCCTGATACATATTATCCTCTTTCTTATCCGATTACATCAGCCATATCGTACATGCCGCTCGGTTTGCCGGCAAGAAACTTCGCAGCCTCAATTGCGCCCTTGGCAAATACAGACTTTGAATATGCTGTATGCTTAATCTCGATAACCTCATCCACTCCGGCAAATATTACCTCATGCTCACCGACTATGGTTCCGCCTCTTACTGCCGAGATACCAAGCTCCTTTTTATCTCTCTTCTTTCTGACTTGTGAACGGTCATATATATATTCGTATTCGCCTGCCCTTGCCTCATTTATGGAATCGGCGAGTGCAAGTGCAGTTCCTGACGGAGCATCCACCTTCTGGTTATGATGCTTTTCAACTATCTCAATGTCGAATCCTGCAGGCGCAAATACATTAGCAGCCTCCTTAAGAAGCTTCATTATAGTATTTATTCCAAGACTCATATTAGCCGATTTTAATATAGCAACATCCTTTGAAGTTTCTACAACCTTATTTATCTGATTAGGACTAAGACCTGTCGTACAAAGAACAACCGGAATATTTTTATTCTTTGCATAATCAAGCAGTTTATCAACTGCCACTGCTGCCGCAAAGTCTATTATAACATCAGCTTCCACATCACAGGTATCTATATCAGTGAATACAGGATAACCATTGTCTCTGTTATCAACCACATCAATACCTGCTACTATCTCTACATTTTCATCTTCCTTGCAAAGACCGGTTATAACCTGCCCCATCCTGCCATTGCAGCCATGCATGATTATCTTTGTCATTTTTGTTCCTCCCATATTAATCCTGTGTCTTAATTAGAACTCTATACCGTAATCCTTCATGGCTTTCTTGAGTCTCTCAACATTCTGTGGTTCCATCTCTGACAGAGGCATTCTTAAGTATCCCTCGCAAAGTCCCATGAGTTCAACAGCTTTCTTGACCGGTATAGGATTTACCTCACAGAACAATGCATTACAAAGCTCAATAGCCTTAAGCTGCATATCACATGATTTCTTCACATCTCCATCAAGATATGACTGAACCATTTCATGCATTTGCTGTGGTGCAATATTGGATACAACTGAGATAACACCCTTTCCACCAAGTGAGAGGATAGGTACTACCTGGTCATCATTTCCCGAATATAAATCCAGACATCCGTCTGCAAGACTCATAAGCTTTGCTACCTGTGATATATTACCTGTTGCTTCCTTAATAGCCACAATATTTTCAACATTCTTTGCAAGATATACTGCAGTCTCCGGAGCTATATTGCAGCCTGTTCTGCTCGGTACATTGTACATAATTATCGGAAGCTTAACACTGTTGGCTACTGCTGTATAATGTTTGATAAGTCCGTTCTGTGTTGCCTTATTATAATAAGGCGTTACTATAAGAAGTCCGTCCACGCCAAACTTCTCTGCCTCCTGTGAGAGATAGATTGCAGTATCGGTTGCATTTGAACCCGTGCCGGCTACAACCGGTATTCTGTGATTTACCACCTCTGCACAGAATCTGATACACTCAAGGTGCTCCTCATGTGTAAGGGTTGACGACTCACCTGTCGTACCACATACTATGATGCAGTCTGTTCCGTTTGCAATCTGATATTCTATAATCTCTCTGAACTTGTCATAATCCACACTGAAATCACTCTTAAACGGTGTTACTATTGCGACACCTGCGCCTGTAAAAATTGCCATAATTTTTTCCTCCTAAAAAATATTAATTGTATGTATAATGTCTCGCTGTGCACATTTTCATTTCGCATTGCTACATGCTCATGTCGCGCTGTTGCGCTATAGTACGGTAGCGACAATTACGCTATGGCGAGCAAGCTCTCCTCGCAGATTGTCACCGCCTTCATGCACCGCTCGTAGATACGCGCAAAATACAAAATGCTGGCACTGATAAAGTGCCAGCTGAAATAAATCGAAATAAATCCATTTTTATCTCACAGTAGCGCTCCATCATACGATGACAGTCGCATAGCTATTAACTATACAACCAGGAAAACTGACGCTTAGACGTAAGTCCCCTTCGGCGACATTTCCTTTCGTCCATCTTCATCTGATCTAAGTCATCACATGGCTTACTCTTAAATATCGCACCTCTACCATTAATTCTTGGATATTATAGCATTACAATATATGGATGTCAACAACGTATGGAAGAATATTTCATACATTTTATGGGACAGCTTAAAGTTTTCGCCCCTAACCCCCGTCCCCGGTGGCAGATTTACTCAAGGCACTCCATCTTGCTGACAGACACCTCATATGCTACCTTATTTACGATTTCATCATTTCCGACTTTTTTCTGATATTCTCTGCTTTGGATTCTGCCCCAGACGGCTACGTGTTCTCCCACCTCAAGCTTACCGGCAAATCTCGCATTCCTTCCCCAACAGATACATGGAATATAATCAGATTTTCCGTACGCTCTGTTCACCGCAAGGAGTATGTCTGCAATTTCTCTTCCAAGTGGTGTCATTCGATAAATCGGTTCCTTGCATATGTATCCGTCCAAATATATCTGATTAGGTTTATTTTCCCTGTCATCAGTTTCATTAATTATCTCTATCTCTCTGACAAATACCGAGAGAATTAATCTGTTCTTGTTCTCCTCATGCTTATTATATGACCTGAACTGTCCTTTTGCTAAAACCTTTTCTCCTATATGCGAATTCTCAACATCAAACAATCTGTCCGACACCATAAGAGGTATTACATCATGTGCATCACTAAGCCTGCTCACCACAAGGTCGACCATGTAAAAGCCCTCTCCAAATATCTCGTGACTAAACCTAAAGTCTGATACGATTTCTCCAGCTACTACTACTTGATTTTTGTTTAAGATTTTCTATGTCATTAATAATTTTCCTCCCTTATATATCTCAAATCATGTGTACATTAAGATATATGTTTGGAAAATTAATTTTATGATAAAATATTCAAAAAATCATAGCCCGTAATTCTGCAAATTACGGGCTTTTTCGACAGGGTGATAATCTATTAACACATATAATCCTTTAACTTATATAAGAGATAAAGCGGCAGACTGATTAAATCCGCTTTATCGTTCTCATTTATACCTACATTTTTTAAAGAACACTTAAATGCTTTCTTCGTAGTATCTCTACTGATAAACTGCTGTAAGCTCTTTGCTCTTGTATTATCAGCTGATTTTACTTCAATTGGATACATTTCGCCTTGATATTCCGTAATAAAATCTAATTCCGCACTATTGCCGGAGCGCCAAAACCATGAGGGCAGGTTTAATATATTCAGCTCACTTAAAACATAATTTTCTGCCAATGCTCCTTTAAATCTGATATACCCCTCTGAACCGTCTAATATTGTCCTATAGTACACATTTGCTTTTCGCCTAAGCAATCCTATGTCTGCCATATAAACCTTAAAATATGTTGCATCCGCAAATGCCGAAAGCGGTAATTCCGGTTTCTCCACACACTCCAATCTATATATAAGACCTGCATCGACAAGCCACTCCAATGCATCTTCCAATTCCTTTGAACGAGCCCCCTCTTTTACATGGGAAAAAACAAATTTATTATTGTCCTTTGCTAATTGTTTTGGAATCGAATCCCATATCATATTAAGCTTTGGTATCTGATTAATCGGTGCATGCTTTGAAAAATCTCCGGAATAGTCCTGCAGAATTGAGTCCTGAAGTTCATCAATCAAAGACAAGTCATGTGTATCGATCCAAGTCTGAACAACCTCCGGCATACCGCCGATTATATAGTAAAGCTTGAGATATTTTTCCATCTGCATAGTATAAGCTTCCGGTAAAGCATCATATATATCGTATTTTTCAATTCCATCCAAATACTTCTCTCCACCATCAGCAATTACAAATTCTCTAAAGCTCATTGGATACATCTTTAATCTGTCAACCTTACCTACAGGAAATGCAATTTCATCTGACTTCAAAGCTACACCAAGCAAAGAACCTGCTGCTATTATATGAAGTTCTCGTTTATTTTCACAAAAATATTTTAGTGATGTAATAGCCTTTGGGCACATCTGAATTTCATCCAATATTACAAGTGTACTACCAACTATTATCTTATTTTTCAAAAAAATATTTTCAAGCTCTGATAATATACGTTCAACGTCATAATTGTATTCAAATATTGAATTCAATTCCGGATTTTTCTCAAAATTAAAATACGCTACACTATCAAAAAATGTTTTTCCGAATTCCTGAATAATATATGTTTTTCCGCATTGCCTGACTCCCGTCAGAATAAGCGGCTTACGTTTTTTATTATCTTTCCATTTTAATAGGTTATCAGTTATAGTTCTCTTCAACAAAATCACCTCAACACAATTATTATACATAATTATGCTATTGTTTTTACAAAAAATCAAGCGCCATTTTGCGTTTTTCATATGAATTTTGCAAATATATTTGCGTTTTTCATATGAATTTTGCTTTCTATTTACCTATTATAAATCATTTAACCCTTTCATATATGCCATCAATCTTTGCCTTTGTTCCTCATTAAGCTGTCTTATATCTTCTATAATAGAATATTCATAAGAGCCTCTTTCAACAATTAACTTATCTGGTGCATTATATTTACCTTCATCAACGGTTTCTGATAATAACTCATTTGGTGTCATCTCAAGCACGCCACAGATAATCATTATTTTATCAGCCGCAGGGTTTAGGTCTTTACCCTTCCAATCGCTTATCGTACTTTGTGGTATTCCGGTTTTTTCAGAAAATTCTTTCTGAGTCATACCAAGTTCTTTTATTCTGTTGAATATTTTGTCATGTATTTTCATATGCAGGCTCCTTTTATAATTTCTGACATTATTGATTATACTAATTGGAAATATGATGAATAGCATCATTCTTTGTCAATAAATACAAGCAATATTGGTTCATACTTATCCCCTCTTCTTTGGAATGCTCTGCTAATGTTTTATGAAGACTTTTTGGCATTCTTAATTTAAATTGTCCCGAATAATTTTCTTCTGACAAAGGCTCTTTTATTTCAATTCCTTCTTCTAAAGCTGCCTCAAGCCAACACCTCTTGGCATCATCAAACATCGTAAAAACATCATTTATATTTTCAACGCACGTTAAACATCCCGGAAGATCAGGACATGAGACAGTATATCCACCTTCTTCAATATCAGGAGTAATAACCATTTTATATGGTAATGATAAATAATATTCTAAATCTTTATTCATTTTTTTCATTCTCCTTTTCAATGATTTTCTTTATTTCATCAATATATTTTTTCTTAATTCCCGTTTTCCCATGTACGGGAATTGTAATAGGATTCTCGCCATTTTTTCTAAATGTAAAGTGACTCCCTTTTATTGATGATAAAGTATATCCATAATAAACTAATATCTTTTTTATTTCATCAATTCTTATATCATTTGAAAGATTATAAAAATCATTAATTAACTTTTCAAATTTTGACATTTGTTTTTCCTTTCTTATATTATATATGATGTCATATATGGTGTCAATATTACAAGATATATTTGGTGAGGTGATTTAAGAATATTTCGACTATTCGTATTTTATCATAATAAGAATAGCAAGTCAATCAAGACTTGCTATTTGGTAATCCTTATAAAATAGAGATGTTGTTCCAAATATAATTATGAAACAACATCTCTATTTAGTCAAATTTTACTTCCCACCATACCAGGCGATGCCCTCATATCTCCATCCTAAGCTTATGAGGTTATCACGCTCATCAGCATTGGTCGTGTAATGATGTGCTCCTGCAGCCTTAGCATTTGGGTTATATAAGCGGTGAAGTGCCTGTCCATCATTACCTGTAGAGTACCAACCAATACCTTCATACTTCCAACCTAAGCTTACAAGGTTGTCCCTCTCTGTTGCACTGGTTGTATAATGATGGTCGCCTGCGTTCGGATTGTAAAGACGGTATACAGGTATATCGGAAATCTCAGGTGCATTCCAAGCCACGCCTTCATATCTCCAACCTAAATTACTGAGGTTGTCTCTCTCTGTGGCATTTGCAGTATAGAAATGCTCACCTGAGTTAGGATTGTAGAGACGATACATAGAGACATAATTTACTTTGCTGTTGTTCGAGTTTGTTGTTTTTCCATTATTTGTGCCGGTACTGTTATTTGAACTCGTTGTCTTTCCGCTATTTGTGCTTGTACCTATATTATTGCTTGAACTTGTTGTCTTTCCGCTATTTGTGCTTGTACCTATATTATTGCTTGAACTTGTTGTCTTCCCACTATTTGTACTTACATTATTATTTGAGTTTGTCGTCTTTCCTCCGTTTGATGAGTTATTATTATTTGAATTCGTATTCTGCTGTGGCTTAGTAACTGTTACGCTGCATTTAGCTGATACTCCGCTACCATCTGAAGCCGAACAGGTTATAGTTGCTGCCCCGGTCGATTTTGCCGTTACCTTTCCGTATGAATCCACTGTTGCAACATTTGTATTACTGCTCGACCATTTTACAGACTTATTTGTTGCATCATCAGGTATAACTGTAGCCTTTAATGTTACAATTTTACCTGTCTCAATATTTGCACTTGTCTGATTCAATGTAATTTTAGATACAGGTGTACTAACAGAAACATTTATTTTCTTTAAATTATTAATGATATCCGATTTTGTTTGATATCCTGTACTGGTTACTACAATGTCTCCATTGCTATTTCTAAAAACAATAAATGGCAAAGTAAAACTTCCGGATATTCCAGCATCATTAAGATCTGTTCGATATATTTCATAATTATCACCATATGTTCCTACTGTAGTCAAAATTATATTATTTGATATATTTTGCTGATTTGCTGCATCTATAAGTGTTGCATCATCCCTATTATCAATATCTAATAATACTATTTTTACATCAGAGTTCATATTATCATATATCTCTCCAAATGTTTTTACAGCAGCATTAGTATTATAACAACCATTAGGTCGCCCATATATAAATATTGTCGGTGTGCTGTCATTTGGTAATGTCACTTTATTTCCATTTCTTATATCTTCAAATGCATAAATATTAGTTGCATTCAGCTTTGTCTCTGATATCGTCAACGTATAACCCGCAGTATTTGGTGTTGCAGTATAAAATGTCGGAGCACCATATCTCTCAGATGAATTAGTTACATACCATACCAATTTATTATTTATTAATTTAGGTTCACAATCAGAAAGCGCTCCATTATTTATATATCCAATATTACTTAATTTGTTCCCCTTACTATCTATATAAGTAAAATATATTCCTGATGTACTTTTTTCCAATCTACCTTTAGAACTTTTTTTCTGCCATAGTACAAGGAAACGTTCATTATTTATTTTTATAAGATAGGGATTCGTTGCTGTTACACCACTATTAGCAGCATAGTCCGTTATTTTTACTTCATTAGCATTATTTAAATTTTTGTCTATGTATTGAATATAGACATTATATGTATTATCATTTTCTGTCAATGTATTACCTGAATATGCGCGTCTGGCATCCGCTACCAAATATCCTGAGCTGCTTATCTCGAATCCACCAACCTGCACACCTGTATAATTATCTCCAGATTCTCCCGGTATTTCCACAAGATTTTTTTTACTATAAACTGTTGATAATGTTTTTGTCGTAGTTCCTGATTTGTATTTTATAATTTCTATAGAACGCGGATTATCTACCTCATGATTAACCGCAACGATATATTCTCCATCCATTTTAACAAAAAGATTAAAGAATAAATTTGTATACTCTATATTTTTCACAACTGTCATATCACCTGTATTTATTAGAATTGTATCTGCAGAAACACCATTACGAATCACAAGATAATCATTTGCTTCATCCATTTGCAATGCAGATGTAAATGGATGTGTTGAATATATACCATATACACTTGCACTTCTAATTCTATTCCATGATTTATCATATTTTACAATACGAAGCACCTCAGTTGTGTCATCCATATTTTCATTACTTTGACCAAAAACTATATAATTATATCTGTCACCACAATAATAACCACCAAAATAAGGAAGTTCCATGGTTATTTTATTGCTTTTTGTACATTGAAATTGCCAATTATAGTTTTCTACATATAATCCTTTATTATCAATATATTCTAATCTCTGATATCCATTATCTACCCCATCAATATATGAATATATCGGCGAAGCCCAATATCCAAATAAATAGCTATCACCGCCTTCAATATAGTTATGCTTATTTATATTATCTGATATCGCCGGATTCACATACGAATCAGCCTCAGTCGTTATACTTACAAAGCCGATGTTTGTAATAAGCAAAGCAATACTTAGAATTGTCGTAATGATTTTTTTTATTTTCATAATGTTTTCCTTTCTCTGATGAGTTAATTTAATCTTCCTATATTTGTAATTCATTTATTAACTCAGTTTTGATGTTCTTAAATTTGCTATAATAGATTAAATTTATATTGTTTTTATTAATTGACTTTCGATAAATTTACTCATATTCAAAATATTTATTCTCCTTAAAAAGAAACGTATTACCCCGCATAAGCATAATACCGTACGGCACAAAACCACATTTCTTTTAACAAATAAGAGATTATACTAAAAAAATATAATTGTCAACTTTTTCCATAATAACTCCTCTGCCTCAGCACCTCATATGCTATAACTGCCGTAGAGGTTGCTGCATTAAGCGACTCGACCTTTCCCTTCATCGGAATTTTGATTAATTCATCGGCTGTGGAACTCACTTCATCCGACAGACCGTTTCCTTCGTTGCCGATAAGAAATGCACAGGAAGTTGTGAAATCCTTGTCATATATGTTCTTTCCTTTAAGATGTGCACCATATACCGTTATGCCTTTTTCTTTTAAAGCTTTTATGTCTTCTACAAGATTATCGGATATATAAATCGGCACGCGGAATATCGAGCCCATAGTAGAGCGAACTACCTTTGGATTATATATATCAACCGAATCGCTGCTTATGATAATTCCTGTTACTCCCGCACCCTCCGCTGTCCTTATTATCGTGCCGAGATTACCGGGGTCCCGGAGCTTCTCGATTATTAAAATAAATAAATCAGTATTATTACCCTGTTTATTATCCGGATTAGCTAAATCTCCCTTGCCAACTTTTTTATCATTACAGTTAATATCTTCTGCATATAAAACATCATCAATACACAGCTTTCTCATCTTAACCAAGGCAAGTATCCCTTGCGGGGTTCCTGTATCGGATATGCTTTCAAATAATCTGTCTGACACAACGAAGAAATTATCTGCCTCCGCATAAGTCTCTCCCAATGCATCTGTCAACTCAGCTTCGAACCTTTCAACCGCTGACTCTGATACGTATACCGAATGTATATCTTCCGTCGGAATTTCCCTGAACATTCTTATACCTTCAATAATATATAGTCCCTGCTCATTTCTTTCCCTCGAAGACTTGGAAAGCTTCTTTATATTCTTTAATTTATCATTAGATGATGATGTTATTACCATATATAATCTCACTTTTGCTTAACAATTTTTCAGACCGACTAAGTATAGCAATTATCCTTTTCTCAGTCTTATTTCTTCTCTCTCACCAGAACATTTTCTTTACCATATGCATCCGACAATTCCTTAATCAATTCTTCATCAGCCAATACCCTGAACCTGTTACCCATACGTTTCATGGAGCGAGGATTATTAAGCTGTACGAATACATTACTTCTGCCACTATGTCGGCTGAGTATATCAAGGAAATCATGTTCGGCCTCGTTATAATGTGCTTCATCTTCGAAACGAATCCATACCTCTTTTTTCTCTGCATTTAAATCCTTTTTTAATTCGTCGAATGTATATAATTCTGACAGTATAAGCTTTGCCTCTGTCTCAGATACGTTTGCGTTACCCCTTATCAAAACTTTACTGTCTTTAATTAGTTTGCTGCGGTATTTTGTATAGTCCTTCGGGAATACAATTACTTCCATATTTCCGTACAAGTCTTCAAGTGTAATAAATGCCATCGCATCGCCGCGCTTTGTGGTCTTAACCGTTACATTTTCGATAAGTCCACCCACCGTATATGGTATCTTATCAACCGCATTAAAACTGCCGTCAGTCTCCTCATCAGCCATGAAATCAAGTGACTTTGCAGTAGCTTTTTCCTCAATTATATCCATGACATCATCCAACGGATGTCCGCTTATATATACACCAAGCATTTCCTTCTCTGCCGCAAGCAGATCCTCTGTTGAATACTCCTCTGCATCAGGATATGCGACCTGAAAATCTTCTTTCACATCATCCGTAAGGAAATCCATCAAAGACATCTGACCGGTCATCGCATTCTTCTTATCAACACCAACCTTATCAAGAATCTTCGGGTAGACAAGCATCATCTGTCTTCTGTTATATCCGAACCCGTCAAATGCACCTGCTAAGATAAAGCTCTCGATAGTTCTTTTGTTTGCTTCCTTATTCGAAAGTCTTGATACAAAATCCTCAAGGTTTTTAAACGGACCATTCGCATCTATTTCTTCTCTTATGATGTCAGTTACTCCATCGCCCACACTCTTGACAGCAGAAAGTCCGTACCTTATCGCATCACCTGATGTGGAGAAATCTCCTCTGCCTAAATTTATGTCAGGCGGAAGTATCTTTATACCCATAGCACGACAACTCTGTATATATGCTGCAACCTTACCGTTATTTCCTTTTACCGATGATATCAGCGCCGCCATGAATTCTACAGGATAATGACACTTAAGATATGCCGTCTGAAATGCTACTACAGCATATGCTGCTGCATGGGACTTGTTAAATGCATATTTTGCAAAGTCCGTCATCTCATCAAATATCTTGTTCGCGATATCTTCGCTTATACCCCTGTTGATACATCCCGGTACGTTTTCCGCTTCATTTCCGTAGACAAAGTTCTGACGTTCTTTAAGCATGACGTCTTCCTTCTTCTTGGACATGGCACGTCTTACCAGGTCACTTCGCCCAAGTGTATATCCGGCAAGCTCCATAACTATCTGCATAACCTGCTCCTGATATACGATACAGCCATAAGTCGGCGCAAGTATCTTCTCCAAAGCAGGATGATCATATACGACTCCGTCAGGATTCTCCTTACCCTTTATATAAAGAGGTATGAAGTCCATAGGTCCCGGTCTGTATAGCGATATACCTGCTATGATATCTTCAATATTGGCAGGTTTTAATTCCTTCATAAAGTTCTTCATTCCGGAGCTTTCAAGCTGAAATACACCCTCGGTCTTTCCTGATGAAATAAGGTCATATACCGCCTTATCATTAAAATCAAGCCGGTCTATATCAATATCAATTCCATGATTTTCCTTTATCAGTTTAACTGCATCATGTATAACTGTAAGATTTCTTAGTCCTAAGAAATCCATCTTAAGAAGTCCAAGTTCCTCGATAGTAGTCATATTATACTGCGTGGTTATGGCATCTTCTTTTCCTCTTGAAAGCGGAACATACTCATCTATCGGCTCTCTGCCGATTACGACACCGGCAGCATGCATCGAAGCATGTCTTGGAAGCCCTTCCAGTTTGATTGCCATATCAACTAATTTATGTACATCCGGTTCCTGCTCATACATATCCCTGAAATCTTTGCTTACCTCAAGTGCTTTCGGTATAGTCATATGAAGATCATTCGGTATTGTTTTTGCAACTCTGTCACATAAGCTGTACGGAAGATCAAGTGCTCGTCCTACATCACGTACACACATCTTTGCAGCCATAGTTCCGAATGTAACTATCTGTACAACCTTCTCCTTACCGTATTTTCTTACTACATAGTCGATAACTTCCTGCCTTCTTTCCACGCAGAAATCTATATCTATATCAGGCATGGTAACTCTCTCGGGATTAAGAAATCTCTCGAAGAGAAGACTGAATTTAATCGGATCAATATTCGTTATCTCAAGGCAATAAGAAACTATACTTCCTGCTGCCGAACCACGTCCCGGTCCAACCGGAATATCATTATCTTTTGCATACTTGATAAAGTCCCATACAATCAGGAAATAATCAACATACCCCATGTTCTTTATTGTATTTAATTCAAATGTTAATCTCTCTCTTAGCTCATCCGTAACCGGAGAATATCTTTTGGAAAGTCCCGTCTCGCATAATTCCTTCAGATATGAAAATGCGTCATATCCCTCCGGCACATCATATCTTGGCACCTTCTGCTCACCGAACACTATCTCAACATTACACCTTTCAGCTATCTTATTAGTGTTCTCAAGTGCTTCCTTTGCATATGGGAATAATGCTTCCATCTCCTCAGGAGACTTAAGATAGAACTGTCCTCCCTCATATCTCATTCTGTCCTCATCAGTTACAATCTTACCTGTCTGAATACAAAGAAGTATATCATGTGCTTCTGCATCTTCGGCATTTATGTAATGTGAATCATTTGTAACTACCATAGGTATGCCAAGCTCATTTGAGAGTCTCATAACACCGGCATTTACAATCCTCTGCTCCGGCAAGCCATGATCCTGCATCTCAAGAAAATAATTATCCTCGCCAAATATCTCTCTGTGTCTTATCGCAGCTTCCTTCGCCTTCTCATAATCATTCTTCCTTAAATTTACAGCTACCTCTCCTGCAATACAAGCACTAAGACAAATGATTCCCTCATGGAATTCTCTTAAGACTTCCATATCAACACGCGGCTTATAGTAATATCCTTCCGTAAATCCTCTCGTAACAATCTTAGACAGATTCTTGTAGCCCTCATTTGTCTCGGCAAGCAAAATAAGGTGATAATATCTCTCATCACCTCTTTGCGCTTCCCTGTCAAATCTTGAGCCGGGAGCTACATATACTTCACAGCCGATAATCGGCTTGATTCCCTCAGCCTTACACGCCTTATAAAAATCAATCGCTCCATACATAACACCATGATCTGTAATTGCAAGAGCATCCATACCAAGTTCCTTTGCTCTATGAACAAGCTCCTTAATCTTAGCAGAACCATCCAACAGGCTGTATTCCGTATGGACATGTAAATGTGTAAATTTCATATTTTCTCCTTACATCTTATAAAAAATGCAACTATCTTACTTAGAGCATCCCGTCTCATAGGAATAACCTCTTTATTTTTTATATACCTGAAGGTAAAATCCTCACCCTTTTCGGCGCACATATAAAGATACTTTTCAAGCAGCTTTTTTGTATCCTCATGCAGAAGCTTTCCTGCCCTGCCCTTCATATAATACTCCAAAGGATTCTTCTTATCATAATTCTCCTTCTGATATATCTTGCAGGCAGCCACCCTGTCGCAAAACATTTCTATAACATATCTTTTAGGCATAGGCATACCTACGATACCCTTGGACTTATCCACGCTGTAATCAATCCAGTATTCGAGATGATGCTTATTTCTTCCCTTATGATGAAGCCATGCCTCTGTATATCCTTTAGCTTCTCTTTCCGCATCATTAGGACTTCTGTCTCCCTGATAATACTTGGCTCCCATGGAAAACTCTGTCCATGAATATTTAGAAAGGTCATGTAAAAGTCCCTGCTTATAAAGTCCGCAGGCAAAACAGTTTTTCATAACCTCATACTTATGCTTTGTAATGGTTTTAAAATGCTCCCAAGCCTTAATCATCTATATCACCTCAATCTGACAGGACTTCATTGCCTCAAGAGAATTTTTGTGGCTTTCCGGTGTAACTCCCGCCGAACAGCTTTCCACAACACATATCCTTGCTTCAGGAAGTGCAGCCTTAACGAGCATAGCATTGGATATAACACATATATCCGTACAAAGTCCGAGCAAATGTATCTCATCATATCCTTTTTCCGTGACATAATTCATAAGCTCAACACTTCCGAAAGTCGGCTTATCAAATATCAGCTTACCCTCAGCATATTTTCTAAGCTTCTTATCTATCTGCCAGCCCTCTGAATCCTTTATACAGTGAATTACAGGAAGCTTCTTTCCTTCCTGCGTATCCATATAATCCTCGCCATGTGTATCTCTTGTAAAGACGATATCAAAACCGTCCTTCTCACTTTTTTCAATATACGAAGCCACATTGTCAACAATCTCAACTGCCTCGGCTGTTCCAAGAGAACCATCTATAAAATCCTTTTGCATATCCACAACAATCAATAATTTTCCCATGTCAAAGCATCCTTTCAATAAAAACTTATACTCGTTATTGTACCACAAAATATCGATTCATAACAGAGCAAAATCGCAAACACGAACTAAGTAGGTAATAAAATGGACTCAAACAAAAAATCATTAATTGTCTTTATATATCTCCTTTAGTCCGTCTGTAACCGTCACATTATTATCCTCATCTATAAATATAGCTTCCGCATTGTAATGCCCTAACAAATCCTTGGATTTTTCATACCCAAGTACAAAGCAGGCGGTGGATAAGCCGTCACTCTTAAGTCCGTTATCGCAAATCACCGTCACCGAAGCAAGTCCCGAAGATGCAGGATAACCTGTCTTACTTTCAAAGATATGATGATAAATAACTCCGTCCTTTTCGATATATTTTTCATAGTTTCCGGAAGTTGAAATGTATTTGTTAAAGCCTTCCTCACACGGATACTCCAGATAACCTATCATATCCTCCTGAGACCCCTTCGGATCCCGGATTCCCACCTTCCATGTATTATCCTCTTTCTTATAAGAATCCTTGGTTCCGTAGATTAAGATACTTCCGCCTACGCTAACCATAGCTCCGCTTATATTATGCTCTTTAAGTATTTCGTAAGCTACATCAAGTGCATAACCCTTTCCGGTCGAGCCAAGGTCAAGCATCATGCCTTCCCTATCAAACACGACATAATTATCATGTTCATACATGACTACATCTACCGCTTCATAATCAACATATTTTAATGCATCCTTTATTTCCTTATCCGCAGGAACGGTAAAATTCTCTGACGTTGCTTCTTCGATATTCCATAAATTTGCAAGCGGTCTTATGGTAAGATCAAGTGCCCCGAAGCTGTCGTTGGATAAAACTGCGGAATCCATAAGCGGTTTCATAAGCCCATAGCTTATATAATATGGTTCTCCCACTTTATATTCATGATTAAGCTTATAAAGCTCGCTATCTTCACTCCGCCATGAAATCAGTTTCTCATCAAGCTCCTTAATCTTATCAACTATATCATCCGGTTTAAAGTTCTTATCCTTATTACCGTAGATAGTGACCTGCACCGACGTGCCCATAGCTAAATCATAAACCGTCTGATAGACATAATCACCACCACTGTCACTATCACTCTTTTTGTACGCAACAAACGCAAATATAAGAACAATGGAAAGTGAAAGCATTTTTAAAAAATCAATTATTTTTCTTCTCATAAATATCCTTCCATATATCTCAGAAAACAGACTTTAATGATGATACCCCTCCATACGCTTTGTATAATCATCAAGCGTAGCCTTAAGCTTGTTATAGTCCTTATCACTTAAGGAACCGTCTGCCTTTAATTCGCCCAGCCTTTTTTCTGCATTTTTTCTCGCACCGATAGCCAGATCCTTGTAATTGTTCTCAAGGTTAATCTGTATCTCATTGAAGATTGCTTCCACTTCTTTTCTTGCGGACTTTGATTTATTATTAAACATATGTATCTCCTTGTTAAATATTTTTACCTCGTTATTTTACCACTTATATACTGTTTTTTCCATCTTTTGATGTAAATAAACTAAAAAGCAGTTCTTGAATTATTGTTTCAAGAACTGCTATGATTTATTGTTTTTCTTTAAGTAGTTTTTTCAGTTGTTCGATCTCTGCCCTTTGACTTTCGAGCTCTGCCTGCATATTCACAATTGTTTCATCTTTTTGGGCTATAGTCTTTTTGCTTTCTTCAACTCCGGCATTATATCCGTCTTCATAGCCTTCTTCACGAATTGACTTTTTATATAACTCCTCATCAAATTCAAATATGCTCATTGATATCACCTCAGCCTTATTTGCTAACAGGAAATCCTTCAATATATCATGCTTTATACAGTAGTCTACTGCAAACGGTACAGCTTCTTCAAGAGAATGACTCTTTAAATAATCATGTACCACATCAACATACTGCATATATTGAAATAATGTAGGACATTTTCTTTTTACTTCCTCATTATATCCCTTATTTATATTTAATTGCAATACCTTTAACTCAAGATTTACATCATCTGTCTTATGTTTATATGATGACGAAAGAGGCAATTCGGTTTTTTCCGGCTGTGCTTCTTTACCGTTATAAAAGACAAAAAATCTCGGATTTGGAAGTTCAATAAGCTTACTGCCATATAAATTTTTTTTAACAATAAGTTTTTCAAGCTGTCTGGTAATGTACATCAGAAAACGAAGCGGAGTATTTGGATTAATAAGTGTAACAATTTCAAGTTCATCTTCATTCGTATACTTGGTATCATTTAGAGCATTATAAAGTAAAAGCAATTCCTTTTTTGAATTAAAAAGCATACGAAAAACCGTGTCCTTGTAATTTCTTACTACATTCACATTTTGATATTCTTTATTCATAATACACCTCTTTCTCTGCCAACAAAAGGCAGCTGATTTTTTAATGAGTATTTGGCAGGATAAATCTCGAATGAATAAGATTGTTTGAAAACAAGAATTATATCTGCTTAAACCAAAAGTATAATATACCAATATCAAAGTCAATAGAAAAAGTAAAATGCAACAAATTGTGTCATTTTTATGTCAACTAAGTATTGATTATGTAAACTTAATCAATACTTATCATAATTTACCAAAGATAACTGCAAATTTTTATTACTTGCACAATTTTATATTCCTTGTTATACTGTCCACATTAGGGCACTTTTAAGGCGATAAAAGATTAGATTTATGTGGGTTTTTGTGAAATCAGGCATTTTCTAAACTAGTCCGTTTTTACCCAACAACTTCTATGTTTATACCTATATAAAAGGAGACAACAAATGATACTCGCAGTTCAAAATATAAGTAAAGCCTACGGAATCAATCAGATACTTTCTGATGTTTCATTTCATATAGAAGAAAAAGAAAAGCTCGCCATAGTCGGTATAAACGGCTCCGGCAAAACCACTCTGCTTAAAATCATCATGGGTGAAGAAACCGCAGATGACGGGCATGTAGTTCTTGCTAAGGATACAACTATCGGTTATCTCTCACAGCATCAGGATATATCCTTTGACAACACCATCTACGTGGAAATGCTTGAGACGAAGCGATACCTGATTGATATGGAGGAGAAAATCCGCAGCCTTGAAAATGATATGAAGAATGCCGAGGGTGAAGAGCTTGAAAGGATAATGAATACATATAACAAACTTTCCACACAGTATGACCACGAAAACGGATACGCCTATAAAAGTGAGGTTACCGGTGTACTAAAAGGTCTTGGTTTTACCGAAGCGGATTATGACAGACATATCAATTCCCTCTCCGGCGGTCAGAGAATGCGTGTCGCATTGGGAAGACTCCTTCTTACCAAGCCTGATATAATAATTCTTGACGAGCCAACCAACCACCTTGATATGGTATCCATAGCGTGGCTTGAGGGCTTCCTTTCTTCTTATCCGGGAAGTGTTATCATAGTCAGTCATGACCGATATTTTATAGATAAAATCGCAACTAAAATCGTTGAGATAGACAATACTAAAGCAATCATATATCACGGCAACTATACATATTATTCTGCCAAACGTGGAAAGATACGAGCATCGCAGATGAAAGCATATCTTAATCAACAGCAGGAAATCAAGCATCAGGAAGCAGTTATCGAAAAACTAAAGCAGTTTAACAGAGAAAAATCCATCAAGCGTGCCGAAAGCCGTGAAAAGATGTTAGACAAAATCGAACGACTGGATAAACCGACCGAGGTAAATGCCGATATGAGACTATCACTTACCCCATCTGTCGAAAGCGGGAATGATGTCTTAACTATAAAAGAGCTTAGCAAAGCATTTGGTCCCAACAGCCTGTTTAATGGTTTGAATTTCGAGATAAAACGTGGTGAACACGTATGTCTTATAGGTGCAAACGGAACCGGCAAGACCACAATACTTAAGATAATCAACCGTCTTGTACCAAAGGATGAAGGGCAGATTATACTCGGTTCAAGAGTAAAGGCAGGCTACTACGATCAGGAGCATCAGGTGCTCTCCTTACACAAAACCATATTTGAAGAAATCTCCGATTCCTACCCTGACCTTACGAACACTAAAATCAGAAATGTTCTGGCAGCATTTTTGTTTACAGGCGATGATGTATTTAAAAAGATAGGTGACCTGTCAGGTGGTGAACGTGGACGTGTATCACTTGCCAAGCTTATGCTCTCTCCCGCAAACTTTCTTATACTTGATGAGCCGACCAACCACCTTGATATACACTCGAAGGAAATACTCGAAGAGGCTATACGAAGCTACACAGGAACCGTACTCTGCGTAAGTCACGACAGATATTTCATAAACAGGATATCTACAAGGATTGTGGAATTAAAGGATAAAAAGCTGTATTCATTTATAGGAAATTATGATTATTATGAGAGTCATAAAGACATTATATATGCCGCAGATGGAAACATTTCAACTACAAAAGGCGGTATATTTACACCTATTTCGGACACTTCCGCCGTTTCATATGCAAACAGCGAGACTTCCTCAGATAATTCCACCCTTTCTAACAAGGAAGCATATTTAAAAAGCAAAGAAGAACAGGCAAAAGCCAGAAAACGCGAAAACTATTTGAAAAAGCTTGAAAAAGAAATCGCCGACTTGGAAGAAAAAATTTCCAAAATCGACGAAGAAATAAACGCACCCGAAAATGCAACCAACTCAAAAAAATTGAGTGATTTAAGCATTGAACGGGAAACCCTTGATACAAAACTTGTTGAAGCTTA
>JAFTFE010000181.1 GCA_017449765.1 Lachnospiraceae bacterium | reverse complement strand
CGACCTCAGAATATTTTTCAACGGAGTTCTTAATATATTCAATATCATTATAATCATAAACACATATTTCGCCGGAATATTCACACTCAAGTCCCCACAGCCTTTTGTAATTATGTTCAAGCATAGAAAATGAACTGTAAATTCCAACCAAAAGTGCCGAGCATATCGTAAGCGTAGCTACAGAGATTATGAACCGACCTTTATTTCTAAGAGCATTTTTATAAGCGTATCCGATTTCCACGCCGAAAAGCTTTGAAAATAATCTTCCTCTGTTAGGCTTTGATTTAATCTTTTTTATCCGGTTTGTTTTATATTCGTCGGTCATACGCAGTGCATTTATCGGATTTAACCGATAAAGTTTCTCTATCGGTGCAACCATAGCATACGCAGTTGTCACGATTACGGCAGCGATTGTAAATATCCATGCAATAGGTATAAACCTTATCCTGTAATAATCCGACAGTTCAAGAATTCTCTTAAATATACCAAATCCAAGTATACAAAGTCCGTGTCCTACAGCAATTCCTATAACAAGACCAATTATGCTTATGATAAATGCTTCCCTGATTATAATCCCGATTATCTGCCTCCTGCTCATGCCTACCGAACGAAGCAGACCGTAATCCCTACTACGCTCGTGAACCGAGATGTTAAATGCATTTCTTACGATAAATATTGAAGCGACCGCTCCGAAAAAGGCAAATATCAAGAGCAATGCCTGTGCAGTAAGATAGCTTAGCGAGGTTTCGGGATTATTAAACCTTACCGAAGCATCGGATATATGTCCTTCTTTTATATTAAAAGCCTCTTCAAGTTTATCAAAATCTCCCCTTATATCATCCTTATCCTTAAATGTAACAAACACACAAACCTCATCCAAATCGTATATTTTATCACCATACAAGGTGAAGTTTCCGTCATTAAATAATGAGAGTCTATATCCAGCATCTTCTTTATTAAACGAAAAATCCTCCTTATAAAAGCCTGATATCACCTTGGTATCGATATATTCCTTACCCTCCTTCTCATAAGGAAGTTCTACTGTATCTCCTACATTTTCATTTGAAAACAAGGATTTATCATATGAAGCTATAATTGAATTATCATTCTTGGGCAATGTTCCTACCGCCAAGTGGAACTGTCTCGGCATAGCAAAGAAGTCATTAATGTATATTATATCCCTGTTACCTTCAGCGGCTACCCATACATAAGAAAGCTCTACATCAACATCATTATCGCTTTCTTCATTGTAGTAAGGCGCAAGCTTTACAATATCACGAGCAGTTTTACCGTCACATATAAGCACAGCATCATAGCCAAGATGATACTCATAAAACTTTTCTTCCGCCTGTGAATAAAAGGTGCTATATCCTATGGTAAATATCATATACATAAGCACTGCTGATATTATGACACCTATACATGTTGTAATCGTTCTTTTTATATTGAATTTAAGATATCTGAATGTAAGTGAAGATAATTTATTCATAACGATCCTCCGGTTATCTTTCACAATATAATAATAACTTACTTAGCGGTGTCACTTACGATTCTTCCATCCTCAATGTGTATAATCCTATCTGCCATAGATGCTATATCCATCTCATGCGTAACAAGAACAAGTGTCTGACCTGTCTCTCTAACCGCTTTGGTAAGAAGCGCCATTATCTCTTCGCTGTTCTTCTTATCCAGATTACCGGTCGGCTCATCTGCAATTATGATAGCCGGTTTATTGATAACAGCACGTCCTATGGCTACCCTTTGCTGTTGTCCTCCTGATAGCTGATTCGGCAGATGATTCTTCCTTTCCGTAAGACCGAGAAGCTCGATAAGATCATCAACCTGCTTTTCATCCACCTTATTGCCGTCAAGCAACACAGGCATAACGATGTTCTCCCTTACCGTCAAAACAGGTATCAGATTATATGTCTGAAAGATAAAGCCTATCTTCCTTCTCCTTAGTATAGAACGCTTTTCGTCCTTAAGACTGTATATATTCTCCCCATCAATTATTACCTGTCCCTCAGTAGGGGTATCTACTCCTCCCAATAGATGAAGAAGCGTTGACTTACCCGAGCCCGAGGCACCGACTATCGCCGTGAACTCTCCCTTCTGAATGGAAAGGTCAATATGATTTACCGCTGTCACCGCCGTATCATCCTTTCCATAAATCTTCGTAAGATTATTCGCAATTAAAATATCCATATGCTCTCTCCTTAATCTAATGTTGTTTTAAGTGTTGTTTTTTCAGATGTCCGCAAACTTACATCGCCGTAAAACTCATGATATTATAATAATACATAATTCTTACAATTTCCTTACAAATGCAAAAAAATAATCTTACAGTTTTGTAAGATTACTTTAGTTTTACATATCTCACTATTAACAAGCTCCATTAATCTATCACCTGTCCGTACTGCTTTTCAAACTTCTTTCTCTTCCAATCATCTAATATTCTTATTTCTTCCGCTATACCTCTGATTATAAGTATATTTGTATCTCCATAAGCGTATAAAATGTATATAAGCAATAGATAAAATATAGCCATTAGAATAAATAATATATACATTATTAAAGCAGGCTTATTAGTCTTTGAGTAAAACCTTGTTCTCGTCCAAGAGGTTTCACTTATATCCCAATTATCATTCCAATCATTCCATTTTAAATGATATCTCGTTGTCGTCTCAGGTACTTCAAAATCCTGTATCGAAAGATTTGCACTAAATAAACTTGCAAAAAAGCATAAAAACATTCTCTTAAGATAAAACCAAGCGAGCGGTAAAACTAAGAATATTCCCCAACGATTAAAGAATATTAAACCTGTCGCTGCTAAACCGTTCCACCCTTTCAATACAAATATTGATATAGGAAATTCAAGAGCAAGTATGATCAATGATGTAATAACAAGCTTCTTAACATAGCTATCTGTTTTCTTTCCTACTACTGATATTATCCCTGCTGTTCCGAATATCCATAAAGCATTTATTAATAGTCCTATAACTATAAATACAGGACTTTTACTATACGTGATTATATTAACCACTATAGCAACCGCAAATAATATATAACTCCATTTAGTCGGACTTCCCTCAGGATATATACCTATCTTTGCAAGAAATCTAAATATCATTTTTTTCATATCTAAACACTTCCTATCTGATTTTACTAAGCCTTAAATTAAAGGTGTGAATTTGATTATATCACAAAACTTCCATTTTGGACACTGCAAAACTTCTATTTTGGATAAAATTTTATTAAGGAGTAGATGTAAAAATGGAGAGAATAACTCAAACACGTAATCCGATTATCGGAACAAACATTGAACGATTATGCAAAGAACGAAATATGCGATATATTGATGTCATTGCAAAGTTAAATATTAAAGGTGTTGATTATGTTACTACAGGAATATTTAGCAAGGTTATTCACGGACATAACAATCCTTCGGTAGAAATGCTTATTGCTCTTACTGAAATATTAAATTGTGACTTTAACGAATTTTTTAAAAATGTTGATAATGCCAAAGGATAAAAGCAGGCTGTTAAACCTGCTTTTACTTTTTTCTCATAGTTGCTCTTTTTTTAGCTGTAAATGGATATAACCATCCTTGTATAAGAGTGCTCATCACCCTTGCATTCGTCCTTAAACTTACTTTCAGCCCAGATTTTTCCGTCCATTCCTTCGATTATACTCTTGGAAAGGGACAGTCCAATGCCTACGCTGTTTGGATTAACCTTATTACTGTGTATGGTGTAAAAGCGTTTGAAGATATTTAATCTCTCGCTCTCAGGTATTCCGATACCGTAATCGGTTATATATATTCTTGTTTCAAGCGGAGTCTTCTTTATGTCTATGTCGATATGTGATTCGTCAGGACTGTATTCTATGGAGTTTTTCAGAATGTTTATAAGAGCTTCCTTAAACCATTCCTCATCAACTTCTATATTGCTGTCATCCTCGCATATATTAAAGGATATATTCTTTTCCTTTGCCTTTACGGAAAGAATATCTATACAGGAATTTATTACTATCTTAAATGATACCTCTTTCCTTGTAAAAGTTATGGCATCAGCCTCAATCCTTGCAAGCTGGAGCATGGAAAGCACCAGCCATTTTATCCTTTCTATCTGAAGACCTGACTCTTCAATCATTGGTCTGTGTTTTTCTTCAACTTCATTTATTAGAATATCATTAAAGACAGTAAGCGAGGCAACAGGTGTCTTAATCTGATGGGATATATCGGATATAATATCACGTAAGAATTCCTTTTCTTTCTTCTGTTTAATCTCCGTCTCCTTAAGCTCGGAAAGCATATTATTCAGACTCGCCGACAGTTTACCAATCTCGCCCTCCGAAAACTGATACGGAATACTTTCATTTTGTTTTTCAACAGACATCCGAATGGATTTTATCTGCTTTGAAAGCTGATTGTAGATTATAAGACCTGCAACATAGATAACTGTCTCAAATAAAGCCGTAATAACGACAAATATTATACTCGAATCATATATTATCCCACATATAATCGTCGCAATTATAAGTATGCCGCCAATTGTGCAATACATATAATATCCGTTACTTTTCATATCACTAACCTTCCATTATATAACCGATACCTCTTACGGTCTTAATATATGGTTTTCCGTCAAATTCTTCTCCAAGCTTTATCCTCAGTCGTTTGATATAGACCGATAATGTATTGTCATCTACAAATGAACCGTTGCTGTCAAATATTTTATCAAGTATGGTGCTTCTTTCAAGAACAATATCTTTATTATCTAAAAATAACAGAAGCAGCTTATACTCACTATGAGTAAGCTCGATTTTCTTCTTATCGGAATTAAAGTCTTTATATACTGCAGCGGAATGAGTATCTATTGTCAGATCCTTATATGTATAAACATAATTTTCATTTATGTCAGTTTTATGAGCATCATTTATATCCGATTTAATATTGTTATCGCCATATTGGGAATCAGGTATACCTGCTCTATCCTGATTTTTTTCCGCAAGGCGTTCCTCACCTATCCTGTATCTTCGAATAACCGCCTTAAGTCTTGACATAAGTTCCTTTACATGAAAAGGTTTAGTAATGTAATCATCTGCCCCTATGTCAAGCCCCTGTACAATATTATTCTCATCAGATACAGCAGTTAAAAAAACAACCGGAAAATCAACGCTACTTTCTCTCATTAGTTTAAGAAGTTCAAAACCGTTTCCATCAGGGAGCATAACATCGAATATTCCGACAATATCTTCTGTATTTTCGTAGCGATTAAGCCACTCTTTTCCCTCATTAAAAGTAGAGATATGAGTCACCTCATATCCCTCACTTTTAAGTGAATATTCTATTCCCATTGCCAAAGAGGCATCGTCCTCTAATAAAAGTATCTTAATTGACATTACTTCGTCCTTGTCAGCCTTTTATATAATATTTGTAATTCTTTCTCGTCAATGTCATAATATACCGCTTTTATAACATCATAAGGTATCTCAAACTTAATCATAAGCTCAATTCTGTCGAATTCTTCTTTAAGCTTCTGGCTCTCAAGATGTGCTAATACTTTATTCTTGAGAATATTCTTATCAACTCTGTTAAGAGTACCCCAAACATAATTAAAAGACAGATCATTAGGCACTTCGGAGAAATCTTTGTCCTGAATTTTTAAATCCATCTTCTTTTTCTTAGGAATAAAGCCATATCTTTGATAAAATTCATCATTTACATCAACCGGCTCATCATAACTTTTAGTTGAATTATCATTTTTCTTTGCAGAGCCTGTCTCTTCATCCTCATCCTCGCGATATGTATAAACAGTCTCTACATAGCCTAAGACTTCCCTCATCTTTTCTTCAGATAATTCTTCATTAACAGTAATTCCATAACAGTCATAATTCTTATATCTAATGGAAAGATAACCTTCCGGAAGAAGTTTGGCAGTAAAATCTCCATCTACAATAGTATGAATTGCACAATCCTTTTCAAGCATACGAATTCCCCTCCGTATAATATAATCTTTTTTATTATAGCTTAAATCAAACTAAAATAAAAGAGGTATTTCAAATTCTATCAATAATAGTGGCGAGACCTTGAACCCAATGGGTTCAAGGCATCGGCATGAAAAAAGGTAGTGAAGCTCAAAGAGCTTTCACTACCTTTATTTCATGCCGGTGATGGGACTTGAACCCATACGCGGTTGCCCGCAACAGATTTTGAGTCTGCCTCGTCTGCCAATTCCGACACACCGGCTCAGCAAATGGAAATATAACATATTTTATGGGCTATGTCAAGAATTCCATTTAACATAAAATTATAAATTTATTCAATCTTCTTGGCAACAACTACGAATCTTCCGGCATCATCGCTTGTAGCACAAGTTGAAAGCGTAATAAGCTTATCTCCATAAGATGCGGTTACAGGTATATCATAGTTTGTAAGATTCTTGCACGATTCAACAAAATAGTTAAATTCTTCTTCGGAATCAGCCTCAAAAAAATTATAATATTTAAATCCTGTATAATCTACATCATAAATTTTTGTTGTAAATGCTGCTATTACCTCATATTTTCCATCACAATATATAGTATCAAACTGAATATATTTATGTTCATTATAATAATTTTCATCTGCGTAATTTAGTATCTCATGGAACATTCTGCCATTTTTCATATTATGCCCATATATAAGTATGTTGTCACTCGGTTTTTCAATGTTAGAATCCGTATCCGCAAATAATGTACCGTTTCCATTATATTTGCCGTCGAAATCTCTGTGAAGATAATATTCTTCATCATTTATAGTCTGCATAACCGGATAATCAATTACCGTACCGTCTAAAGTTAACCAGCCAATAAAGTCATTGTTTTTTTCATATATAATAGCAAATTTCTTTTGACATTTTACTCCATTGATATAAACATAATCCACCTTGTTACCGTCATCATCTATTACACTTTCCACTTCTTCGTATTTTTCAGTATCAATATCTTCATCAACATTATCCACTATCATGTCTTTTAATTCATCAGACTTACTATCTACTTTCTTTGCCTGCCAATAATAGTTAATCAGATATGATGCACTTCCGACGAAAATACAAATCAAAACTATCATAGCCACATTATAGGCTATCTTTTTTACTTTTTTTGTTTTCTTTTTTTTCTGATTTGAAACTTTTTTTACCTCTTGAATCTGAAAAGGTTCTTCAATTTTGTCATCTTTCAAATCATCTAATTCTATCATCGGAATTATATCGTTCTTATCTTCCATAAATCTATCCTCTTTTTTATATCAATATTCTCATATTTTACTTCATTTGTAATTGCTAAAGCAAAACAAATAAAACCCGATAATACGGGTTTTATCTTTGCTCATAATACAGATACCTAAAAATACTTCTTGCTTCCCCATAGATTATTATGCTTTAAGGATTGATATTCGGAATACGCCTCCTCTAATATCTGCTTTTCGTTCGGGAACTTAAGAAGATGGTATGCCTCATGATACTTGTAGTAACCTGAGTCCAAAAAATACTCTTCTCTCTGTGGCTTACTATAATAACTGTCAGCCATCATAAGATACCAGTGAACATCCTTATTCACTACATCATATGAAGTGTTAAATGAATAATTACTTTTCCCCACGTACTTAATTATCTGAGCAGTAACACCTGTCTCTTCTTTTACCTCTCTTAGTGCTGTCTCGTTATACTCCTCATCTTTTTCTACTGTACCTTTAGGTAAAACCCAACCTTCATACTTGTTTTTGTAATTTTTGTAAAGCAATAACACCTTGCCTCGAAAGATTACCACACCACCACAGCTTGTTGCTTCTATCATTGCAATTCCTCCTGCATCTTAAAAGATTGGTGTGTCATATATCGAGACTATTATAACAAAATATAAATTATATATCAAGAATCATTTAGCATAGTATGTATCAAACACACTTTTTGCCACACTTGTTGCAGAAAGGCCGTTAGAATTATAATCTTCCACTACAACGCTTATGCATATATCAGGATTATCCGGATTTGAAAATCCTATAAACCACGAATTGCAATTACCTTCGTTATCATATTCGGCAGTTCCTGTTTTGCCCGCCACATCATAAGGAGTATCACGGAAAAACCTCGCTGCAGTTCCATAATCACATACCCCCTTCATATAATCCGTGAGTATTAAGGCTTCTTCACTGGTCATAAGGTTTCCGTAAGCTTTTCCCTGAAATTTCTTCACATCGGCTCCGTCATCATTTACTATTTTATCAACCAAATACGGTCTCATCAGAGCACCACCATTGGCTATTGATGATACTATCATTAAATTATGAATCGGTGTGATCCTCGTATTTCCCTGTCCTATGGCAGTCTGGGGCATCTCACTCTTTGCAGAATTCTCATCTATCACAAATTCCGACATATTATATTCATTTTCATATGGCAGCTCAGAGTTAAAAAGAAGTTTCTCAGCCGTCTTATTAAATTCACCAAAATCAAGTCCCATTCCTATATTTGCAAATGATGCATTACATGAATACGCAAGAGAATCCGCAAGTGTTTCATGTCCATGAGCAGTAGAATCATAACAATGTATATTTACTCCGGCATATATTTCACTACCACTGCAATTATATTCATAGCTTAAATATGAATATGGATTTTCTCTTATATATTCAAGCAGGGTAACAACCTTAAATGTCGATCCCGGTGCATATAAGCCCTGTGTTGCCCTATTAAGCAGTTCCGTACTTTCCGATCCTTCATCCGAATGAACATACTCCCATACATCATCTATTTCATTAGGATTGAAATCCGGCTTGGAAACCATAGCAAGCACCTTGCCCGTATCCGGCTCCATAACTATGACTGCCCCCTTACAATTACCAAGTGCATTGTATGCAGCCTCCTGAAGCGCAAAGTCAATAGTGGTTATTACATTATCTCCACGATTTTTTACATTTCCAAGCTCGTTATATATTCGTTCAAATATATTTATGTGACTTCTTAGAAGATAGAAATTAGCCTGGAGTTCTATCCCTGTTTTACCATATTTATCAAATCCGACAACATGCGCAAACATATTTGAATACGGATATTCCCTGGTTGTATTTCCTCCCTCGTCAGTATGACTCGTAGCTATAACAACACCATCACAGGTAATTATATCTCCTCTTTCCACAGTCTCGGCAAATGAATCCTGCCTTACATTACGTGAGTTAGCTATAACAGACATACTCTTAAACTGCATGAAATAAATCACATATCCTATCATACATACGAAGACTGTAACCATAAAATAAGTAATAACCAATATAGGTTTATTCTTAATCTTATTATTATGTGCTCTTTCCTTTTCCTTCTCCAAGAATTCTTCATCCTTGCTGGTAAGGACCTGTGGCTGCATATTGCTGTTGTTCTTTAATTGCCCTGATTCTTGCTTTTTCTTTTTCATTTTTCTCTGCCTCTTTATTACTTATGACACATACGCCCTGCATTATCGAAAAAATAATCAATGTACTTAAAACTGAACTTACTCCGTAACTGATAAGCGGAAGTGTTACTCCTGTCGAAGGAATAAATTTAGTTACTCCTCCTATATTAAGAAATGCCTGAATAATATAAATCGAAGCATATCCAAAAGCTATGTATTTGTAAAATGCCTTTCTTGATTTCATGGCAACATTTACAAAGGATATAAATATACTTATTATAACGAGTATTAGTGCAAGTCCGAATATTACACCCATCTCCTCACATATGGCGGAGAATATAAAATCGCTCTCACTTACAGGTATGGTATTGGCACGACCATTTGCCAGACCTGAGCCGACATACCCTCCTGTTCCCATAGCAAAAAGGGATTGGGATACCTGATAACCGCCTGTATCAATGTATTTAAAAGGGTCCTTCCACGCCTCAACTCTTGTGACGACATGGTGAAACAGTGAATCCTTAAATAATACATATCCACCAACTACTGCCAATACTCCGAGTCCAATCCCGCCAATCAGATAATATGACCTTGATGTGGCAAGATACACCATAAATACATAAGTAAGATAAAATATAACTGCCGCTCCCAAATCTTTCTCTAATACAAGAACACCCATATAGCTTGCCGAGATAACCGCATTCACAAATAAATCACCAAAAGTATTTGCTTTAACCAGCATGCTTGCTACGAACATTACAAATATAATTTTAACAAACTCCATAGGCTGAATGGTAAAATTTCCAATATGTATCCAGTTTCTTGAACCATATCTTACTATGCCAAGTCCCGGAACCCATACACTAAGGAGAATAATAATACCTATCACGCCATAAAATACACCGTATTTTCTTAAGTTTCTCCATTTATTCATTATAAACGGTATAAATGCGGTTACGGCTAATCCAACCGTAGCAAATATAAACTGTTTGACTGCCAGATTAAAATCAAGTCTGGTAAGTATAATGTATCCTATTAATAAAAGAAAAGCAGTATTATTGGTTATAAGTCGTGATGAATCCTTATATAGTCCATGAAATACAATCATATAAAAGACCGCTACAAATATCTGTGCCGCATAAAACAAAAGCAGCTTGCGTCCGCCAATACGAAGATATAACGTGAGATAGCACAAAAAATGTATAATAAATACATATACTATCTGCATATTTAATTTTAGTTTCTTCTTATCCTCATCTGCCGTAGTCATTACAGTAAAGCACTTTATAGTATAAAGAAGCATAAAGAAGATAATCAGATATTTAGATACCTCACAAATAATATTTACCATATTATTCTACTCCTCTTTTGATATGTCCTGTCGTATATTCCAAGTCAGTTTTGACACCGGTCAAATATGAGCTCATAACATTATCAACCATATTTTTATCCTCAAATACAAAATTGATTCTGTGATATTTTACAAAATCCAAATCAATATCCTTATCAAATATTACCAGCGGAACACCGTTATATATCATATTTAAACATTCTTCACAATTACATACTGCATAGAATCCGTTGCCTCTGTCGTCATTTATTTTTACAACCTCGTTATTATGATTGCACTTATCCTTAGTCTTTAGTACGCAATTATTTGCGAGCATAACCTGCTGATATTCATAAACCACCAGCTCAAATGCCGAACCTTTCAAAGACTTAAGCTCTCTAAGATTAAGCTCCTTAGAAAGCTCGAATGTTAAACTTGCATTGTGTACTTTTTCGCTCAAAAAATCTACAGCAAGATTATTATAGGCATAAAGTCCCGCTCCGCATACAACATCCTTATTATAGACCTTTTTTACGGAAAATGCATCTAAATTCCTTATATATATTCCGTCATAAGAAATACCCTGCAAATATTTATCAATGTCAAAGCTGCCTGTTATGACATACGGAAGCTCAATATACAGCTTAATATTCCTGTCAAGAAGCATATTATACAAAGAACTATCCTTAATCTTTATATAAAGATTTTTCCCCATATATATCCCATATATATCAGAAAAATTAAGCACCGCCTCAAGCTGCTCTACAGTTCTTACTCCAACCTTTAATCTATGTTTATTACCGTCTGATACAGATAAACTGTTTTTATTTGTTTCGCTTTTAGACAGATCACACCTGCTGCGATACACCTCATATCCTTCATCATCGGAATGTCTCTTAAAATGCTTGGCAATCTTTCCTTCTATACCCTCTATAGCCGAGCGTCTAAGCTGTTTTATTACACTTGCAGGGATAAATGCATCTTCGTCGACATTCAATGATATCTCGTTCATAATATAATCTGTATTACCGAGTTGTTTTATCTTCTTTGATATCTGTTCCTTATCCGCTTTTTTATTATCCGCCCTCTCTGCTATATCTCCTACAGATTCATAAAAGAATTCATTGCCATATAATTCTTCTTTTATTATCAGGCTGATGTTCTCTCCAATTTTACCATTGAATTGGGCAGATATATTGTTTTTCCTTTCAAGTTTCTCATATTCCTCCAATATATGCTTACATCTTGTTCTGTAAATATCCTGGTTTGAAATGATACTCTTAGTCTTAGGAGCGTTGAGCCATACTTCTTCTTTTTTTGTTTTGTCTGAATCAGAAGTTATCTCTATTATATCTTTATAACCGTCTCCCTGGGAACCGGCCTTATTGTATTTATCATAACCTGTATTAGCAAGCTTGATTTCCAGTATATCACCCTTATATAAATCCTCACACAGACTTATTAAGACTCTTCCGTCTTTTACTGCCTTTAGTTGACCTATCTTTACCCCCTGATTATTCGGTCTGTCCTTAGATATCATATCCTTAGAATTATGCGTGAAGAAATATCCATCCGTAAATCCACCGCGATTATATATATTGGCAAGTTTAAATCTGTATTTTTCGACCTTCCTAATATCAAAAATCCCTTTAATGTAATCCTCAGATAATTCCTTATATGCACTGACAGCAGAAGCCACATAGTATTCATTCTTCATTCTACCTTCTATTTTGAGCGAATCTATACCCGCATCAATAAGTTCAGGCAGAAGCTCAAGTGAACAAAGGTCTTTCATAGAAAGTAAATATTCTCCGTCATAGCATTTTCTGCATGGCTGTGCACATCGTCCCCTGTTACCGCTTCTGCCTCCCGCAAGTGAGCTAAGTAAACATTGTCCGCTGTATGAATAGCACATAGCTCCGTGTACAAAGGTCTCAACCTCTATATCCACGTTATCTTTAATCTTCCTGATCTCATCAAGACTCATCTCTCTGGCTGTTACCACTCTTGATGCCCCTTGTTCTCTCATATATTTTGCAGCATGGTATGATGTAATATTCATCTGCGTACTGCAATGTATATTTACATCAGGAAAATTATCTCTAATAAGCTTGAATAAACCCAAATCCTGCACAATAAAAGCATCAACTCCCGCCTCATAGCAGAATTTGATATAATCATAGCCTTCCGATAATTCACTTTCCTTAAATAGCGTATTAACCGTTAGATATAGTTTTTTTCCATGAATATGGGTATAATCGACTGCCTGTTCAAGCCCGGCATTTGAAACATTTTCAGCATAAGCCCTTGCACCAAATTTACTGCCACCTATATAGCAGGCATCAGCTCCTGCATGGATGGCAGTTTTAAGTATCTCGTATGAACCACAGGGTGCAAGAATTTCCAAGTTAGAATTTAACATTACTCATTTCTACCTTTTTCAGATTCCAACTGAATTATCTTTCTCTGTAAAGCATTTATCTGCTCCTTGTATTCCTCAATCATCTTCAAAGCTGATTCCTGCTTTATCTGAGCCTCTATAACTTCGTGTCTTAAATCATACAGCTGCTGCTCCTTGGTCGAGTCCTCCACAACCATATTGTCAGCCTGGCTCTTTGCTTTGAAATAATCATCAGCTATATTAAGAGCAAGAAGCACTCCCTGATACTCGGTATTCATCCTTCTGTACTGGTCCGAGGTCTTGCACTCAGCTATCTTACCATTAATATAAGTGGCAACATTCTGGAGATAATCTTCTCCCTCATATCCGCTCAATGTATAAACTTTACCATTAATAACTACAGGAATATCTACTTTATTTGACATATCTTTTCTCCTTTTACTTTAGTATCATCTCATCTATTTTATCATTTCTTCTAATCCAAAGTGCCTGTAACAGTTCTCTGTGACTATTCTACCACGTGGAGTTCTATTAATAAACCCATTTTTTATAAGATACGGCTCATAAACATCTTCGATAGTACCCGAATCCTCGCCTATGGCAGCAGCCAACGTGTCAAGACCGACAGGACCGCCATTGAACTTATAAATCATCGTCTCCAAAATATTTCTATCCGTATTGTCCAAACCAACCGAATCAACATCCAATCTGTCGAGGGCCAGCTTTGCAACTTCATAGTCTATCACGCCATTATGCTCGACCTCTGCAAAATCTCTTACTCTCTTTAAGAATCTGTTTGCCAGACGAGGAGTTCCCCTTGATCGTTTGGCTATCTCTAACGCGCCCTCATCATCTATATTGACACCGAGCACGCCTGCTGAACGGATGATAATCTGCATAAGCTCAGTAACATTATAAAACTCAAGTCTGTTCACTACTCCGAATCTGTCACGAAGCGGCGCGGTAAGCATACCGGCTCTTGTAGTGGCACCTATTAATGTAAATTTGGGTAATTCAAGTCTTATAGACCTTGCGCCTGCTCCCTTGCCTATAACTATATCTATGGCAAAATCCTCCATAGCCGGATACAGAACTTCTTCAACCTGCTTATTAAGTCTGTGAATCTCATCTATAAATAATACATCATTTGCAGAAAGATTATTTAGTATAGCTGCAAGCTCTCCCGGTTTTTCGATAGCCGGACCTGAAGTAATCTTTAAGTTAACCCCCATCTCATTTGCAACAATTGCTGCAAGAGTGGTCTTACCCAGTCCCGGCGGTCCGTATAATAATACATGGTCTAAAGATTCATTTCGTTTCTTTGCTGCTTCTATAAAAATCTTAAGATTTTTTTTTGCTTTTTCCTGACCTATGTACTCCGACAGATATTCCGGTCTTAATCCCTGTTCAATTTTATCCTCCTCCGGCATAATGTCGGCGTTAATTATTCTATCCATATTATATCAGCTTCTTAAGAGCCTCCTTAAGTAATTCTTCTACTGTAAGCCTGTCGGCATTTTCAATCTTCTTAATGGCACGCAGTGCTTCTACATTCGAATAACCAAGACTTGTAAGTGCCATAGCTGTCTCAGTTATAATATCACTGCCGGCATTATCTGACAAGTCATCCGATATGTCAGAGCCCATAAATATATCTTCAAGCTTGAATTTATCTTTTAATTCTATGATAACTCTCTGAGCAGTCTTTGGACCTACACCGTTTGCCTTGGCAATAGCTTTATAATCATCTGACAAAACTGCCACTCTAAGCTCATCTAAGGTAAGCGCTGACATTATTGCAAGCGCACCTTTAGGTCCTATACCGCTTACAGATATAAGAAGCTTAAATACACTGACTTCTTCATCCGATAAAAAGCCGAATAAAGTCATATCATCTTCTCTGACATTAAGATACGTATAAGTTGTTATATTATCTTTAAGTTTTAATTTTGACGTAACATTTGAACTCGACAGTATCCTATAGCCTATACCGTTATTTTCTATGACAAAGCTTTCCACGCCAATTGATTCTACTGATCCTTTGATATATGCATACATAAGTTATACTCCTAAAGAAAAAGTGCTGCCATATCAAGCAACACTTTTATGTAATATCTTATAAGAATTCGAAATCTGCTTCTTCCTCTTCGCCATCACCTATCATCATTCTATCCGGCTTTCTGGCATCCTCTATCTCACCTACAAAGATTTCATCATCGTCATCATTATCAGATGCTGCCGCCTGTTTAACTTCCTCCTCAGCTTTCTTGAAAAATCTTGATGAAGCTGATTCTCTGACAGGTTCTTCCTTAACAGGCTCGGTCTTAATCGGCTCAACTACAGGTTCATCTTCAAATATACTGCTTGTCTGACTGCTTTGTCTCTTAGCATTTGCGATAATCTCTGCCGCCTTTGCTTCAGCATTTTTAATAATCTCATTTGCTTTTCTCTGTGCATCTTCAGTATTTGAACCACCATCATTTTCTAATTTCTGAACCTGATTTTCAAGCTCAAATAACTTTAATCTGTTCTCCTGTAATGAAGAATTAAGCTTCTCGAGGTCATCTGCGAATTTGTTCCTATCGTTATAAACCTCTTCATATTCTCTATATACTGAATCTACAAATGTATCAACATCAGCTGCTTTATAACCAAAAATGCTTTTCTTGAATTTCTGTGTTTTAATATCTATAGGCTTTATCATTTCCAATTCCTCCATTATAATAGTTAACATATGAATTATACCACATTAATCAAAAAATACAAGTGGTTAAATCATGACAAATATGTTAAACTTAAATGAACTAATTTTGAATTATTATATTTTGTGAGGTATTGATATGCAGATTTTATCCAATCAGGCAAGAAATAACGAACTTATTCAGATAAAAGACTATTATTCACCATCTGATTTTGTCCTGTTTGATATTGAAACTACCGGTTTCGCGGCAAATCAAACATTCATCTATCTTATTGGCTGCGGATATTATGAGGGTGATGAACTAATTATAAAACAGTGGTTTAATGATGACGGAAAATCCGAGCTTGAAATCATAACTGTTTTTATGGATTTTATCTCAAAATATAAATATCTGATTAATTATAACGGAAATGGCTTTGATATACCTTATCTTGAGAAAAAATTCGAAGAATACGGCTTAAGCTATACATTTGACAATATTGAAAGCGTAGACTTGTACAAAATCATTAGACCATACAAAGAATTACTTCATTTAGATAATCTGAAGCAGAAAACATTGGAGCATTTTCTCGGTATAAACAGGCTGGATAAGTATTCGGGCGGAGATTTAATTAAAATATACCGGGAGTATCTTGAAAAACCTGATGACAAAAAAGAGCAGCTTTTGTTGCAGCATAACTTTGAAGATATCGAAGGGTTGATATATAACTGTTGTCTTATGTCTTATAAAAGATTTTGTGATGGAAATTTCACACTGCAGGCGATGCATGTAAAAAACAACAAGTTACAGTTTAATCTTATGCTTGATTATTCCATACCCAAAAGACTTTCAACAGGAAGTAACGGCATCACAATCACCGGATACCAAAATGAAGCAACGCTAAGTGTGAACATAATTGAAGATGAATTGAAATTTTTCTTTGATAATTATCGGGAATACTACTATCTTCCTGCCGAGGACAGGGCAATACATAAGAGCGTGGCAACCTACGTAGACCAAAGTTATCGTGAAAAGGCTATGAAGGAAAACTGTTATGTCAGAAAAAGCGGCTACTTCATAACACAGCTTGACAGCGGTATAATGCATGGATACAAGAAAAGCTATGAGGATGAAGAAACTTATATAGAACTTATCGACTCATTCCTGCAGGATAAGGACAGACTCACTGAATATGTACATTATATAATGAAAAAAATGATAAAAAAATAATTGGCATGTATTCATCACATGCCAATTTGATATTTAAACAAGAAGTTCATAAAGGCGATTGATTGTCTTATCCGCCGTCTGTCTTCTTACTTCATATCTGTCACCGTCAAAATTGTATCTTTCAACCACTATCTTACCCTTGATATAAAATCCTGCATATACTGTTCCAACGGGCTTATCTTTTGTTCCTCCGTCAGGCCCTGCAACTCCTGTTACGGCAATTGCGCAGTCAGCATCAGCAATTTTTGCCGCACCCTCAGCCATCTCATAAGCGGTCTCCTCAGATACAGCACCGTAAGTATCAAGTGTTTTCTTCTTTACACCGAGTATCTTCATTTTAGCCTCGTTAGCATAAGTAATATGTGCCTCGTTAAGTACCCATGAAGCTCCCGGTACATTAACTAAACTTGAAGATATCATACCTCCGGTACAGGATTCCGCAGTTGTTATGGTAAGTTTATTATCTATAAGATATTTTACTAATTGTTCTTCCATTATTGCTCCTAATCAGACAGTACACCCTTGTTCTTCATCAGATAATCAACAAGTGAAATAATAGTAAGTGCAAGTGCTGCATAAATGAATATCTGCTCTACAAGCCATGCGATATGTCCTCCGAAATCACATATAAGTATTATAATCATTACCATCTGAACAACGGTTTTAACTTTTCCCCACCAGCCTGCTGCTATAACGATTCCTTTGTCAGCAGCTATAAGTCTGAAACCGCTTATTATAAACTCTCTTGCTATTATTATAATTACTATCCAGGCAGGTATTCTTTCAAGTTCAATAAGTGCAATCATAGCTGAACATACAAGCAACTTATCAGCAAGCGGATCCATAAACTTACCAAAGTTGGTTATAAGATTGTATTTTCTGGCAATATGACCGTCTAAGGTATCTGTAATAGCTGCCACGCAGAATATACCAAGCGCAATCCACTTGCCATATGGTATAGCGGACACCATAAGTGCCACAAGAAAAAACGGTATAAGTATAACTCTCATTATCGTAAGTTTATTCGGTAAATTCATCTTCCACATCTCCTATCAAATCATAAGGTCCTGCCTCTTTTATCTTAACATCTACTATGCTTCCTGACATCAGTTCATAATCACAATTTACAAATACAAGTCCGTCTACGCCGGGCGCATCTTTATATGTTCTTCCTACATATACGTCATCATCAGGAGCATAGCCCTCTATGATGACCTTATATGTATGTCCTATCATATCATCATTCTTATCTGCTGATATTTCCTGTTGAAGCTCCATTATCTCGTCACGCCATTTTTGTGCAAGTTCTTCATCTATCTGATTGTCAAACTCGGCAGCCGGTGTTCCTTCTTCTTGCGAATATGTAAATACCCCCACCCTGTCAAGCTCCATATCATCAAGAAACTCCATAAGACTCTCGTGTTCTTCCTCTGTCTCTCCCGGAAATCCCGTAATAAGTGAAGTCCTTATCGCTATATCCGGCACTTTCGCTCTAAGCTTATTAATAACCTCTGTAATCGACTTCTTATCTGTCCTTCTTCCCATCCTTCTTAAGATTTCATCTTCCGAATGCTGAAGCGGCATATCTATATAATGCAAGAGTTTTTTCTCATTTACAAATGTATCTATAAGCTCATCATATATTTCTTCCGGATAGCAGTACATAATTCTAATCCATTCGATACCTTCTATCTTGGCAAGTTTTGCAATAAGCTCATGCAGGCACTTCTTTCCGTATATATCCTTGCCATAGCAGGTGGTCTCCTGTGCTACAAGTATGAGTTCTCTGATACCGTTAGCCGCCATATATGAAGCTTCGTCGATAAGCTTTTCCATCGGAACACTTCTGTAGCTTCCTCTAATCTTAGGAATAATACAGTAAGTACAATGTTTATCACAGCCCTCTGCAATCTTTAAATATCCCATAAATGTACCGGAAGCTATCGCCTTATGTGTATCCGATACCGCCAGCTTATCTATATTATCGAAGATGGCAACCTTCTTATGTTCATATTTTTTGTCTATGTCCCCGTAATCCGCAGAATCTTCGGACAAGCCGTCTGATGAAGAATACTCAAGCTCCTTTATAACCTCTACTATCCTGTCAAAACTTGCCGTACCGACACAGGCATCTATCTCAGGAATCTCGTCAAATATTTCATTTTTATATCTCTCTGCCAGACATCCGGCTGCTATGATATACTTAAGTCTTCCTTCCTTAAGCTTCGCCATCTCAAGTATAGTATTAATACTTTCCTCCATAGCGTCACGTATAAAAGTACAGGTGTTGATTATAACCGCATCTGCCTCTGTTTCCTCATTGGTCAGGTTATAATTATTCTTTCTTAAAATACCCATCATAGTTTCGCTGTCGCACAGATTTTTATCACAACCAAGTGATACCATCATTATATTCATTATTTATTTAATCCTGCTTCCACGCAATTATTCATAAGCATTGCTATAGTCATAGGTCCTACACCACCCGGTACAGGCGTTATGGCACTTGCTACCTTTTCAACTGAAGAAAAATCAACATCACCACAGAGCTTACCTTCCTCATTTCTGTGAATTCCTACATCTATAACAACTGCGCCTTCCTTTACATACGACGCATCTATCATCTTAGGTTTGCCTACAGCAGCAACAAGTATATCTGCACGCTTGCAGACCTCCTTAAGATTCTTAGTTCTCGAATGACATACCGTAACAGTTCCGTTTTCTCTGATTAAAAGCATTGCCATAGGCTTTCCTACTATGTTACTTCTGCCGATTACAACGCATTCCTTGCCTTCAATCTCTATATTTGATCGCTTAAGCAATTGTATGATACCGGCAGGAGTACAGGATACAAACCCTTTTTGACCTATGCTGAGTGCTCCTACACTGGCAGGAGAAAAGCCGTCTACATCCTTCTTAGGTGAGATTGCGTTTATAATTGTCTCATCATTTATATGCTTCGGGACAGGAAGCTGCACCAGAATACCGTCTACACTATCATCCTTGTTAAGCTTATCTATCAATTCAAGCAATTCTTCTTCTGTTGTCTTCTCAGGTAATTCATAAGCAAGAGACTTAATTCCTATGTATTCGCACGCTTTTTTCTTATTTCCCACATATACCGTGGAGGCAGGGTCGTTTCCGACCTGAATTACTGCAAGACATATTTCCGTACCCTGTGATTTTAATTCAGCAACTTTTTCCTTTAATTCATCTTTAATCTGTTTGGAGATTAATTTACCGTCAATTAACTGTGCCATATCTTCCTTCCTTTCACAATTTATTTTATAATTATTAAGTAATTCCGTATTATGTCATAACAATTAGAAAAGTCCGTTTATCTTTCCTTCTTCATCCACATATATCCTCTCGGCAGCAGGTACCTTAGGCAGTCCCGGCATAGTCATAACAGTTCCTGTAATGGCAACCACAAATCCTGCTCCTGCGCTGACATATACCTCTCTTATATTTATATCAAAATCCGTTGGTCTGCCAAGCTTTGATGCATCATCAGAAAGCGAATACTGATTCTTAGCCATACACACAGGCATATCCGCAAATCCCAGTGACTCAATCTTCGCTATCGCCTTTTGGGCCTCACTGCTGTAATTAACCGCTCTTGCACCATATATTTTCTTTGCTACACATTCTATCTTTTCCTTTATGGATAAACCGTTATCATATAACGGCTTGAAATGGCTTTCCTTTGTCTCAACAGTATTTACAACTGCACGCGCAAGTTCTAATCCGCCTTCGCCACCCTTCTCCCAGACATTTGCAAGGGCAAAATCGCAGTCTCTTTCTTTACAGAAATTCTCTATAAATTTAAGTTCTTTCTCTGTATCGGATACAAATCTGTTGAGCGTAACCACAACAGGAACTCCATACATCTGTAGATTTTCTATGTGTTTTTCAAGATTTACTATACCTTTTTTCAGAGCTTCCAAATTCTCATTATTAAGTTCATCCTTAGACACTCCGCCATTGTATTTTAAAGCTCTTACCGTCGCTACAAGTACGACCGCATCAGGTGAAAGTCCTGCCTTACGACACTTGATATCCATGAACTTCTCGGCTCCCAAATCTGCGCCGAAGCCCGCTTCCGTAATAACATAATCAGCCATCTTAAGTGCCGCACGTGTAGCTCTTACAGAATTACAGCCATGTGCGATATTTGCAAAAGGACCTCCGTGTACGAGTGCAGGTGTATGTTCAAGTGTCTGTATTATATTAGGCTTTATTGCATCTTTAAGAAGTGCCGTCATAGCTCCTACCGCCTTTAAGTCACTTGCGGTAACCGGCTCATTGTCTGTATTATATGCAACTATCATTCTTCCAAGTCTGTCATGTAAATCATTTATATCCTCTGCAAGACAAAGTATCGCCATAACTTCAGATGCAACGGTTATAATAAAACCATCCTGCCTTACAACGCCATCCATCTTGCCACCCATACCGATAATAATATTTCTTAATGCCCTGTCATTCATATCAAGACATCGTTTGATAATAACTCTCTTAGGATCGATATGAAGTGTATTGCCCTGTTGCATATGATTGTCAAGCATGGCACACAGAAGATTATTAGCTGATGTAATGGCATGAAAATCTCCCGTAAAATGCAGATTCAAGTCATCCATAGGTACCACCTGCGAATATCCGCCTCCGGCAGCACCGCCTTTTATACCAAAGCATGGTCCGAGTGATGGCTCACGCAGGGCTATGACGGATTTTTTTCCAAGCTTACCCATAGCCTGACCCAAACCGACAGTAACAGTGGTCTTACCCTCTCCTGCAGGAGTCGGATTAATAGCTGTTACAAGAACGAGCTTTCCATTTTTATTATCTTTAATTTTCTCGAGATATTCATCAGACAGCTTAGCCTTGTACTTTCCGTACATTTCAAGGTCGTCCTCTGTTATATCAAGCTTAGCTGCTACATCTTTGATATTAACAAGCTTCGCCTCACGTGCTATTTCGATATCTGTCATATTACATATTCTCCTCTACATAGTTTTCAAACTCTTCCATAACCATAAGGACCTTTCTTGGCTTTGTGCCCTCTTCCGGTCCAACTACTCCGGCTTCCTCAAGCTGATCCATAATTCTGGCAGCACGGTTGAAGCCTATCTTGAATACTCTCTGCAGCATGCCGATGGAGGCCTTTTCCTTACCTATTATGAATTTTCCTGCATCAACAAAATACTCATCATAATCACTGCCTGATGACGAGCCCGACGAAGTACCTCCTGCCTTGCTGCTGTCAATCTCTGCTGAGACATTCTCATCATAGGTAACTTCACCGCTTTGCTCCTTGAGGAAGTTAGTTACATTTGCAATCTCCTCATCTGAAAGAAATGCTCCCTGTACTCTGACAGGCTTTGGATAGCCTGTAGGATAATACAGCATATCACCCTTACCAAGCAGCTTCTCGGCACCGTTCATATCTATAATAGTTCTTGAGTCAACACCCGAAGATACAGTCATAGCGATTCTTGATGGAACATTCGCCTTGATAAGTCCGGTTATTACATCAACAGACGGTCTCTGTGTAGCGATTACAAGGTGTATGCCGGCAGCTCTTGCAAGCTGTGTAAGACGAACAATCGCATCCTCAACCTCACCATGTGCAACCATCATTAAATCAGCAAGCTCGTCTACGATTACAACTATCTGAGGAAGTTTCTTTAATTCCGGTACTCCTTCATCAGTTCCCGTAACAGTTTTGACTTTCGCATTATAGCCCTCAAGATTACGTACATTATACTGCGCAAAAAGCTGGTATCTGTTTGTCATTTCCATTACAGCCCAGTTAAGCGCACCTGCCGCTTTCTTAGGATCAGTTACAACAGGTATTAAAAGGTGTGGAATACCGTTATATATACTAAGCTCAACCTGCTTAGGATCAACCATTATAAGCTTAACCTCATCCGGTTTTGCCTTATATAATATACTCATAATGAGTGAATTAATAAGTACGGATTTTCCGGAGCCGGTTGAACCTGCTACAAGCAGATGCGGCATCTTGGCTATATCAGCCACTACCACCTGTCCGCTTATATCCTTACCGACTGCAAATGCAATCTTTGAGTTCATCTTCTTAAATGCTTCGGATTCGAGAAGTTCCCTAAACATAACTGAGGAACTTTCCTTGTTAGGAACCTCAATACCTATAGCAGCCTTGCCCGGTATAGGTGCTTCAATCCTTATATCAGCAGCTGCAAGGTTAAGCTTGATATCATCAGCAAGATTAACTATCTTACTAACTTTTACACCCTGCTCAGGCTGCAACTCATATCTGGTAACTGCCGGTCCGCAGCTATAATCAGTTATGGTGACGGTCACGCCGAAGTTTTCCAATGTACTCTTAAGCTTTTGAGCAGTCTCTCTTATACTTGCCTCGTTGCTCTTACCACCTTTTGTTCCTGCCTTAAGAAGTTCCAATGACGGAAATACATATTCTTTACCGCTTATTACTTCGTCACCGCCTACGAGAATATCATCCGACTTTGCTCCTGCTTTGGCATCTGCATGGGATACAGGTTTTGCTGATACCGAACTTAAATCATCTGCTATTGCGTCTCTCTCAGCAAGCATCTCCTGCTCGGACTCCTTAGTCTTTCTTCTGCGTCTTTTAACAGGTTGAATATCTGATACCGGTCCGGTTAATTCCTCAGGTAAACCATCAGCAGTCTGTCCTTTATTATTATCTGTTATGTCTGTATCAGTCTCTTCAGTATACTTGGCAATCGGAATATCGAAGAAATCTCTCGGTTTTTCTCTGCCTGCATCATTTAATTTGGCATTTTCATATACTAAATTACTGTAAGGGTTGGGCTTAAGCTCATGAACCTCCTCTTCAGGAACACGTTTGTTCTTGCTTTTCTTATTCTTTTTCTTATCCTCTTCTGACTCGAGAACCTTTATTTTCTCAAGCATATCCCTGTTTTTTTCAGAATTATCTACATTTTCCGATAATCCTTCAAAGTCAAATTCATCATCATAATCGTCATCATCAATATTGGGTTTATACTTTAGCATATCTATAATTGATACATCTAGCACTACAATTATTCCGATTATGGCAAGAAGGACCGTAACGATTATAGATCCGGTAAGTCCGATAAGCTTATAAAGAAGAATAAGTATTCCGCCAAGTATAGCACCGCCGCCCTTTTTATCATTTACTCCGTCACTGTATAATGTCTTAAGTGATGCGGTATCTAATGCTGTCGTCATTTGGAATATAAATGCTGCAACAATTAAAAAAAGTCCTATGCATAATACTCGTTTAACAACTTTTTTCTGTGCGCCGTTCGACAACAGAAAACCTGCCGTAACAAAAATATATAACGGCAATATGTATGATATCGTTCCGAAAAGACCGAATAAAATATGAGAGAAAAATCTTCCCACAGGTCCGCACCATCCGAAATTACTTAACAGCAGGAATACCGTTATTGCAAGATATATAAATAAATATATTTCATTTCTTCTGGGATTATAATCCTTACGTTTGTTTACCGAATTTTTCTTGACATTATTTCTTGAATTATTATGTACGGTTTTACTTCGGCTTTTATTACTTCCGTTTCTTCCCGTATTTGCCATATTAATACTCTCCTTATCTATGTACCGCCATAAAATGGCAGTTTAATAGTTTTCATACTGGTTTATTTTACTATTTTTCTTTTCATTTATCAAGTCATATAAACAATTAAGCGCAGTATTTATTCCACCTACTCTGTCAATAATGCCCTTTTCAACCGTTTCGCTGCCTACCAGCATGGAACCTATATCCTTTGTCAGTTCCTGTGTATTGAACATCAGCTCCTTAAATGCTTCCTCACTTATAGAGCTGTGGTTTGACGTAAAGTCAATTATTCTGTCCTGCATTTTTTCGATATATTCGAAATTCTGCTTAACTCCTAACACTGTCTCATTTACACGTATCGGATGAACCACCATAGTTGCCGTCGGAACTATGAAACTAACATCTCCGGATACAGCAAGAGGCACTCCGATTGAATGACCTCCTCCTAAAACAAGACATACCTTTGGCTTGCTCAAAGATGAAATCATCTCTGCGATGGCAAGTCCTGCCTCAACATCACCGCCCACAGTATTAAGCAGCACTAAAAGCCCGTCAATATTGTCATTATCCTCGACAGCTGCAAGCTGTGGCAGTATATGCTCGTATTTACTTGTCTTGGTATTGCTTCCAAGCACCTCATGTCCTTCTATCTCACCTATAATATTCAGAAGATGTATCTTCTGGCGGTATCTGTTGTTAGAAAGTGTTATCTGTCCGTAATCCTCTATGAGATTTCCTATCTTTTCATTTTTGCCAAGACCACTCTCGGATTTATCAATATTTTTTTCTTCCAACATAAAAAACCTCCATAATAAATACTTTATAATTGTAATTATTATGGAGATTTATCAATTATATTATTCACTTTCAAATATAAAAAAGTAAATGAACTTAAATTAAATTCCCCTCGCATTTCCTTTAAGCACATTTACTTTTTTTATATTTAACACCCCATATGAACTTTTTGAATTATCAAATCATTCACTATCGGTATGTTATCACTTGAATTAAAATAATAATAGCCACTCAAGGTTACCTTTTTATTGCCATATTATTACATATTAATTATTATTTTATTATCATCCGACAACTCATCATAAGGTATATAATTTGACTCCAAAGTTTTACCGTTAAGTATAACTTCCTTTACTCCGCTTTCCTTTCCGTCAGGATTATTTACACTTACATTAAGTTTCTTTCCACGATAATTTTTGCTTATCTCAAAGTTCTTCCATTCCGATGGTACAGCCGGATCAAATTTTATACCATAATAATCAGGTCTTATACCGAGTATTCCTTCTACACAACCTACCATAACAGTCGACGCAGTACCGGTAAGCCAATGTACATGTGAACGTCCGGCATACGGACTGTCATCACTCTCCGTAAACTGACCATGACAATACGGCTCAAGCTTTCTTATCTCGGCCTTATCATTCATTGCTGCAGGTGAGGTCTCCATAAAATACTCAAAGGCTCTGTTACCGTGTCCCATAAGAGATTCAGCAAGTATTATCCAACCCTGAGGCTGTGAGAATATACCACTGTTCTCTTTTGTGCCCGGATTAAAAAGAAGCATTAATGCTCCCTCAAATGCGTGGTCTACATATGGAGGACTCATAAGCTTAACTCCATATGGTGTATTTAATTCTCTATGTACAGACTCAAGTGCTTTTTCTGCCTGTTCAGAAGATGCAAGTCCGCTTATTACAGACCATGACTGCGGATTAAGCCACATCGTAGCTTCCTTGTCGTGTTTTGAACCTATTATCTGACCATCTTCGGTATAGCCACGTACAAATCTGTCATCCTCCCAGCATTTATCCTGAATAATGTTTCCAAGGGCAGTCTGTATGTCATCAAGATACCTTATGTATTCCTCATCCTTCTTAATCTCGGCAAATCCTTTAAGTACCGTCATTGCATAATAAAGCTGCATTGCTACAAACGAAGACTCACCCTTCTTACCGAGTCTTAAGCAGTCATTCCAATCTGCATGAAGACCTGCAGGCATATTATGATTGCCAAGTCTGTTCATGGAAAAGTCAATTGCTCTCTTTAAATGCTCATAAACCGTTCCCTCACCACCATTTGCAAATACTATAACCTCATCTATGAAGTCCACATTACCTGTCTCGGCAATGTATTTATATATAGTAGGGAAAAGCCATAATGCATCGTCTGCTCTATATGCAGGGTGGCCTGTTGCTCTTACATAAGACTCGTCATCAGGTGTATCTTCATGTCCTGCATTGTGATCAAATTTAACAAGAGGAAGTCCACCGCCGTTATCTACCTGTGCAGATAACATAAACCTGATCTTATCAAGTGCCATCTCAGGAGCAAGGTGTATAATACCCTGTATATCCTGAACGGTATCTCTGTATCCATATCCGTTACGAAGTCCGCAATATGAAAATGATGCAGCTCTTGACCATATAAAAGTCATAAAGCACTGATATGCATTCCATGTATTGATCATCGCATTGAAAGCTTCACTTGGTGTCTTAACCTGTAAATTATTCAGTTTGCTGTGCCAGAATGTCTTTAACTCATCTAATTCTTCTGCTGTTTTAGCGGCAACATTATCATAAGATGCTATTATTTCTTCTGTTTCCTCATCGTTCTTCATGCCGAGTATAAAAGCTATCTCCTTAGATTCACCCGGCTTGAGAATAATTTTTGTCTCTAAAGCACCACAAGCGTTCAGATTATAATTAAGCTTGTTATTGCAGGAGCCATCCACAACAGACACAGGATTAGCATACGAATGATATCTTCCTAAAAATTCTTCTTTATCACCACAGTAACTTGCAACATCAGAACCTGTCATTGCAAATATTCTATTAACAATCTTACTGTCATTTACTGAATTTTTCTTAACATTCTCATTAATAACCTGTTTGATTCTGTTACCGTCAAAATATGTTTTGGTTATAAATAACGTATATTGAAGGTTAACCTGATCCTGCTCATAGTTATTTTCATTGGTAAATTCACAATAACCGAATACCGATAAGTTTCTTTCCTTATCTGAATTATTGGTTATCTTTAATTTCCATACCTCATGTGTTTTGTCAAGAGGAACATAATAAAGTGCCTCAGTATCTATACCGGTATATGAAGCTTTTATATTTGTATATCCCGTACCATGATGACACTCACTCTTATATTTATCAAGCGGCTTTCCTACGGGCTGCCATGAAGCCGACCAATAATCAGCATTTTCATTATCTCTTATATATATGTATCTTCCCGGCTGATCAAAATTATTGAATATGTATCTGATTATTCTTCCGTTTGCACCGGATTTTACAAAGCTGTAACCACCGGCATTATTGGATATAATAGCACCATATTCCGGTGAACCGAGATAATTTGCCCAAGGTGCCGGAGTGTCAGGTCTGTCTATAATATATTCCTTGTTAACTTCATCAAAATATCCGAATTTCATTATATATCCTCCTGATAATGTATTTAATTAATGACGACTTCGACATGTAGCTAAAGCCGCCATTAATAATTATTACTATTTATTCTGCATCCTTAAGACTAAGGCTTATCTTACCCATTCTGTCAATGTCAAGAACCTTAACTTTTACCTCGTCACCTATATTGACTACATCCTCAACTTTGGCAACTCTCTTATCAGAAAGCTTTGATATATGGATAAGTCCGTCTTTATTAGGAGCAAGCTCTACAAATGCACCAAAGTTCATTATTCTTACAACCTTGCCGTCATATGTCTTACCAACCTCGATAGGATCAACGATTGAACGGATAATCTTAACAGCCTTATCAATACCTGCCTGTTCAACACCACATACACATACTCTGCCATCGTCATCTATATCAATCTTAACTCCTGTCTCATCAATGATTGCGTTAATAGTCTTACCACGCTGTCCGATTATTTCACCGATCTTCTCAGGATCAACCTGCATCTGAACAATCTTAGGAGCAAACTCACTGACTGTCTCTCTCGGAGCAGAGATAGCCGGCTTCATACATGTATCCATTATGAATAATCTTGCCTCACGACATCTTGCGATAGCACCTTCAACTATAGGTCTTGTAAGACCATGTATCTTGATATCCATCTGAATAGCTGTGATACCTTCGGTAGTACCTGTTACCTTGAAGTCCATATCTCCGAAGAAATCCTCAAGTCCCTGAATATCAGTAAGGAGAATATAATCATCATCTGTCTCACCTGTAACAAGACCACAGGATATTCCTGCAACCATCTTCTTGATAGGTACACCGGCAGCCATAAGTGCCATACATGATGAGCATGTTGAACCCATAGATGTTGAACCGTTTGACTCAAAAGTCTCTGACACCGAACGTATTGCATATGGGAACTCCTCTTCACTCGGAAGTACAGGAACAAGCGCTCTCTCTGCAAGTGCCCCATGTCCTATCTCACGACGTCCCGGTCCTCTTGAAGGCTTAGTCTCACCTACAGAATATGAAGGGAAGTTATAATGATGCATATATCTCTTGGAAACGACATTTTCATCAAGTCCGTCTAACTTCTGTGCCTCTGATAAAGGAGCAAGAGTTACAACATTACATATCTGAGTCTGACCTCTGGTAAACATAGCCGAGCCATGAACTCTCGGAATTATATCAACCTCAGCCGCAAGAGGTCTTATCTGTGTAATCTCTCTGCCGTCAGGTCTCTTATGGTCCTTAAGAATCATCTTACGTACTGTCTTCTTCTGATACTGATAAACAGCCTCATCAAGCACAGCAAGCCATTCTTCATTTTCAGCAAAAGCTTCGGTAAGCTTGTCCTTAATCTGTCTGATATTTTCTTCTCTTACCTGTTTCTCATCAGTAAATACCGCAACCTCCATCTCTTCCGGAGTAACAATCTCCTTCATGGCTGCAAATAATTCTTCAGGTACGGCACAGCTTGTATACTCGTGCTTAGCCTTACCGCACTCAGCAACTATCTGGTCGATAAATGCAATAACCTTCTGATTTAACTCATGAGCTGCATATATTGCCTCAATCATCTTAGCCTCAGGTATCTCATTTGCACCTGCTTCAATCATAATAACCTTATCTCTTGTTGATGCTACAGTAAGCTTAAGATCTGATATAAGATTCTGAGTTGCATTCGGATTAAATACGAACTCACCGTCTATCATGCCAACCTGAGTTGTTGCGCATGGTCCGTCAAACGGAATATCCGATATTGCTACTGCGATAGCTGAACCAAGCATAGCCGTAAGTTCAGGTGAGCACTCAGGATCAACAGACATAACCATATTGTTAAGAGTAACATCATTTCTGTAATCCTTAGGGAAAAGCGGTCTCATAGGACGATCAATTACTCTTGAAGTAAGGATAGCATTTTCACTTGCCTTACCTTCTCTCTTATTAAAGCCTCCCGGTATCTTTCCTACAGCATAAAGTTTCTCTTCATATTCAACTGAAAGCGGGAAAAAATCTATCCCCTCTCTTGGCTTCTCAGATGCAGTTGCAGTTGATAAAACAACGGTATCTCCATAGTGCATAAGCGCAGCACCATTAGCCTGCTTAGCAACACGTCCGACATCCACACGGAGTGTTCTGCCTGCAAGTTCCATTTCAAACTTCTTAAACATATTTTTTCTCCTTGAATTTATTTTGAATTAAGACTCCGAAACAACTGAAAATGCCACTTTAAAATTGATAAAATTACATTTTCAGAAGTCTCGGTTAGGTCTTAATGCAATCTTAAATATTATAGCATTGTTATTATAATTCTTCAAGTAAAATATATGAATATATATACATTTAATTGTAAATGCATAATGTCTGAAAAGCATAAAAAATATACCGTTTTGAAAGGAAATTATAATCCTGTTTTCAAAACGGTATATTTTTAAGAATCTAAAGGTACAGGAAAATAACTACTTAGCTCCGTACCAGCCTATTCCTTCTTCTCTCCAGCCAAGACCGACAAGCCAGTCATTTTCATCCTTGCTTACAGTGAAGTTGTGGCTTCCTGCTTTTGCATTAGGATTATACTGTCTATACAACGGAACAGACTTTGCATCATCTGAATACCAGCCTATGCCTTCATATTTCCAACCTAAACTTACAAGATGATCACTTTCTTCTTTGCTTAAAGTATAGTGATGGTCACCCGCATTTGGATTATATAATCTATATACAGGAGAGTCAGATTTTTCAGGTGCATTCCAACCTACGCCCTCATATCTCCAGCCATAACCAACAAGATTGTTCTTTTCTGTCTCATTTGCAGTGTAGAAATGCTCACCGGAGTTCGGATTATAGAGACGGTACATCTCTACAGTAACTACCGGGTTTTCTGGGTTTTCTGGCTTTTCAGGTTTTTCTGGGTTTTCTGGCTTTTCAGGCTCTACATATTCTTCTCCACCTGCTGCCAATGAAGCAATATGCATCAATTTTAACGGATTATCTACAGATTCATATTCAAATCCGGCAGAATCTCCACTTGCAACAAAGTCTTCAATTACATCTGTATTATTTACCATAGTTCCAAATTCTTCTACAAGTGTTTTGTCAACTTCATAATCTGTACATAAGAGATTGAGCATCTCGGCAGCTTCTGCTTCACATCCGCCGTTATCGTACACACCTAAGAAAGTTCCGCCATAGAAGAATCCCTCAGGTCCGTTACATATACCAAATTGTTTATCATTTCCGTCCATAATCATTCCATCCATCCAAGTGGTTGAAAACCATGCGAACACATCACCTTTCATATCTTCAGCCCATTCATCTGACCACGCTTCGTGACCATTTGTGTAAGGTGCGATTTTCTTGGCATATTTCATAAATTCTATAGCGTCCTTTGAGTACTCTACTCCTTCTTCTTCTTTATAATAATTCAAAATATCTTCAAGCTTCTCATCATTATACAGATAATCGTATACATCATATACAACATTATTTACTATTCCAAGTTCATCAGGTCCGGATAATATACTGTATCCTTTCTTATCAACAGCTACCGCTGCATCATAGAAAGAATCCCAATCCTTCAATTGTTCCTGAACTTCAGCGGCATCATCTGTTCCGAAGACATCCTTCGCAATATCTTTTCTGTATAATATGTAACCCGGGCAAGCCTGCCATGAAGCAAAATATAATTTATTGTCGAATTCGCAAATGTCATATAAATACTTATATGCTGACTTCTTATAAGCATCTGCATTAAATCCTATATCTGCCAAAGGAGTAGGTACATCAGAACCATATGCATCCGATAATTTGTCAAGATTCTTCAAATCATCTATCTCAGTCGCAAAAATTATTGTGTTATTCTTTGAATTCTTAACCAATTTTTGTATTTCTTCATTATAGTTGACGCCTTCAGCCCATTTATCAATTTCTATAAACTGAGCTTTTTTCTTTAAATCCGGATGTGATTCAAACATTAAATTGAATACATTCTCAACTTCATCATTCCATGAAACTATAACAACCTTATTCTCCTGAGCCGTAGGAGAAGCTTGAACAAGGTCATCATTGTTATCGGTTTGTTCTGTCACTCCTGCATCCTGAAATTCCTCAGCTGAAGAATTAATGCCTGCAAAACCGCTTCCTGTCAGAAGCATGGTAGCACATAAGGCTTTAGCAATAAATTTTTTAATCCTCATATTTTTTTCTTCCTCCATTTTTAATTTATAAAACAAAAACAGTACCCATAAGTTATAAAACACACTTATGAGTACTGTCTTTATTTCCATATACTATTGTAAAAAAGGGCATAATTACGCGTCTGTCTGTCTGTCT